>NZ_DATJJK010000081.1:0-5276 GCF_035492295.1 Acidisoma sp. | reverse complement strand
AAGAACGTTCCCTTCGCATTTAAGTCGAAGGTTTTGTCGAAATGAGCTTCGGTAGCCGCTACAAGCGGCGCGATTTCACCCCAGCCGGCATTGGCGAAGAGGACGTCGATGTGACCGTGCTTCTCCTTCACGACGGCGTAGAGACGGTCCAAATCCTCCAGGCGCGTGACGTCCCCTGCGACCGTGGTGACGTTGTCTCGGATCAAGGCTGCGGCTTCCTTCAACTCCTTCTCTCGCCGCCCTGAGATTACAACGTGGGCGCCCTCTTCAACGAAGCGCTTGGCCGTGGCCAACCCGATCCCGCTGCTTCCGCCCGTGATGACGGCGACCTTGCCTTCCAGCTTTCTCATAGCCTCGTATCCTTCGATGTGGGTGGTTGGGGATGTCCCTGAGCCCCTCCAGATGGACGTACCTCGGTCGTTCAGCGAGTGCGAAATCACGCACAGCGGTGGTGCACAAGCGAACCGGGGAAATGGCTGACAGCCCCAGTGAACTCGCGTGTTTCGGCTCCACAGGCTAGAAGCGGACTTTGAAGGTCCATTGCGCGGCGCGAGAATGCACCATGATCGACTGGGACGACGTTCGCTACTTTCTTGCCACCGCACGCGCGGGCTCGGTGCGCACCGCCGCCAAGCGCCTCGGGGTGAACCACGCGACCGTGTTGCGACGCATCGCTCAGCTCGAGGAACATCTCGGTGCGCAGATGTTCGAAAAGCGTCCCGCGGGCTATCGGCTGACACCTGCGGGCGAGGAGGTGTTAGAGCTCGCGAACCAGATGGAAGCGACGTCCCACCAGCTGGAGACACGCGTCTTCGGTCGCGATCAAGGTGTGCGCGGGCTTCTGCGGGTCACGCTGGCGCCGCCGCTGGCAACCCACCTGCTCATGCCGGACTTCGCCGAGTTCGCGCGCCTGCATCCTGAGATAGAGATGGAGATCCAGTCATCCGGCGAGTTGGCAAATCTGACCAACCGCGAGGCCGACGTCGCGATCCGCGTTGTTTACGACCGCAAGACTCTACCGCTCAATCTGCATGGCCTGAAGGGACCGGAGTTGTTCGGCGGCGTTTACATCGCTCGCGATCGATTGGCCGCGTGGCGTGCGGGCGCGGCGGATCCCATCCGGTGGATCGTCGTGAGCCAGAATGGCGTCTCCGACTGGGCGCGCGAGGGCGAGGTCAGCGCCGCGGGAGTTCCGTTCAAGACCACGGACGGCGAGACGCAGATCGCGGCGGTGCGGCAGGGGCTTGGCATGACGATACTGCCCTGCTTTGTGGGAGATGCCGACCCGCTGCTCGTGAGAGCGCCCGGCTCTGGCCTCCACATACACGGAACGCTCTGGCTTCTCACCCAGGGGGAGACGCGCAAGACTAAGCGCGTGCGGATGTTTACAGAGTTCCTGTCTCGCAGGCTCGCCGCGCACGCTCCCCTTCTCGCGGGGATGTCCGCATCGCGCGACTGACAGACAGCAGGCGGATTTTGACCGGAAGCGAACCGACCGGAATGTTCTAGCCAACAAACTTCCCGAACTTTGGCCGATGCGCCAATGGAAGACGGAACCAAGTTGAATGGGAACGTTTCTCAAGCGGTTCCAGCGCCCAGATGGGCGCGTAGCCGCCGGGATGATATCACCGGTGATATCCGCTTTGGGGATCGTAGGACGCTCCGGCTACCGCCCGCGATGGGTCCAAAGCCGCCAAGCCGTACGATGCACCCGGGGTGACCGGACCATCCGAGGTCGCTGCTGGCTTTCGGCCTTTTGCTGCGCCTCCCGCGTCCGCTTCACCCGCGCCACCAACTCCGGGGGGGGTCGAACCAGTTGTCCTCTTTCGAGCGTGGCGTCCTTCTATCTCTATCACAGTAACTGCCAGTTGCAGTCCAGACGGATACCGTGGTCACGCTGAGGCTGGCCTCCATTCGTCCAGCTCGCAGACTCTGCATGAGCAGCGTGCACAGCCGCAGCATTCTGGCTAATCCTAATTCGACACGCTCGGCGTTTCGGCTTTGACTTCAGCTTGCCCGGTCTGTTCGAGAAAACTCTTTGTCCCCGATGAGATGTTTCTTGTTGCGTCTGCTTGGGCTTGAATTACATCGGTTTCTGCCTTGTTCCGATCCAATTCCTGGTTGATGAAATCATTCTCACGAGCAAGCCGCCCTTTCTCGGCCTCAAGCTGGAGTTCACGCTCCTGAACGTCCAAAGCGCGAAGCTGGTCCTGATAGGATTGGTCTCGCTTCTTGTCTGCTTCGATTGCCGCCTGCTGGGCTGCATGTCGTGAGGCTGCGGCTGCCGCAGCTCTTCGCTCTGCTGTCCACTGCCGCTGCTGCGCGCGCTGCATCGCGGCCCGCTGCGCATCGGCTTGGGCTCGCGCTGCAGCCTCGTTCTGTTGTTGCGCGGCATACACAGAGTCTATTTGATCGGAAAGGCTTTGCGCCTGTGCTGCGCCTGAGCCACCAAAGCATAGCCCAATGCCGATCAGCAGGATCGGGATTCTCTTCATAGGCTATGCCTTAGGCGGCGGGCATTTTGTGTTTGGCTGAATTCGTGTGACCCCAGGCCCAGTCGCGACCATGACCGCCTTTCCTGGCGCATACTCACAGATATCGCCAACTTGAGCAGAATTGTAAGTCTGTCCGTGATCCTCATAGGTAATCGAAACACCCGAAACCAAAGCCTCGGACGATACAAGAGAGCCAGCTGCAGCACCCGCAACCGCACCACCCGCAGCTCCCGCCGTTCCTCCTGCCAAACCATTATTGGCTAGGCTGCCGCCGAGCACTCCGCCGCCAATCGCCCCTAAAAGCCCACCGATAACCTGTGCCGTTTTTTGATTCTGTTCGTTACTGACTTCCACCTTTGCAGGCATCACAGCAAGAATGTCGATCACTTCAGCGGCCTGTCGGCTATTGACCTGACTTTCGCTGTAAACATTTGCCTTAGCATTTTCTCCAGGAGCCTGACAAGCCGTTGTTGACAGAGCAGCTAAAAAAGCCGCTCCGATAGATATTTTAGCCCAAGGGTTTGACATCGGCACTTGCTCCTCCACGGGGTTCGTTAACTTTATGTTATGTATCTAGGACTGCCTTCAGGCCGGGTGTCAATCCGGATTTTTTGCTCCTCACAAACATTCTTTCGAAAGGTTAACTTTAATGTTGACTTAACATATATTATGATATAATAATGTTTGATAGAATCTCACGTTGGATGAGTGCGGCACCCCCCCAACGATGCTGAAGGACGCGGAAGGTTGAGCCGCATAGGCCGCCCCGTGCCCTCTGCTGTCAGCAGCCGAACACCGCCCCCCGTTGACAGGGATAAGCAGCCGTTGACGTGAAACGAAGCACGCGAGGGTTCCGGACCACATAGGTTCTGTACGCCCGGTCGCTAATGCTATGCGTAGCCGCCCCCGGTTGCCTTCCCTTCCGCTTGACAGCCATCGCTCTCAGCGCCCAGGGTCCGCCCGGGGGAAACGAACATGGCGCGCATCGAAATCAACATTCGTGGCCTTTTTGCGACGCCGGTCGCCGCCGTCGAACTGCCGGATGCCGAGGCGCGCAATGCCGAACTCCGCCGGCTCATCCTGGAGCGGCGGGCGGCCAACCCCTCGGTCCAGGCGTCCAATGCAGGCGGCTGGCATTCCGATCGCGCGCTGGAGGAATGGGGTGGGGCGCGCGTTGGCGAAATCCTGGCGGCCGCCCGCCAAGTGGCCAATCGCATGACCGCGGACCGCAAGGGACAACCCGTCTACCCGACCTGGACCACCCAAGCCTGGGCCAATGTCAACGGGCCGGGGGACGCCAATATCTGCCACTACCATCCCGGCAGCTTCTGGTCCGGCACCTATTATGTGGATGATGGCGGCTGCGCGACGGACCCGGCACTCGGCGGCGAGTTCGAAATGATCGACCCGCGCGGCCCCGGTCCCGGCATGTATGCCCCTGCCTTGAAATTCGCGGGTGAGGATGGTGCCTCAGTCGGCTCGGGAGAGACCATCCGCCCGCGCCCGGGCCTGCTATTCCTGTTTCCCTCCTGGCTCTTCCACCAGGTGCGGCCTTACCGGGGCTCGCAGCTGCGCATCTCCATCGCCTTCAACCTCGGCCTCGCCCAGCACCCCGGCCAGGACGAGAGTGTTCTTTCTTGAGAGAAAGAACCACAAAACTCCCCCATGACAGACACTAGGACGACCATGGATATTCTGCGCCCCGCCTCCCGCCGCCAGCAGGAGATCGTTGGCCTTGTGCGCGAGACGGGCCGGGTCTCGGTCGAGGATCTCGTTGCCCGCTTCGGCGTGACGCCGCAAACCATCCGGCGCGATCTGAACGACCTCAGCGAAGCGCGCCTCATCACCCGTACCCATGGCGGCGCTGTCGTCGCCTCCGGGGTGGAGAACCTCGCCTACGAGGCGCGGAAACTGGTCGCACAGTCCAACAAGCGTCGGATCGGCGAGGCCGCAGCGACGCTCGTTCCTGACCATTCATCGATATTCATCAATCTCGGCACGACGACCGAGGAGGTGGCGCAGGCGCTGCTCGGCCATACCGGCCTGCTCGTCATCACCAACAACATCAATGTCGCCAATACGCTCTACCGCAATGCCTCCATCAGCGTGGTGATTGCGGGCGGAACCATCCGCCCGACCGACGGCGGCGTGGTGGGGCAGATGGCGGCTGACACCATCCGCCAGTTCAAGGTCGATCTCGCCATCATCGGCACCTCGGCGATCGACGAGGACGGCACACTGCTCGATTACGATGTTCGCGAAGTGCAGGTTTCGCGCGCAATAATCGAAAATGCCCGCCAGGTGGTGCTGGTCACCGACCAGACCAAGTTCAGCCGCCGCGCTCCGGTGCGTATTGCCCGGCTGGACGAAATCCACACTTTGGTCACCGATAAGCTTCCTTCGAAAATGTCTGAACTTTTTCAACGCCTCGGAATCCAAATCATCGAGACTGGCGGGGAGATCGAAGAGGAGCAGGAGTAAGCGCGACCAGATGCATTTTCGGATTTTGCGCGCTTTGATCGCTTGCACATTCGAAAGTTTCGTGTTTCAGTCCTGTTAAGAAGAAGCGCCCACAGAGAGCGCGGATAGGGAGACGAAACGACGGTGAATTCCGCAGCCACCCCTGAGCCATACGACCTTGCTGTGATTGGCGGCGGCGTGAACGGCTGCGGCATTGCGCGGGATGCGGCGGGGCGGGGGTTCAGCGTCTTTCTCTGCGAACAGCGCGATCTCGCCTCCGGCACCTCCTCTGCCTCCACCAAGCTGATCCATGGCGGGCTG
>NZ_DATJJK010000080.1:0-7428 GCF_035492295.1 Acidisoma sp. | reverse complement strand
GCGTGGAGGCGGTATGAATAAGCCGCTGCACTGGGCCTTCGTCACCGGCGGTGGCGGCGATATCGGCGGCGCCATCGCCGATGTGCTGGCATCCCGCGGCTGGGGTGTCATCTGCGCCGATCTCGCGGCGGACCGCACGGCAGAGGTTGTGGCGCGCGTCCGGGCGGCGGGCGGCGTGGCCGAGGCCATGACGCTCGACGTGACGGACGAGGCGGCGGTGAATGACGCGGCCCGCGCGGCGCTTGCAATCGGCGACGTGCGGGTGCTGGTCAACAATGCCGGCCATGCCTTCAGCTACAAGATGCGCGACCTGGATTTCGCCACCTGGCGGCGGGATATCGCGCTCAACCTCGACAGCGCCTTTCTCTGCACGCGCGCCTTTCAGGACCATCTGCTGGCTTGCGGGGGGGTGATCGTCAACATGGGGTCGGTCAACGGGCTCAGCGGCAGTTTCGGCCATCCGGCCTATAGCGCCGCCAAGGCGGGGCTGCTGCATTTCACCCAATGCCTTGCTGTCGAATACGGGCCGCACGGCGTGCGGGTGAATGCGGTCGCTCCTGGCACGGTGCGCACGCGCGCCTGGGATGGACGGCTCGCCGCCAACCCCCAGGTCTTCGAGGAGGTCACCGCCTGGTATCCCCTGCGGAAGGTTGCGACCCCGCTGGATGTGGCGCGCGCGGTGGCCTTTCTTGCCTCCGACGAGGCCTCGCATATCACCGGCGTGATCCTGCCGGTGGATGGCGGCATTACCGCCGGTCTGACGCAGCTGCATCAGTCGATCACACAACAGAAGTGAGACGATGCAAAGCCCTGGGACCTGCGCCTGGTAAGAATTTTGTTGTGAGCGGTGGCATTCGTCCCAAGGCTGAACCGTCAACGCGACGCCACAAGGAGAAACGAAAGATCGGAACATCCCGGCTATACAAGCCGGCGTAGCCCTGCTTAGAGTTCAGCCCTGCATTGCTCGAACCCCAACCAAGGCTCCCTCATGCGCATCGCCCGTTGTCCCCTCCTCGCCGGCGGCGTCTCCGCGGCGTTCGCTCTGACCCTTGGTCTGTTTGCCGCAGCGCCGGCGAGGGCGGATACGGTGCTGTCGCTGGTCGCGGCCGACTACGGAACAGGTCCCAAGGATACCAGCGAGATCTACTGGCGGAAGATCGCGGATGACTTCCATGCCGCGAATCCGACGATCACGGTGAAGGTTCAGATCGTCAACTGGAATGACTTCGATACCAAGGTTCAGACCATGGTGCAGAATCGCCAGTATCCAGACATCACCGAGGGCGATTATTTCTCGAACTATGCGCAGGAAGGACTTCTCTACAAGGTCAGTGACGTCTTTTCGGACCCGTCAAACCTGATGCCGGTCTTCAAGGAACTGGGCAGCTATAACGGCGTGCAATACGGCCTGCCCTTCACCACCAGTGCCCGCGCCCTCTTCTACAACAAGGCGATTTTTGCCGAAGCCGGCATCACCACCCCGCCCAAGACCTGGGATGAGATTGCGACGGATGCGGCAAAGATCGAGGCCAAGGGCAAGATCGGCTTCGGCCTGCCGCTCGGGCCAGAGGAAGCCCAGGCGGAGACGCTGCTGTGGTTCCTCGGCAATGGCGGCGGCTACCAGTCGGCGGACGGCAAATGGGTGATCGACAGCCCGGAGAACGTCGAGACCCTGAAATTCATGACCAAGCTGGTGAAGGCGGGCGATACCGAGCCGAACCCCGGCACCAAGAACCGCACCGATCTGTTCAATGAATTCGCCCAAGGCCAGATCGGCATGATGAATGGAGAGGTGGCGCTGCTGCCGATCATCAACTCCGCCAACGTTCTCAAGAAGGGCGATCTTGGCACCGCCGCGATCGCCGGCCGCACCGGGCCGATCGACAAGACGCTGGGCGTCTGCGATTTCGTGGCCGCCTTCAAAACGGATGGCAGCAAGCAGGCGGCGATCAAGAAGTTTCTCGATTTCGCCTTCCAGGATAAATACCAGCTCGACTTCGTGCATATGTATCTGGAACTGCCGGGCACGACCTCGGCGGCCGTCGAACTCGCGAAGACCGACGCAACGCTCGCGCCCTTTGTGAAGGCTCTGCCGAATGCGGTTCAATACCCGAACGATCCGGTTTGGGCGCAGGTGAAGACGCAGATCCAGCAGATCATCGGCACCGCCATCGGGCCCGATCCGAAGGCAGTGCTGACGACGATCCAGCAGACCGCGCTCAAGGGAAGCTGAGCCGTCAACCACGCGAGGGCGCATGGCCCGCACCGCGACCGGGGTCTTTGAACGGAGGCCCTGGCAGTGGCGGCGAAGCCGGCACCGAGCACGCTATACAACCCCGCGGAGCCGCGCCTAGAGTTCGGCCCGCTTAAGAAGAAACACCAGGAGAAGGCTTCCTATGCGCATCGCCTGTCGTCCCCTCTTCGCCGGCGGAATGTCCGCGGCTTTTGCTCTGACCCTGGGTCTGTTTGCTGCCGAACCGGCGCGAGCGGATACGGTTCTGACACTGGTGGCCGCCGATTACGGCACCGGCCCCGCCGACAGCAGCCAGATCTACTGGCAGAAGATCGCGGACGCGTTCCATGCGGCCAATCCGTCGATCACCGTGAAGGTCCAGACGGTCAACTGGAACGATTTCGACACCAAAATTCAGACCATGGTGCAGAATCGCCAGTATCCTGACGTCACCGAAGGCGACTACTTCTCGAACTATGCGCAGGAAGGTTTGCTCTACAAGGCGAGCGACGTGCTCAGCGATCCTTCGAACCTGATGCCGGCCTTCAAGACGCTGGGCAGTTACGAGGGTGTGCAGTACGGCATGCCCTTCACCACCAGTTCGCGGGCGATGTTCTACAACAAGAAGCTCTTTGCCCAGGCCGGCATTGCCGCCCCGCCCAAGACCTGGGATGAGCTGATGACGGATGCCGGTAAAATCGAAGCCCTGGGCAAGATCGGCTACGGCATGCCGCTCGGGCCGGAAGAGGCGCAAGCCGAAACGTTCCTCTGGCTCCTCGGCAATGGCGGCGGCTTCCAGACGGCGGACGGTAAGTGGGACATCAACAGTCCGCAGAACGTCGAGACGCTGGACTTCATGACCAAGCTTGTGAAGGCCGGCGATACCGAACCCAATCCGGGCACCAAGAACCGCGCCGTGATCCTGGAGCAGTTCGCCCAGGGCCAGGTCGGCATGCTCAACGGTCTTACCGCGCTGCTGCCCATCATCAAGCAGGCGGGCGTGCTCAAGGACAGTGATTGGGGCACGGCGCCGATCGCGGGCAAGACCGGTCCGCTCGATACGACGCTCGGCGTCTGCGACTTCATCGCCGCCTTCAAGACCGACGGTTCCAAACAGGAAGCCATCAAGAAGTTCCTGGATTTTGCGATGCAGGACCAGTACCAGGTCGATTTCGCCCAGGAATACAACCTGCTGCCGGGCACGACCTCGGGGGCTGCGGCCTTCGTGAAGGTTGATCCGGCGCTCGCCTCCTTCGTCGATGCCCTGCCCAAGGCTGTGCAGTATCCGAATTCCCCCGTCTGGGCCCAGGTGAAGACGCAGATCCAGCAGCTCATCGGCACCGCCATCGGCCCGCATCCGAAGGCTGTGCTGGATAGCATCCAGCAGACCGCGCTCAAGGGCAGCTGAGCCGCGGGCGGTATTTCCGAATGAGCCTGTCCACGCTCGAGCAGGGGGTGGTGGCGCAGAAGCGCCATCGCCCCACGCGGTTTTTCTCCCGGCTAGGCCCTGTCCTCTGGGTCGGGCCTGCCGTCCTGCTGATCGCCGGGGTGGTGCTCTGGCCCGTCGTCATCATGATCGAGACCGCCTTCCAGAATATCAGCCCGGACGGGTTCATCCGCGGCTGGGCGGGCTGGCGGAACTTCGTCTTCCTCTGGCAGGAGCCCGATCTCACCGGCATCCTGGTCCGCACCGTGATCTGGGTCGCGACCATCGTCGTCTGCACCATGCTGATCAGCTTGGCGCTCGCCCAGCTCTTCAACCAGAAATTCCCGGGACGCCGAGCGGCGCGTTGGGCGCTTATCGCGCCGTGGGCTGCCTCCGTCATGATGACGGCGATCGTTTTTCGCTGGGGGCTTGACGCCAATAACGGCGTCATCAACGTCTTCCTCCACGACATCGGCCTGCTGGCCCGTTTCAACAGCGAAGCTTCGGACTGGCTGGGCTCGCCCGGCTCCGCCTTCGCCTGGATGATCGTGGTCGCGATCTTCGTTTCCGTGCCTTTTTCGACCTACGCGCTGCTCGCCGGGCTTCAGAGCATTCCCTCCGACGTCTATGAGGCGGCGCGGGTGGATGGTGCCGGGGTCTGGCGCACCTATCTCGGCATCACCCTGCCCTTGCTCAGGCCGGCCTTCATCGTAGCCTTGCTCATCAACGTCATGAACGTCTTCAATTCCTTCCCGATCATCTGGGAGATGACGCGCGGCGGCCCCGGGCATCAGACCAGCACGACGACGACTTTCATGTATCAGCTCAAACAGAGCTATATCGGCGAGTCGGCCGCCATGTCGGTGGTGAATTTCGGCCTCGTGCTGCTCATCGTCCTGGTCTATCTGCGCGTGACCGTCTGGAAATCAGGGACGGCCGAGCCATGAGCGCCACAACCCTGCGCCCGAAACCCTGGCCCTGGCAGCGGCTGGTCTATGCCGGCCTCGCCTATATCGTGGCCGCGATCTTCCTGCTGCCCTATCTCGAAATGATCGTCTCGGCGCTGCGCCCGGCGAACGAGATGCTGGCGCGAACCTATCTGCCGAGCCATTTCGACATTTCGGCCTTCTTCAATATCTGGAAGACCGGCTTCGGCCAGCATCTGCGCATCAGCCTTGAGGTCGCGAGCGGATCGACCCTGCTCGTGCTGTTGGTGGCCATTCCAGCCGCCTATTATACTGCCCGGCAGCGCTTCCGTGGCCGCGGCGCGTTCATGCTCCTCGTGCTGGTCACCCAGATGTTCCAGCCGACGGCCATGCTCGTCGGCCTCTACCGGGAATTCCTCGATTTCGGGATGCTCGACAGCGTGGTCGCGCTGATCCTGGTGAATGCCGGTTTCAACATGGCCTTTGCGGTCTGGATTCTGAACGCCTATGTCTCGGCCATCCCGGCCGAGTTGGAGGAGGCTGCCTTCATCGACGGGTCGAGCCGGATCGGCGCGCTCTTCCGCATCACCCTGCCGCTGGCGCTCCCCGGCATCGTGACCGCGCTGATCTTCACTTTCATCAGCGCCTGGAACGAATTCATTGTGGCTTTGACGCTGACGACCTCTTCCGCGACCGAACCGCTGACGGTCGCCCTCAACTCCTATATCGGCCAGTATCAGGTGGATTGGAGCCATCTTTTCGCGGGTTCGGTGATCGCAACGATCCCCGTGATCATCCTGTTCGCGCTGATCGAAGGGAAGGTTGTGGGCGGGCTCACCGCCGGATCGATCAAGTGAGCGGCTTGGGTCCTGCGGACAGCGTGCGGCCGCCCCGGGTCGAGATCTGTGTCGATGATCTCGCCGGCGCCTTGGCGGCCGAGGCCGAGGGTGCGGACCGCATCGAGCTTTGCAGCGCGCTCTCCGAAGGCGGGCTGACGCCGAGCTTTGGCCTAGTTCAGGCAGTGCTGGGCCGGGTGCGCCGCATTGGCGTGCGCATCATGATCCGGCCGCGCGGGGGCAATTACGTCTTCTCCTCGGAAGAGGTGGAGGTGATGCAGGCCGATATCGCGGCCTTCCGGGCGTTGCCCAAGGCTGCCGGGGTCACCATCGGTTTCGTCTGCGGGGCGCTGACCAATGCGGGTGTGGTCGATGCGCGGGCCATCACCCGGCTGAAAGCGGCCTGTGGCGGCGCACCCATGACCTTTCACAAGGCTTTCGATGCGGCGCGGGACCTGCCGGCAGCGCTCGAAACCCTGCTCGGCCTCGGCATCCGCTCGGTCCTGACCTCAGGCGGCAAGGCGACGGCCGAAAGTGGCGCGGAGGCCTTGGCGGCACTCGTTACCCAGGCAGCGGGGCGCGTCGCCATCATCGCCGGCGGTAGCGTGCGGGCGGGCAATGTGCGGGCACTGGTGGAGCGGACCGGCGTGCCGGACGTGCATCTCCGGGCCATGCGGCCAGACGCTTTCGGCCGGCTCGTGACCTCGACGGAGGAGGTCGCGGCCTTCATCCGGGCGGCGCGCCCGGGCTGAGGGGGAGAGGTGGCGCGCGTCCTTGCCGTCGATGTCGGCGGCACGAGCTTCAAGGCGGCGCTGGTCGAAAGCGACGGCGCCATGCAGGTCTGGGAGAGCGAGCCCACCGGCGGCGCGCTGGGGGAGGCGGCCTATCTGCGTCTCGCGTCCTATATCGGTCGGATTCTCGGCGAAATCGTGGGCGAGGCGCCGTCTGCTCTTGGGCTGATCGCGCCGGGAATGGATGAACGGAACGGCCAGGTGATCTTCGCGGCCAATCTCGGCTGGCGGGATTTTCCGCTCGGAGCCCGGCTTCGGGCCGCCTTCGGCTTGGCCGTGGCGGCGGGGCACGATGTGCGGACGGCGGGACTCGCCGAATCGCTGCTGGGCGCCGCGCGAGGCGAACAGGACGCCGCCATGATCATGATCGGCACCGGCATCGCCGCAGCCTTTCTCTGTAACGGCCAGGCGGTCTCGGGTGCGCGGCAAATGGCCTGTGAAATCGGCCATGCGCCGGTCTATCCGGAGGGGGAGGCCTGCGCCTGCGGTCAGTTCGGCTGTCTCGAAACCTATGCCTCGGCTGCTGCCATCGCCCGGCGCTACCGGGCGGCGGGGGGCACCGAAGCGCTTTCGGCCGCCGAGATCAGCCGGCGGCTCGGCGCCGATCCGGTGGCGGCGCGTGTCTGGGGGGAGGCTGTGGAGGCTCTCTCCATCGCCTGCGCCACGGTGACTCTTATGCTCGACCCGGCGGTCATCGTCATCGGCGGCGGTTTGGCGGAAGCGGAGGAGGTTTTGCTCTCGCCTTTAGGGGCGGCGCTCGCGCGCCGGCTCGCCTGGCGATCGCCGCCACCGCTCAAACGCACGTCTCTGGGTGCCCGCGGGGCACTGCTGGGGGCGGCGATTCTGGCCTTTCGCAGCCAGGGACTCGGCATCGCGGAGATGGTGGCCGCGGCCGGGCCAATCGCGTGAAGCGCTGACCCGGTCAGGAGAGATCGAGATTGGCCCGGCTGCCGGTCACGGCGTGTCGGAGCGAAGGCTTCTCCGCGCGGGCTTGTCTAGAGGAATTTTACGCTGGGCTACCCCGCGCCCGTGACAGTGAGATGACGATTGGCTGGTGTTGACGACCCGGGACAGGGGGCCTAGAAGCCGTTTCACCGACGGGGATCGGGGGTTGCGGCGGGTTGGTTGATCTGCTAAAAGCTCTGCCTCCTTCGACAAGATTATCGGCCTGGGCGCCCTGAGAGATTGGGGTGGTTTTGGGCATGTTCTTTGAGAA
>NZ_DATJJK010000079.1:0-17925 GCF_035492295.1 Acidisoma sp. | reverse complement strand
GGCCGCATCAAGGTCGGTTGGTTCCACCAGCATCAGATCGAGGCGCTGGACCCCGACGATACCCCTCTGGAGATCGTCCGCCGCGCGCTGCCGGAGATCAGCGAGTCCGCCCGCCGCTCCCGCCTCGCGCAATGGGGCCTGGCCTTTTCCAAGCAGGAGACGACGATCTTCGATCTCTCAGGCGGGGAGCGGGCACGACTGCTGCTCAACCTCGTGGCCCAGGCGGCGCCGCATCTGCTGATCCTCGACGAGCCGACCAACCATCTCGACATCGACAGCCGCCGCGCCCTGCTCGACGCGCTGAATGACTATGAGGGCGCGGTCATCCTCATCACCCATGACCGTTCGCTGATGGAACTGGTCGCCGACCGTCTGTGGCTGGCGGCCGACGGCACCGTCACGCCCTTCGACGGCGATATGGATGATTACGCGAAATTCGTGCTCGAGCGGGCGAAGGGCGGCGCGGCACCGACCCAGATCGCGCGCGAGGGCAAGAAGAAGAAAAAGAAGGGCTGAGGCCCGCCTTCAGCCGTGGCTATGCGGATGACCATACAGCGCTTCGGGTGACACCTCCGGCTCGGCGATGGTGACGAGCCCCCCGGGCCGGGCGGCGCGGTAGAAGCAGGACCGCCTGCCGGTGTGGCAGGCGACGCCGGTCTGATCCACGATCAGCAGCAGCGTGTCGCCGTCGCAATCGACGCGCAGTTCCACCAGCCGCTGGATCTGGCCCGAGCTTTCGCCCTTGCGCCAGAGCTTTCCCCGGCTGCGGCTGTAGTAGCAGACGCGGCCGGTGGAAAGCGTCTCCGTCACCGCCTCGGCATTCATCCAGGCCATCATGAGCACCTCGCCGGTGCCCTCGGCCTGCGCGATGGCGGCCACCAGCCCGTCATCGTTGAAGCTGATGGCGGTCAGCGCCTCGGCGATGGCCGCCTGGGAAAACTCAGACACCGGAAACCTCGTGCAGCCGCGCGAAACCGCGTTCGAGATCGGCCTTGATATCCGCCAGATCCTCGAGCCCGATATGCAGGCGCATGATCTCGCCGCCGAAAGCGCCGGTGCCGGCGCTACGCTGGATGGTGCCCGAGGTCGGCAGGATGAGGCTTTCATAGCCGCCCCAAGAGGCGCCGATGCCGAAGAGGGTCATGCCGTCAATCATGGCGGAGACGGCGTCCTCGCCGAATTCGGGGCGCAACACGACGCCGAAGAGGCTGGAGGCGCCCGAAAAATCCCGCTTCCAGAAATCATGCCCCGGCGCGCCGGGAAGGGCCGGGTGCAGCACCTGCGCAATTTCGGGCCGCGCTTCCAGCCAGCGCGCCATATGCAGCCCCTGCTCCATCTGGTGGCGCAGCCGCACCCCCAGCGTTCGGATGCCGCGCAAGGCCAGCCAGCAGTCATCCGGGCTCGCATATTGGCCGAGTGCCGTCGCCGCATCGCGCAGGCGCCGCCAATTCTCCTCGGTCGCGACCGTTACGGCGCCGAGGATGATGTCGGAATGGCCGCCGATATATTTCGTCGCCGCCTGGATGGAAACATCGACGCCATGGCGGAAGGGCTGGAAGAAATGGATGCCCCAGGTGTTGTCCAACATCACCACGGCGCCCTTGTCGTGGGCGAGGGCGGCCAGCGCCGGCACGTCCTGCACTTCGAACGTGTGGCTGCCCGGGCTTTCCAGGAAGAGCACCGTCGTCTCCGGCCGGAACAGGTCAGCGAGGTCCGCCGCCGTGATCAGCGGATCGTAATAGGTCGTGACGATGCCGAGAGCGGCGAGCATGCCGTCGCAGAAACGGCGCGTCGGGCCATAGACGCTGTCCGGCACCAGCAGATGCTGGCCGGTCTTCAGAAAGGCGAGCAGCGGGGTTGTGATGGCGGCCAGGCCGGAGGAGACGATCTGGCAACGGCTGCCGCCCTCGATTTCGGCAATCGCGTTTTCTAGCGCGAAATGAGTGGGCGTCCCATGAGTGCCATAGACCATCGCCTGTTCGTAGCGACGCGCACCCTCGCTGCTGCGATGGGCAAGGTCGGGGTGCAACACGGTAGAACCGCGCACCAGGGGCGGGTTGACGAAGCCGTGGACGCGCGCGCCCGGGCGGCCCAGCTGGGTCAGTTTTGTCGCAAAGCGCTGCTCCGCGGGCAGCGCGTCGTCCTTGTCAGCCATCGTTTCCGGATTCCACGAGAGTGTCGGGGCGGCCGCCCCATTCGGTCCAAGACCCATCATAAAGCGCGCCTTCGGGCAAGCCCGCAGCGGCAAGGCCCAATGTCAGCACCGCCGCCGTGACGCCGGTGCCGCAGCTTGTCACCACCGGGCGGCTGCCGTCGGCGCCCTCCGCCGCGAACCGCGCCCGCAGCTGTTCGGGCGGAAGCATGGTGCCGTCGGCCGCCAGCAATTCGTTGAACGGAATATTGTGCGCGCCGGGCATATGGCCGCCGCGCATGCCGGCGCGGGGTTCCGGCGTCGTGCCCAAGAAGCGGCCAGCGGGCCGGGCATCGAGGATCAGTGCCGAACCATCGGCGACGATGCCCTGCATGCTGCTCAGGTCGCGCAGCCGCTCGGGCCGGAAAGCGGGCGTGAACTGCGCGGGTATCGGGGCGCTTGGCGCGCCGCTTTCGACCGGCCGCCCCTCGGCGCGCCATTTCGGCAATCCGCCATCCAGCACGGCGGCCTTGTCGTGCCCCATCGCCCGCATCATCCACCAGCCGCGTGCGGCCGAGAACAGGCCGAGTTGGTCGTAAAAGACGATCCTGCTGTCATTGCCGATGCCGAGCGCGCCCATCATGGCAGCGAAGGCCTCCGGCCGCGGCAACATATGCGGCAGGTCGGACCCCGTATCCTTGATCGCCTCGATATCGAAGAAGCGGGCGCCGGGGATGCGCGCCTCCACGAAGAGCGCCTGGGCGTCCCGCGGGTCATGGGGCAGGTAGAAGGAGCCGTCACAGACGACGAGCTTGGGATCGTCCAGGTGCTGAGCGAGCCAGGAGGTCGATACCAGTGGCGTCATGTCCCTCTCCTTTGCTGGGGTCGTCGATTGACCATAGTCTCGGCCGAGGCAGAGCGACCGGCAAGGGCGCTTCCTGCGCAGCTGCCGCAAGCCTGAAATTTGATGTAACAGAGCGGGCACCCGCCGCCCGCTGCAAGGATTCCGCGCCCCGTGACCGAAAGACTGCTGATCTGGGTGCTCCTCGGAACGCTGATCGCCGGATGTTTCACCGTGCTGCAGCCTTTTATTGCGGCCATCGCCTGGGCGGCGATCCTCACGTTCACTACCTGGCCGATCTACGGCTGGCTGCGCACCCGCCTGCACCTGCCGCGTGCTGTCGCCGCTCTGGCCATGATCGTGCTGACGGCCGTGGTCATTCTGCTCCCGCTGACGCTGATCGCCGAAAGCGGCCTCCAGAACGCGGTCAATCTGCGGCGCATGATCAACGAGATGCTGATCTTCGGCCTACCGCCCGCGCCGCCCTGGGTGTCGGCGCTGCCGCTGTTCGGCCCGACCATCGCCGATGTCTGGAACCACTGGTCGGCTGATCTCGAAAGCCTGCTGAGCGCGGTGCATCCCTATATGGGGATCGCCGCGAAGGAGGGGCTGCACCTTCTGTTGGCGATCACCGATGGCGTGGTCCGCATGGGCCTGGCCCTGTTCATCGCCTTCTTCTTTTTCATCTATGGCGAAGGGCTGGCGCGCGGCGTCGCCGGCATCCTTTACCGCCTCATCGGTACCCAGGCTGAGCGGCTGCTGCGAATCGTGGGCGCCACGGTGCGTGGGGCGGTCTACGGTATTCTCGGAACGGCGCTGGTGCAGGGCATCATGCTGAGCATGGGGCTGTGGGCCAGCGGCGTGCCCAATGCGGCACCGCTGGCCCTGGCCGGCACTTTTTTCTCCCTGGTGCCGGGCGGCGGCGCACTGATCTGGGTGCCGGCGGCGATCTGGCTGCTGAGTTCGGGCTCGGATGTCGCGGGCCTGGCACTGGCCGTCTGGTGCGGCATCGGCATCTCGATCGCGGACAGTCTGGTGCGGCCCTGGTTCATCGCCCGTGGCGCGCATCTGCCCTTCATCCTGACGCTGTTCGGTGTGCTCGGAGGGGCCTTGGCCTTCGGCATCCTGGGCGTCTTCCTCGGCCCCGTGCTGCTGGGCGTCGGCTTCATCCTGGCCGAGGAATTTTCGCGCGGAGCACCCGACTCGGGGGTTGAGGCGGTGGAAGCGGCCAGCCAGCCCGAGGGGGCGAAGCCGCCGAAAGCTGTGGCGCCCTTGCGGCGCGGCCGGCGGGGTTGAATCCCCGCCGGCGCGAGCGGCATCAGTAGGTCACGACGGTCCGGATCGACTCGCCGCGCTTCATCAGATCAAACCCCTCGTTGATCTGCTCGAAGGGCAGGACATGGGTGATGAGATCGTCGATGTTGATCTTGCCGTCCATGTACCAGTCAACGATGCGCGGCACGTCCGTCCGTCCGCGGGCGCCGCCGAAGGCCGTGCCCAGCCACTGCCGGCCGGTCACGAGCTGGAACGGACGCGTGCTGATCTCGGCACCCGCGGGCGCCACGCCGATGATGACGGATTTGCCCCAACCGCGATGGGCGCATTCCAGCGCCTGGCGCATCACCTTCACATTGCCGATGCATTCAAAACTGTAATCGGCGCCGCCCTTGGTCAGGCTGACGAGATAGGGCACCAGATCGCCCTCGACCTCGCTCGGATTGACGTAATGCGTCATGCCGAATTTCTCGGCCATCGGCACGCGGCCGGGATTGAGGTCCACACCCACGATCATCTCGGCGCCCGCAAGCCGCGCACCCTGCACGACATTGAGGCCGATGCCGCCCAGGCCGAAGACCACGACCTTGGCACCCGGCTCCACCTTCGCCGTGTTGATGACGGCGCCGATGCCGGTGGTAACGCCGCAGCCGATGTAGCAGACCTTCTCGAAGGGCGCGTCCTCGCGGATTTTCGCGAGCGCGATCTCAGGTACCACCGTGAAATTCGAAAAGGTCGAGGTGCCCATGTAATGGTAGATGGGCTCGCCATCGCAGGAGAAGCGCGAGGTGCCATCCGGCATCAGCCCCTGGCCCTGGGTCGAGCGGATAGCAACGCAAAGGTTCGTTTTGCGGCTCAGGCAATATTCGCACTGGCGGCATTCCGGCGTGTAGAGCGGAATGACGTGGTCGCCCTTCTTCAGACTGGTGACGCCGGGTCCGACATCCACCACCACGCCCGCGCCTTCATGCCCGAGAATGGACGGAAAAATGCCTTCCGGGTCGGCGCCCGAGAGGGTGAATTCATCGGTATGGCAGATGCCGGTGGCCTTGACCTCGACCAGCACTTCGCCGGAACGGGGGCCTTCGAGATCCACCGTTTCAATGCTGAGGGGCTGCGCCTTGGCGCGGGCGACGGCGGCACGGGTTTTCATGGGGTTCGCTCCCTAAACGAGAAGGTCGGCAGAGTAGTCGGCGGCAGGCGCTGCCTCCGCCCGGGTGTTTTGGCCCAGAGTCAGACATTTTGCCATCAGACTCGGCAGGGCCTGCGTGGCGAGATCGCCTGCGGCGCAGAGATAGCCCGTGTCGATTGCCCCTGTGGGAACGGAGGCGACATGGGCCGCGTAGACATCGATCAGCAGCTCGAAATGGGTAAAGACATGGCGCACCGTGCCGCGCTTCACCCAGCCGGCCTGGAGCACCGGGGCTTGCGCCAGTGCCTCATCCAGCGTCCATGGGTCGGCCCGCCACGCGGTGCCGGGAATTTCCACCATGCCGCCGAGCAGCCCCTTGGCCGGGCGGCGGCGCAGCAAAACCCGCCCTTCCTCGTCCGCGAGATAAAAATGCGCGCCATGGCGGCGCGGCCTTACGGCTTTCGGAGCCTTGCGCGGCAGGGCTGCGGCGATGCCCTGCCTTCGACCCTCGCAGGTTTCGGCCCAGGGGCAGAGGGCGCAGGCCGGAGTCGTCGGCGTGCAGAGCGTGGCGCCAAGGTCGAACAGGGCCTGGGCGGTGTCGGACGGCGCGCAGCGCGCCGCCTCCTGCTCCATCAGCGCCGCCGCCCGCGCGCGGATCAGCGGCCGTGCCTGGGGCAAGGGTGTGTCGATCGCCCAGACGCGGCTCATCACCCGCTCGACATTGCCGTCCACCGGAACCACCGGCAGGCCGAAGGCGATCGCGCCGACGGCAGCGGCGGTATACGCTCCGATGCCAGGCAGGGCCCGCAGCCCGTCGATATCAGCGGGAAAGGCGCCGCCCCTTTCCGCCACCGCCCTCGCGCAGGCAACAAGATTGCGGGCGCGGGCGTAGTAACCAAGGCCCGCCCAGGCGGCCATCACCCGGTCATCCGCGGCCGCCGCCAAATTCGTGACGCTGGGGAACAGGCTTAGAAAACGTTCATAATAGGGGATGACGGCGCCGACCGTCGTCTGCTGTAGCATGATTTCGGACAGCCAGACGCGATAGGGATCCGCGGTCTCGCCAGGCT
Organism: Acidisoma sp.; assembly: GCF_035492295.1. GTDB lineage: Bacteria > Pseudomonadota > Alphaproteobacteria > Acetobacterales > Acetobacteraceae > Acidisoma. Next base: position 11,476 of record NZ_DATJJK010000079.1, on the reverse strand, counting down.
CTGCCCGCCAGGGCAGGCTGCGGCGATGCCGCGCGTACCAGTCGAGCAGGCGCGCGACGGAGGGCGAAGAGCGCATGGCGGACGAGGAGCGGGAGGACGGCACGGCGGGGAAGATGACGCCGGGACCGTCCCAGAGCAAGCCGACGGGCAAGGCCAAGGGCAAAGCGACCGCTGGGGAATCGCCGCCGCCGGACATCCGCAGCTTCTCCATGCGCCCGATCGGCGGCCTCATCGCGCGCGTTACCCGCGCCGGCTACCGCCGCCGTTCGCCGGCCGCCGCCCAGATCATGATGGACTGGATGGACATCATGGGTCCGACGCTTGGGCCCCGCACCGTGCCGCAGAAACTCTCGGCCGGAACGCTCACCATCGGTTGCCAGGGCCCCGTCGCGATGGAGCTGCAGCATCTCTCGACCCAACTGATCGAGCGGCTGAACACCCATCTCGGGCAGAGCGGCGACAGTGCCGTGGTCCAGCGCCTGCGCTTCGTGCCGGTCACGAACCTCTCCACCCTGCCGCCAACCCCCCGCCGCCCGCCGCCGAGCGCGCCGCCACCGAGCCTTCCTGGCTTCGAACCCGGGCCCTTGCACGATGCTTTGGCGCGGCTTGGACAGGCGGTCGCGAACCGGCACAAACCCCGTTGAGCCGACGTGCCAACGCCGTCGGAATCCATAGAAATATCGACAGCTAGTTGGTCGATCTGTTATCCACCACAAGATATTGAAGGTTGCCGTGATGATCTCTCGCCGTTCTTTCGTCGCCGCCGGTGCCGCCCTGGTCGGCGCCAGCGCCTTTCCGGCCATCAGCTTCGCCGACAGCACCGGGGCGGCCGGCACTCCGTCGACTGAAGGCCCACGCTCCATCGGCGCGGCGAATGCCCCAGTCACGGTGGAGGAGTTCTTCTCCCTCACCTGCACCCATTGCGCGCATTTCTCGATGACGACGATGCCCGAGGTGATGGACAAGCTTGTCAAGCCGGGCAAGCTCCGCATCGTCTATCACGACTTCCCGCTGGATGCCGTGGCGCTCGAAGCCGCCATGGTTGCGCGTTACCTGCCGAACGACCAGTATTACCCCTTCGTGACCGCCCTTTTCGCGAGCCAGGATACCTGGGCCTTCGCGCCCGGCGTGAATTACACGGATGAACTCTGGAAGATGGCGGCGCTGGCCGGCATGGGCCACGACACCTTCCAGAAGGCTGTGGCCGACAACGCTCTCAAGAACTGGATCCAGACCCAACAGGTCGCGGACGAAAAGATGTACAATATCGAAGCCACCCCCTCCTTCCTCATCAAGGGCAAGACCCAGGCAGGTGACATGAGCTACAGCGACTTCGTCTCCGCCATCGGTCTGGCCGGGTAAGGGAGCGCGCATGCCGGCCCGGCTCGCCCGACTGCGCATCGCGGGGTTCAAAAGCTTCGCTGATTCGACCAGCCTGGACATCCTGCCGGGCCTCACAGGCATTATCGGTCCCAATGGCTGCGGCAAGTCGAACATCGTCGATGCGCTGCGCTGGGCCATGGGCGAAGGCAATGCCCGCAGCCTCCGTGGCGGCGAGATGGACGACATCATCTTCGCCGGCACGACCTCGCGCGCCTCGCGCAATCTCGCCGAGGTGACGGTTACGCTCGAGGACGCGGCGGGCATGGTGCCGCCGCCTAACCACGAGCAATCCGAATTCGAGATCACCCGCAAGATCGAGCGCGGCTCCGGCAGCGGCTATCGCCTCAATGGGCGCGAGGTGCGGGCGCGCGACGTGCAGACGCTGTTCGCCGACATGGCGAGTGGCGCGCGCAGCTGCGCCATGGTGGGCCAGGGCCGGGTCGCCGCCATCGTCGGCGCCAAGCCGGAGGAACGGCGGCAGATTCTGGAGGAAGCCGCCGGCATCGCCGGCCTCTCTGCCCGCCGGCACGAGGCCGAGTTGAAGCTGCGCGGGGCCGAAGCCAATCTGCAGCGCGCCGAGGATATGCGCGGCCAGGTGGAGATCCAGCTTCAGGGCCTGCAGAAGCAGGCCCGCCAGGCGGCGCGATATCGTAATATTTCTGGCCTCATCCGGGGCGCCGAGGCGGAATTCCTCGCCATCCAGCATCTCCGGGCGGAACGCGCGCGCACCGCCGCGCAAGCGGCGCTGGCCACCGCCCAGCGGGCCGTGGAAGAAGCTGCCGCCGCCAATCGCGCCGCCGAACAGGCGCATGGCGCGGGCAGCGACATCCTGCCGCCCTTGCGCAAGGCGGAGGCCGATGCGCGCACGGCCCTCGAACGCCAGCGCGTCGCGACCGAGCATCTGGTCGCCGAGGAGAATCGTACCAAGGCAGCCATCTCGGCTGCCACCCAGCGGCTGGAACAGGCGAACCGCGATCTCGGCCGGACCGAGGGCATGATGCGGGACGCGGCCGAGGCGGAAGCGCGCCTCGCCGCCGAGGACGCCGTGCTCGCCACGGCGGAGAGTGAGGCGAAAGACAAACTCGCCGCCGCCGAGGCCGGCATGCTGCGCGCGGCCGAAGCAGCCCGGGCGGCGGAGACGGCCGCCCAGGACGCGGCCGAGCGCAATGCGGCACTGACCGCGACCGCCCAGGCGCTGTCGGGCCGTCTCTCCCAGGCCGAGCAGCGGGCCCGCCGGGTGACCGAACAGGTTGCCCGCCTCTCCGTCGAACGCGACCGCCTGTCCCAGGATCTCATCGCGCCCGAGAAGCTCGCCGAAGCCCGCGCCGCCGCTGAGGCGGCTGAGGAAACGCGCAAAGCCGCGGCGGCGCGGCTGGAAGCGGCCGAGCGCGGCCGTGTCGCGGCCCAGGCCGCACTCGCGACCGCGCGGGAAAAAACCAATACGGCGGAATCAACCGCGACCCGGCTGCGCGCCGAGATCCGCGCGCTGAACGAAGTGTTGAGCGTCGGGCAGACGCAATCCGGCCCGCAACTCGTGGACGAGCTGACCGTGCCCGCCGGCCTGGAAGCGGCCCTCGGTGCTGCCTTCGGCGAAGAGTTGAGCGCGGCTGCCGGCAAGGATGCCGCGCGCAGCTGGCGCGAACTGCCGCCGCTCGACGCCGAGGCGCCACTGCCCGAAGGCTGCACGCCCCTGGGCACGGCGGTGCAGGGCCCGCCATCACTGGCGCGCGCCCTTGCCCATATCCTGCTGGCCCCCGCCGAGGCCGCGCCCGATCTGCAAGCGAAACTCCGCCCCGGCCAGGTGATCGTCTCGGAACAAGGCGGCGTCTGGCGCTGGGACGGCTATACGGTCCGCGCTGGCACGCCGACGGCGGCGACCGTGCGCCTGACCCAGCGCAACCGGCTGCGCCGCCTGCGCGAGGAGGGTGCGGCCGCCGATGCCGCGGCCCAGGAAGCGCGCAGCATCCAGGAAGCGGCCCAGGCCGCGGACCGCGCCGGCGTCGCCGAGGAACAGGCCGCCCGCACGGCCCGGCGCGAGGCGGACCAGAGCGCCGAGCGGCTGCGCCATACCGCGGCCGCACTCACGACCCGCGCGGCGGCGGCGGAAGCGCGTCTCGCCGGCGTCGTCTCCCAGCTCGAAGCGGCGGAGCCCGAGCGCCAGGAAGCGGATGCAGCGCTTGTCGCAATCCGCGACGAGGCGGCTGCCCTCCCCGACCTCTCCACCATGCGCGCCGAAGTGGAAGCCGCGCGCAGTGCGCAGCAGCTTGCCCGTCGCGAGGAAAGCGACAGCCGCAGCCGCCATGACGGGTTGCTGCGGGACGGCACCAGCCGCATGCAGCGCCGTGAATCCCTGGCCCGTGAGCGCCAGGGCTGGGCCGAGCGCGCGGCGGAGGCGCAGAGCCATATCGCCGAACTCGGCCAACGCCAGCAGGAAGCCCAGGCGGAACATTCTTCCCTTGCGGCCCTGCCGGAGAAGCTCGCCGCCGACCGTGCGGCCCAGGCTGCCCTTCTCGCCGAGGCCGAGACCGAGCATCGCAGCATCGCCGAAAGGCTGCGCCAGGCGGAAGCCGAATCCCGCGCCGCCGAAAAGGCCTCCCGCGCGGCCGAAACCGCCCAGGCGCTGGCCCGTGAAAACCTCGTCCGCGCGGAGAGCGCGGTCGAGCAGGCGAACCATGCCTGGGGCACGGTCGCGGAACGGGTGCTGGAGCGCCTCGGCACCGATCCGACCTTCCCCGAAATCCAGGGTGAACCCAGCCTGGATGCCGAGGAGAAAGCACGCCGGAAATTCGAGCGGCTGACCCGCGAACGGGACGAAATGGGCCCCGTGAACCTGCGCGCCGAGACCGAAGTGCAGGAGATCACCCGTCAGCTCGAACTCATGGACCGCGAGAAGGGCGATCTCGTCGCCGCCATCGCCAAGCTGCGCGGGTCGGTCGGCCATCTCAACCGCGAAGGGCGGGAGCGGCTTTCCGCCGTCTTTACCGAAATCGATAAGAATTTTCAGATGTTCTACGCGCGCATGTTCGGCGGCGGCCGGGCACATCTGGCGCTCGTGGGCTCGGACGATCCGCTGGAAGCCGGGCTCGAGATCTTCGCCCAGCCGCCGGGCAAGAAGCTCTCCACCCTCTCGCTTCTCTCGGGTGGCGAGCAGGCGCTGACCGCTCTCTCCCTCATCTTCGCGGTTTTCCGCAGCAATCCCGCCCCCCTCGCGGTGCTGGACGAGGTCGACGCGCCGCTGGACGACGCCAATGTGGAGCGGCTCTGCACCCTGCTGAACGAGGTGGTGAAGGAGACCGGCACACGCTTCCTGGTCGTGACCCATCACCATCACACCATGGCGCGAATGGACCGTCTCTACGGAGTTACGATGATGGAGCGCGGCGTCTCCCGCCTGCTCTCGGTCGACCTTAACCGTGCCGTCGCGATGACCGAGCCCACGCCGAAGATGGCCGCCGAATAAGGCGTGCCTGCCCGGGGGCCCCGTTGATCCCTCGGGAACGCGTGCTATCAAAGCCGCCGCTTGAGGTTTGGGGATGGGCGAATGACGGATGTGACTGAGCATAACGGCAAGACGGAGGTGGAGAAGGCAGCGGAGCCCCGCCACGACGCCGTGCCTGCGCCCGAAGCGCCCGTGACCGAAGCGCCCGTGACCGAAGCATCGGTAACCCAAGAGCCCTCGATCGGCGAGGCGATGATCGCGGCCGATCTCGCGGTGCCCGACGATGCCGGACCGGCCGAACAGCTGCCGCCGAAAACCTTTCCCTACGATCTGGAAAGCCCCGAACTCGTCCGCGCCTTCCTCCATGCCCGTACGCCGCGCGCCTGGACGGATCGGCCGGTAGAGGAGGAAACTCTCCAGCACCTTTACGACCTCGTGAAACTCGGCCCGACCTCGGCCAACAGCTCCCCCGCCCGTTTCGTCTTTGTGCGCAGCCAGGAAGCGCGCGAACGCCTGCGTCCGGCGCTGAACCACGGCAATGTCGAGGCGGTGATGACCGCGCCGGTGACCGCGATCGTCGCCTACGACCCCTCCTTCTATGATTTCCTGCCTCGTCTCTACCCGCAGGCGGAGGACGCCCGCAGCTGGTTCGCCTGGAACGATGAATTCTCGCTTGAAACCGCCGTGCGCAACGGCAGTCTGCAAGGCGGCTACCTCATCCTCGCCGCCCGTCTGCTCGGGCTTGATTGCTGGCCGATGTCTGGTTTCGACGCCGCCAAGGTCGATTCCCTCTTTCTCGACGGCCGCGGCTGGCGCGCCAACTTCCTGCTCAGCCTCGGCTATGCCGCGCCCGTGGAAGGCCCGCGCAACCCGCGCCTGACCTTCGCGGAAAGCTGCGAGGTCATCTGATTTCATGGCAGAGGGCGCAAGATCCGACGCAAGCCATTGGCCCCGCCCCTGGCCTATGCTAGCCCCGGCGTCATGAGCCTGCCCCTGATCGCCGTGTTGAACGGCCCCAACCTGAACATGCTCGGGCTGCGCCAGCCGGAGGTCTACGGTTCAGCGACGCTTGACGATGTCGAGCAGCTCTGTGCCGAGACGGCCGAGGGGCTGGGTCTTGCGATCGATTTCCGCCAGACCAACAGCGAAGGCGAGCTCATCTCCTGGGTCCAGGAATGCCGCGGCCGCGCGAGTGGGATCGTGATCAATCCGGCCGGACTTAGCCATACCTCCATCTCGCTCATGGATGCGCTGCTCAGCGCCGAACTGCCCGTGGTCGAGGTGCATATCTCGAATATTCACCGCCGGGAGCAATTCCGGCATCACTCTTACATCTCAAAAATTGCAACGGGTGTGCTTTGCGGATTCGGAACACATGGCTACGCCCTGGGTTTGATCGCGATGGCACGGATTCTGGAGGGGGGCCAATGAACCGGCTGTCATTTGATCCTGAGGATATTCGCGAACTCGCGGCCATTCTGGACGAAACGGGCCTGAGCGAGATCGAGATTTCCGAGAAGGACCGGCGCATCCGCATCGCGCGCGCCCCAGCCCCGGTGAGCTATTCCATGGCCCCGCAGGCGGCCGCCCCAGCCGCCGCGCCGGTGGCCCCGGCTCCGGCCGTCCTGGTGCCCCCTGCGGCACTCGATGCGAGCCATCCCGGCGCGGTAACAAGCCCGATGGTCGGCGTCGCCTATCTTTCCCCCGATCCGGAGAGCCCGAACTTCGTCTCCATCGGCCAGCGCGTGGAAGCCGGGCAGACGCTTCTCCTGATCGAGGCGATGAAGACCTTCAATCAGATCAAGGCACCGCGTTCGGGCACCATCTCCCAAGTCATTGTCGGCGCCGGAACTCCGGTGGAGTTTGGCGAAGTCCTGATGATTCTGGACTGACCTGACATGTTCAAAAAAATCCTCATCGCCAATCGCGGCGAAATCGCCCTCCGGGTTCAGCGCGCCTGCCGAGAGATGGGGATCGCCTCCGTCGCCGTGCATTCCACCGCCGACGCCGACGCCATGCATGTCCGCCTCGCGGATGAAAGCGTCTGCATCGGGCCACCGGCCGCGCGCGACAGCTACCTGAACATCCCCGCCATCCTTTCGGCTGCCGCCATCACGGGTGCCGACGCGATCCATCCCGGCTACGGCTTCCTCAGCGAGAATGCGAGCTTCGCCGAGATCGTGGAAGCGCACGGCATCGCCTTCATCGGCCCGACCGCGCAGCACATCACCATGATGGGCGACAAGATCGCGGCCAAGGACGCCATGAAGCGCCTCGGCGTGCCCCTGGTTCCGGGCTCGGACGGCGCGCTCGCGACCCTCGCGGAAGCGGCCGAGGTCGCGGCGCGGATCGGCTATCCCGTTCTGATCAAGGCCGCCGCCGGCGGCGGCGGGCGCGGCATGAAGGTGGCGCTCAGCGCTGACGAACTCGCCGAGGCCTGGCAGGTCGCGCGCACCGAATCCAAGGCCGCTTTCGGCAATGATGCCGTCTACATGGAAAAGTATCTCGACCGCCCCCGGCATATCGAGATGCAAATCCTGGCCGATTCCCACGGCAATGTCGTGCATTTCGGGGAGCGTGACTGCTCCCTGCAGCGCCGCCACCAGAAGCTGCTGGAAGAAGCCGGCTCCCCCGCGCTCACGCCCGATCAGCGCAATGCGCTCGGCGAGACGGTCACCTCGGCCCTCAAGGGACTCGGCTACCGCAATGCCGGCACGCTTGAATTCCTTTATCAAGACGGCCAGTTCGCCTTCATCGAGATGAACACCCGCCTGCAGGTGGAGCATCCGGTGACCGAGCTGGTCTGCAATGTCGACCTCGTGCGCGAGCAAATCCGCATCGCCGCCGGCGAGCCGCTGGGCTACGACCAGTCCTCGGTCCAATTCTCCGGCCATGCGATCGAAGTGCGCGTCAACGCGGAAGACCCCGATACCTTCATTCCCAATCCGGGCCTGATCACGACCTACCACCCGCCCGGCGGCCTCGGCGTGCGCGTGGACAGTGCCCTCTACGGCGGGTATCGCGTGCCGCCCTACTACGATTCGATGATCGCGAAGCTCATCGTCCATGCCCCGGACCGGCGCCAGGCGATTGCGCGCATGCGCCGCGCGATCGACGAATTCGCGGTCATCGGCGTCAAGACCACCCTGCCCCTGCACCGCCGCATCCTCGACGATCCCACCTTCCAGTCGGGCGAGTACACGATCCACTGGCTGGAGAAATTCGTCGCAGGCACGGCCTGAAGGCAGTGCCATGGCGCGCCGCCTGCCTGGCTTTCGCGCTTATCCTGACCGCACCGGCCATGGCGGGCGCTGAACAGAGCGCCCCGTTCTGGCCCGCGACCCCCTCCGGCCGCGCGGCGGCGGCGGCGCGGCTTGACCTTCTGCAGCAGGCCCTGCGCGACGAGCCGAGCGCCACGCTCGTCCTCGAGAGCTGGTGCGCCCGCTATCATCTGGCTGCCGATCCAAAAATCATCGCCGAACGGGTGCATGGGGCACCGAAACCTGCGCCCGAGCGGGTGCGGCACAACCTGGCGCTGCGCGCGGGCGAGCGGCTCGGCTATCGCCGGGTCCAGCTGCTCTGCGGCGGGCGCGTGCTGTCGGATGCCGATAACTGGTATGTGCCGGACCGGCTGACGCCCGCGATGAACGAGCTCCTTGCGCATAGCGACACGCCCTTCGGCCTCGCCGTCCGCAGTTTGCATTTCCGTCGCCGGACGATTTCAAGCGAGCTGTTATGGCAGCCGGAACAGGCGCCCTCCGGCGACCGGCTCATCATCCCCGATCACGTGCTGCGCAATGTCGGCCTGTTGACCGCAGCAAGCGACCAGCCCATCTCCCAGGTGATCGAGAATTATACCGCCGCCGTGCTCGGCGCACCGGACTGATCGTCCGACCAATCCAATTTGCGCAGGCTAACACTGCGATAAGTCTCTGGTGCCTGCCCGTCCGAAGGGGCAAGATTGGCAATTGAACCGGCTCCATGAGGGCCGCACGATAAAAACGGCGCCCGTGCCCCCGAGGCCGGCCGAGGGATTCGAACCATGCTGAATACGCTTTCCTCCACCATGCATCTCAACGCGCTCGACAATGTCGTCATCGCGCGGGTCGAAATCCCGCAGGGAACGGCGCTGCCGGACCGCGGGGTGACGGCGGGAAGCCGCATCCCGCGCGGCCACAAGATGGCGCTGACGGCGATCCCCCGCGGCGAGCCCATCCTCCGCTACGGGCAGGTGATCGGCTTCGCCAAAAGCGATATCGCGCCCGGCGACCATGTTCATGTGCAGAATTGCGAGATTCACGAATTTGCCCGCGACCATGCCTTCGGCGTGGATGCGAAACCGACCGACTACATCCAGCCGCAGGCGACCTTCCAGGGCATCGTCCGCCCCGACGGCCGCGTCGCCACGCGCAACTACATTGGCATCCTGACCTCGGTGAACTGCTCGGCCGGCACCGCGCGCTACGTGGCGGAAGCCTTTCGGCGCAATCCCTTCACGGGGGACGAAGGCCTGCTGAAGGACTTCCCGAATGTCGACGGCGTCGTGGCGCTGACCCACAAAACCGGCTGCGGCATGGCGATTGCCGGCGAGGGCATGGACACGCTCCGCCGCACCATCGCGGGCTATGCGCAGCACGTGAATTTTGCCGCCGTCCTCATCATCGGCCTCGGCTGCGAGACCAACCAGATCGGCCCGATCATGCAGAGCCGTGGCATCCAGGCGGGCACCAAGCTTGCCACCATGGTCATCCAGGAGAGCGGTGGCGCGCGCAAGACGGTGGAAGCCGGCATCGCGAAGGTCCTCGAACTGCTGCCCGAGGCCAATAACGTCACCCGCGTGACGGTGCCTGTTTCCAATCTCATCGTCGCCCTGCAATGCGGCGGATCGGACAGTTTCTCCGGCCTCACCGCCAATCCGGCCCTGGGCCATGCCTCCGATCTCATCGTCCGCCATGGCGGCACGGTGATCCTGACCGAAACCACCGAGATCTACGGTGCCGAACACCTGCTCACCCGCCGCGCCGTCAGCCCCGAAGTCGGCCAGAAGCTGCTCGACCGTCTGACCTGGTGGGAGGAATACACCCGCCGCAGCGGCGGTGAGATCGACAACAACCCTTCCCCCGGCAACAAGGCCGGCGGCCTCACCAATATCGTCGAGAAATCGCTCGGTGCCGTCGCCAAGGCGGGCACCACCAATCTCGTGGATGTCGTGGGCTACGCCGACCAGGTGACCGAGAAGGGATTGGTGATCATGGACGGACCGGGCTTCGATCCGGTTTCGGCCACCGGCCAGATCGCGGGCGGGGCCAATATGCTGTGCTTCACGACGGGGCGCGGCTCGGTCTTCGGGTGCAAACCCACGCCGTCGATCAAGCTCGCGACCAATACGCCGCTCTATGAGCGCCAAACCGACGACATGGACATCAATTGCGGCACGATTGCCGACGGCACCGAGACGGTGGAGGAATGCGGCCAGCGCATCTTCGAGATCATCCTGTCCATCGCCTCGGGCGAACGCACCAAAAGCGAGCAGATCGGCTTCGGGGATGACGAATTCGCGCCCTGGCAGCTCGGCGCGACTGTCTGATGCTCCACTGATCGTCATCTGATGCCATTGCGGCGGCCAGCGCGCCGCCGCATCTTTGCTGCATGACGAACGACACCGCCGAGGCGATCTACCACGCGACCATCATGGATCGCGCCCGCCGCCCCCGGCACCAGGGGCGGCTGGAGGTTTTCGACGCCGAGGGTGAGGCGCGGAACCCGCTTTGCGGAGACCGGGTTTCCGTGCACCTTACCCGCACGTCCGACGGACGCGTCGGTGCCCTCGCCTATCACGCCCGCGCCTGCGCCATTTGCACGGCCTCGGCCGATCTCATGGCCGAGATGGTGCCCGGCATGACCAGCGCCGAAATCGCCACGACGGCCGCGGCCTTCGAGGCCGCGCTGCGGAAGGGCCGGCCCTTGCCGCCGGAAAGCCCGCTCGCCTGCTTCCAGCCTCTGTCTGACGTGCCGTCCCGCATTTCCTGCGCGACGCTTGGCTGGAACGCGCTTCTCTCCGCGCTGAAAGATTCTCCATGAAACGGCTTCTCATCAACGCCCGCCTCGCGACGATGGCCGAAGGCCTCGGCATCGTCGAAGACGGTGCGGTGCTGATGGAAGACGGCCGAATTCTCTATGCTGGTTCCGCCGCCGATCTGCCGGACAGCGCAGGCGCGGAGGTGACCGATCTTGGCCGCCGCTGGGTAACCCCCGCGCCGATCGACTGCCACACCCATCTCGTCCATGGCGGCAACCGCGCGCGGGAATTCGAAATGCGGCTCGACGGTGCGACCTATGAGGAGATCGCGCGTGCCGGCGGCGGCATCGTTTCCTCCGTCGCCGCCACGCGCGCACTCTCGGTCGAGGAACTGGTCGAGGCGAGCCTGCCCCGGCTGGATGCGCTGATCGCTGAGGGCACCACGACCGTCGAGATCAAATCCGGCTACGGGCTGGATATCGCTTCCGAATGCCGGATGCTGGAAGCGGCCCGGCTGATGGAGCGCCGTCGCCCGGTTCGCATTCGCACCAGCTGGCTCGCGGCCCATGCCGTGCCGGCCGAGTATCGCGGCCGCTCCCAAGCCTATCTGGACGAGGTCGCGATCCCCGGCCTGC
>NZ_DATJJK010000078.1:0-24779 GCF_035492295.1 Acidisoma sp. | reverse complement strand
TGATCTGCCGACGACCAATGCCGCCGCGTTCGTGCGCCACTCCTTCGCTTGGCTGCTTAAGCCTCCCGGGGAGGCGTGACCGCCTGCCTGCGGAGGTTACTTCCGGCCGGGAACGCGAAGAACACTCAAAAAAGCTTCGGTGTCTAAAAAATGGCGGACAGGGTGGGATTCGAACCCACGGTACGCTTGCACGCACGGCGGTTTTCAAGACCGCTGCCTTAAACCGCTCGGCCACCTGTCCGTCCGAGGCCGGCGGCAAACTAGAGCGCATTGCGCTTCGGCGCCAGAGCGCCGAAACGCAACGCGCCCTGCATCAGGCGGAAATCACCTGCAAAGGTGCTGCCGCCGGTGCGGGCCGGGCAGCAGGCTGATTCGTGGTCGTCGCGTCCCGCACGATATAGCCGCGCCCCCAGACAGTGGTGATCACCTCCCCTGCCCCCGCCTGGGCAAGCTTGCGCCGCAGTTTGCAGACAAAGACGTCGATAATCTTGATGTCAGGCTCGTCATTCCCGCCATATAGATGATTGAGGAATGATTCCTTGGCGACGATGCTCCCGCTGCGCAGGAACAGCAGTTCCAGGATGCGATATTCCTTTTCCGTCAGATGAACGGTCTCCCCGTCCACCATGACGATGTTGGAATCCATGTCGAGCACGATCGGCCCAAGATTGATCTTGGAATGGCTGAGCCCCTTGGAGCGGCGCACGAGTGCCTGAATACGGGCGCCAAGCTCGGCCTCGTCGAAGGGCCGGGCCAGGAAATCATCCGCCCCGAGGGAGAAGGCCTTCACCTTCGCCTGCGGCCGAGTGAGGCTGGAGAGAACCAGGATCGGCACCGAGATCGAAGCCCAGCGCAGCCGGCGGATGACTTCGTAGCCATCGGTATCCGGCAGCATGAGGTCCATGATCAGGGCATCGTAGTCGTACCGCTTGGCAAGCTGATACGCTTCCTCTCCGGTCTCCACATGTTCGAGCACGGCGCCGCTCGATTTCAGCGCGCGTTGAATGACAGCAACGGCTTGGGCATCGGTATCAACAAGAAGGACACGCATCGGCCTACACCCTTAGGTTGTAGGCCGAAAATGCTACCCATGCGTGTAAAAGTCAATAAAGACTACAACTTAGGGTAGTCCTTCGTCTAATTTTAGAAACGGATCAACCGAATTGACAAAATCGCGATTAATTTCGATGATGTATCAATACTCAGAAGTATGAATTGCCCGGAGCAAGATCGATCCCAAGAGTTTTGGTACATTGCCTGCACCGCTTGGGTTTCGAAAACTGTGCAAATTCAACGGGATGAGAGTATCACCACCGAACGCAAGATTCAGAGACAACTCAGGGTTGCGTCTTCTGCAGGCTCAGCGAATGGAAGGGTGATCGGGAACCGTGGTGGGCGCAACAGGGATTGAACCTGTGACCCCCACCGTGTCAAGGTGGTGCTCTCCCGCTGAGCTATGCGCCCACGGTTCCGATGGCCGTCTTCCTAACCGCTGTTGCCCGGAGCCGCAAGAGGCAGCGTGAACGACGAGCCCCGCCGCGCCCGGGCATCGGCGTTGCACGGAGCGATTTGCAGCGCGGCTCCTGGCACACGCTGCAAACTTCACGAATCAGTTGTCGATTCGCATGAGGTGTACATCCACCAGCGGTCGCTTCTGCACCCGCCGCCCGACCACACGCCGGAGCGAGGCGCGGGCAGATTCGCCGAGGGCGAAATCATCGCGCCGCAGCGGCGCCGGCAGATCGGCGACCGCCGCCGTGAACTCGGCCACCATCCGCGCGGTCTCCGGATCCTCGGTTTCGAACAGCCCCGGCGCCGAAATCTGCGCCTGACCGAGCAGGCGACCGTTTTCGTCCAAAGCCAAGCTGCCAATGACGACGCCGTTGAAGAGCATCCGGCGACGCGCTGCGAGGACCCCGCCCGTCATCGGCACAAGCCGGTTGCCGTCTACCGCGAAGCGGCCGACCGGCGCGCTATCCACGATCTGCGGCGTGCCCGGCGCGAGGCGCAAGATATCGCCATCCTCCAGCATCAGCGGCTTCGCCCCCGCTTCCCGCGCAAGCCCGGCATGAGCGGTCAGATGCCGCCACTCCCCATGCACCGGAACCGACCATTCCGGGCGAACCAGCGCGTAGATCCGACGCAACTCGTCCCGCGCGGGATGGCCGGAGACATGGACCATATGGTCGTCATCCGTCATCAGGCGCACGCCGCGACGGGCGAGATTGTCCTGCACCAGGTTGATCGCCCGCTCGTTGCCGGGAATGACCCGGCTCGAGAAGATCACCGTATCGCCCTCACCCAAGGCAATGCGGGGATGGGTGTCGGCCGCAACGCGGGACATCGCGCTGCGCGCTTCGCCCTGACTGCCAGAGAGGATGAGCAGGAGGTTGTCGTCCGGCACATCGGCTGCCGCATCCTCGCTCAGAAAATGCGGCACATCGGCGAGGTAGCCGCATTCCCGCGCCGCTGCCTCGATATTGCGCAAAGATCTGCCCGCAATCGCAACCTGCCGCCCGACCGCGAGGGCCGCGAGGGCGATGCTTTCCAGCCGCGCGACATTGCTCGCGAAGCAGGTCACCGCAACGCGGCCGCTCAAATGACGTATGAGTTCGGGCAGCGCCCGGCGCACTTCCGCCTCGGAGCCGGAATGCCCCTCCACCGTCGCATTGGTGGAATCACCGATGATGGCAAGCACACCCCGATCGCCGAGCCGCTTCAGCGTCGCCTCATCCGTTACCGGACCCACGACCGGATCAGGATCGAGCTTCCAGTCGCCGCTATGCAGGATCAGGCCGTAAGGCGTGGTGATGGCAAGCGCCTGCGCTTCCGGCACCGAATGCGCCATGGCGACGAATTCGATTGAGAAGTCGCCGAGGGTAAGCTCGCTCCCAGACTGCACCACATGCAGCGGCACCTCTCCCAGCAACCCGGCTTCGGTGAGCTTCCGTCGCAGCACGGCGGCCGCGAAGGGGGTCGCGTAAACCGGGCATTTCAGCTGCCGCCAAAGCCAGGCAACCGCTCCCAAATGATCCTCATGGGCGTGCGTGATGATGAGGCCGAGCAGCTTGTCCCGCCGGTCGGCGATGAAGCCCGGATCGGGCACCATCACATCGACCTCGGGATGCTCGGGTCCGCCGAAGCCGAGGCCGCAGTCGACCGCCAGCCATTGCCCGTTACAGCGATAGAGATTGAGGTTCATGCCAATCTCGCCCGTCCCCCCGAGAGGGAGGAAGGCAAGATCGCCGTCAATATTGGTCATGGGGCCCCGATCCTTGGTCAGACTCCAGTGGGCTGGCGCTTCCAGTCGTTCGGCAGGCTGGGGGCGGGGTTGCGCAGCGCCAACAGACGCATCCCTTCCAGCGTAAGATCGGGATCAATCGATTCAAATATCGTGGTGCCTTCGGCAAAAAGCGGGGCGAGGCCGCCCGTCGCGATGACCTTGATGGGCACGCCGAACTCTCCGCGAATCCGGGTCACGAGGCCCTCGACCATGCCGACATAGCCCCAGAAGATGCCGGATCGCATCGCGGGCACGGTCGAACGTCCAATCACGACCTGAGGCCGGCCAATCGCAATGCGCGGAAGACGCGCCGCAGCCCTGTGCAAAGCCTCGATCGAGAGATTGACGCCGGGCGATATTATACCGCCAACGAAATTACCATCCTGGTCCACTACATCAAAGTTGGTAGCGGTTCCGAAATCCACAACCACCAATGGGCCGCCGTAGATCTGGTGTGCAGCGAGCGTATTGAGCAGCCGGTCCGCACCCACCTCGCTCGGCGTGTCGCTGCGAATCTCGAAACCCCAATCGAGCTCTGACGAGGCGATCATGGGCTCGACCTCGAACCATTCGCGGCAAAGGCGGCGCAGGTGATACAGCGCCGCCGGCACCACGATGCCGATCACCGCCCGGTCGATCGCGGCCGGGTCAATCCCGCAATGGCGCAGCAGCGTGAGCAGCCAGACGGCATATTCGTCCGAGGTGCGCTGCGCATCGGTCGAGATGCGCCAGATGCCGCGCCAGTCCGACCCGTCATGGACGGCCATGACGATATTGGTGTTGCCCGCGTCAACAACGAGAAGCATGGCCTATCCCTCCTGGCCCAGAAGCACATCCCCGGTGGATACCACCGTAATCTCGCCCCCCAACTCGCCTGCCACCGATAATAGCAGCGCACCCTCTTCCGAGAGGCCGGCAAAAGCCCCTTGCCGACTTCGTCGCGCATCCTTGATCGTGACCGGTGTCCCGATCGGATGCGCCGCCGCAAGCCAGGCAGACCTGACGGAAGCGAAGCCCTCATCGGCCAGACGGCCACGCCAGGCCTCCAGGCGGGCGAGGAAAACCTCGGTCACGGCACGCGGACTGGGTGGCTTGCCGGAGGGGGAGACGAGCGCTGCGGTCTGCCGACCCTCGACCGCCGGGGCCACCGCGAGATTGGCGCCGACCCCCGCGACCAGCCAATCGACCGCGCCTTCGGCCGACATCGCGGCATCGATCAGGATGCCGGCGAGCTTGGCGCCGTCCCGCAGCACGTCATTCGGCCATTTGAGCTGCAGCAGGCCGGGCGCGCCATCGAAGGCGCGCAGAGCCTCGATCAGTGCACAGCCCACGAGCAGGGCCCATTGCCCGGCGCCGCCCGCCTCGAAGGCGTTGCGCGGCCGCAGCAGCACCGAAAGATAAAGATTGCCGGGCGGGCAGGACCAGCTCCTCCCCCGGCTGCCGCGCGCCGCCGTCTGCCCTGCCGCCAAGATCGCGAGACCATCCGGCTCGCCCGCATGCGCGCGCGCCACACAAGCATCGGAAGTCGACGGGATCAGCGCAACATCGTCGAGCCGATACCCCCGCGGCAGAGGAACGGGCGGCCCCTCGCCTGCCCTCAACCCAAGAGAGCCGAGGCGGCCGCTTGCGCCGCCGTCGTCACCGGGCCCGCGACCAGGATGAAGAAGACCGTCGCGATCCCCGACACCGCCACCACGAAGGAAAGCGACGGCGCGCGGCGGTCGAAGGCCAGGACCGGCGTATCGAAATACATGATCTTGACGATGCGCAGGTAGTAGTAGGCGCCGATCACGCTGGTGATCACGCCGATCACGGCGAGCGTCCACAACCCGCTCTGGATCGCCGCCAGGAAGACATAGAGCTTGCCGAAGAAGCCCGAAAGCGGCGGCACGCCTGCCATGGAAAGCATGAAGACCGTCATGCCGAGCGCCAGCGCGCCGTCATTGTGGCCGAGCCCCGCGAGATCGGTGATCTTTTCAACCGGCCGGCCAGACTGTCGCATGGCAACAATCACACCGAAGGCGCCGAGCGTCATGAACACATAGGTTGCGAGATAGATCAGCGTCGCGGTGGTGCCGGCGGCGGTGCCAGCGGCCAGGCCCATCAGCGCGTAGCCGATGTGGCCGATCGAGGAATAGGCCATGAGGCGCTTGATATTGGTCTGTACCAGCGGCGCCAGGGCACCGAGGATGAGGGAGGCGATGGAGATGATCTCCACCAGCAGCTGCCACTGGCCGACGAGATGCCCGAAGGGCCCGATCATGACCCGGATCAGCAGCGCCAGCGCCGCGACTTTCGGTGCCGAGCCGAGCAGCGCGGTCACGGAACTCGGCGCCCCTTCATAGACGTCCGGCGACCACATGTGGAACGGCACCGCCGCGACTTTGAAGACGAGGCCCGAGAGCACGAAAACCATGCCGATGACGAGGCCGGCCGAGGGCGTGCCGCTGGTCAGTGCCGCCGCGATCTGGGCGAAATCCGTGGTGCCGGAGAAGCCGTAGGTCAGCGACATGCCGTAAAGCAGCAGCCCCGAGGCGAGCGAGCCGAGGACGAAATACTTCAGCCCCGCTTCGGCCGAGCGCAGCGTATCCCGCGCGAAGGCCGCGATGACATAGAGCGCCAGCGACTGCAGTTCGAGGCCGAGATAGAGGGTGATGAGGTTCGACGCCCCCACCATGATCATCATGCCGATGGTCGCGAAGAGGATGAGGACCGGGAATTCGGACCGGGCCATGCCATCCTGCTGGCGGTTGAAGTCGAGCGAGAGAATGATCGCGAGGGCGGCAGCCGCCAGGATCAGGATCTGGCTGAAGCGGCTGAAGGCGTCGGCGACGAAGAGACCGCCGAAGCCGATCCCCTGCGGGCTCGCGACCACACAACCGGCGGTCAGCAGCAGCGCGCCGAGCGAGAGCATGCTGGAAAGCTGGAAGGAGACCGTCTCGCGGGTGAAGACCCCCGCGAGCAGGATCGCCATGGCGAAGACCGAGAGCGCGATCTCCGGGAATGCGACAAGCCAGTTCATCAATTGGCCCCCCCGGCCAGAACGGTGCCTGCGGACGAGGCGAGATGCTGGGCGGTGCCGGCCAGCGCCACCGTATGGGCCTGGGCCATGGCGGTCGCCGTCGCATCGAAGAAGGTCGAGAAGCTCGCAGGATAGATGCCCATCCAAAGGGTCAGGATGACCAGCGGCACCAGCATCGCGATCTCACGCCCGCCAAGGTCTTTGAGCGCCGCCAGCTCCGGCCGTTCGAGCGTGCCGAAGACGACGCGCCGATACATGACGAGCGTATAGACCGCGCTCAGGATCAGCGTGGAGCCGGTCAGCAGCGCGACCCAGAAGTTCACTTTCAGCGCCGCCACGATGACCAGGATTTCGCCGATGAAGGCCGCCGTGCCCGGCAGGCCGACGGTGCCCATGACGAAGATCATGAAAAGCAGCGCATAGAAGGGCATGTTGCGGGCAAGGCCGCCGAACCCATCCATGCTCTGGCTGCGCGTCCTGTCCATCAGCACGCCGACGCAGATGAAGAGAGCGGCGGTGATGAAGCCGTGGCTGAGCATGCGGAACAGCGAGCCCTCGATCCCCTGCACCGAAAAGGTGAAGATGCCGACGACGGCGATGGCCATGTGGCCGACCGAGGAATAGGCGCAGAACTTCAACAGGTCCCGCTGCACGAGTGCCGCGATGGAGGTGTAGATGATGGCGACCACGGCCAGCGCGAACATCAGCGGCGCGAATTCCTGGCTCGCAATCGGCAGCATCGGCACCGAGAAACGCAGGAACCCGTAACCGCCCATATTGGCGAGCACGCCCGCGAGCAGCACGGAGCCTGCGATCGGCGCCTCGCGATGCGCGTCGATCAGCCAGGTATGCACCGGCCAGATCGGGATCTTCACCGCGAAAGCGGCGAGGAAGGCGAGGAAGAGCCAGAACTGCATGTGGGGCGGCAGCGGCATGCGCAGCATCGCCGGAATGCTCGTCGTTCCGTCATGAAACCAGATCGCGAGCAGACCCAGCAGCATGAGCATGGAGCCCGCGAACATGAAGAGGAAGAACTTGATCGCGGCATAGCGCCGACGCTCGCCGCCCCAAACGCCGATCATCACGAACATCGGGATCAGCACGGCTTCAAAGAAGACGAAGAACAGGACGAAATCCAGAGCGCTGAAGAGCCCGATCATGGTCGTTTCCATGACCAGGAAGGCGATCATGTATTCCCGCGCCCGGTTCGGCGTATTCCAGGCCGAGAGGATGGCGATCGGCGTGAGTGCGGTCGAGATCAGCACGAACATCACGCTGATGCCGTCCACCCCCATGCGGTAGTCGACGCCGAGCTGCGGCATCCAGGAGAGGGTTTCCACGAACTGGAAACCGGCCTGGGACTTGTCGAAGTCGAGCCATAGCAGGAGGCTCAGCACGAAGACGACGAGGCTGGTCCACAGCGCCGTCCAGCGGGCGGCGCGGGCCGCTGCCTCGTCATCGCCCCGCTGGAACAGCAGCACGACCACACCGGCAAGCGGCAGGAAGGTGAGCAGGGAGAGCAGCGGGAAACCGGCTTGGTTCATCGGGCTCACCGGAAAATCAGGAAGACGGAGATCAGAACAACAAGCCCGATCAGCATGACGAAGGCGTATTGCGCGACCGAACCGCTCTGCAGGCGGGTGAGCCCACCGGCCGAGCCGCGCGCGATCAGAGTGCCCCCTCTGGGAATGCCATCGAGAATCCCCTCGTCACCCACATGCCAGATGAGGCGGCCGAGCGCCCGGTAGGGACGGACGAAGATGACGTCATACATCTCGTCGAAATAATACTTGTTGAGCAGCAGCCGGTAGATCGGCGCGAAGCGCGTGGCCATCACCGCCGGCAGCTCGGGCTTGGCGATATACATCACATAGGCGAGCAGGATGCCGAGCAGGCCCAGCAGCGTCGGCAGTACTTCGATCAGGAAGGGCACGTGGTCGAGGTCGAGCAAGATCGACGGATGGTTGATGGCAACGATGGCGCCGTTCCAGAAGGCTTTCTGATCCGCACCGATGAAGTCATGCGCGAAGACGCCGCCCACGAAGATCGCGCCGAGTGCGAGGAAGAAGAGCGGGCCGCGCATCACCCAGGGGCTCTCGTGCACATGTTCCATGACGTGGCGGTCTGCCCGCTGCTTGCCGTGGAAGGTCATGAAGATCATGCGCCAGGAATAGAAGGCGGTCAGGAAGGCCGCGAGCACGGTGCAGACCCAAGCGTAGTAGTTGCCACCCATGAAGGAGGCGTTGACGATAGCGTCCTTCGAGAAGAAGCCCGAGAGCGGCGGGATACCGGCGAGTGCCAGGCTGCCGATCCACATCATGACGTAGGTATAGGGGATAAGCTTGGCGAGCCCGCCCATCTTCCGCATGTCCTGCTCGCCCGACATCGCATGGATCACTGACCCCGCGGTGAGGAAGAGCAGCGCCTTGAAGCAAGCATGGGTGATGAGGTGGAAGATGGCCGTCTGATAGGCGCCGACCGAGACGCCGACGAACATGTAGCCGAGCTGCGAGCAGGTGGAATAGGCGATGACGCGCTTGATGTCGGTCTGGGTGCAGCCGATCGTCGCGGCGAACAGCGCCGTGGTGCCGCCGATGACACCGACGACCACGAGGGCCGCAGGGGCATATTCCAGCAGCGGCGACATGCGCACCATGAGGAAGACGCCGGCGGTCACCATGGTCGCGGCATGGATGAGGGCGGAGACCGGCGTCGGGCCTTCCATCGCATCCGCCAACCAGGGGTGCAGCCCGAGCTGGGCCGACTTACCCATGGCGCCGATGAAGAGCAGGATGCCGATCACGTCGAGCGCGTTCAGATTGGCGCCGAAGAGATGATAGACGGCGTGGCTCTGACTGGCGGCAGCGGCGAAGATGTCCGGGAAGCGGACCGAGCCGAAGAGGAAGAAGACCAGCGCGATGCCGATGGCGAAGCCGAGGTCGCCGACGCGATTCATCACGAAGGCCTTGACCGCGGCGTCGTTGGCCGAAGCCTTCTCATACCAGAAGCCGATGAGCAGGTAGGAGACGAGGCCCACCCCTTCCCAGCCGAAGAAGAGCTGCACGAGGTCGTCCGCCGTCACCAGCATCAGCATGGCGAAGGTGAAGAGCGAGAGATAGGAGAAGAAGCGCGGAACCGAGCGGTCCCCCTCCATATAGCCCATGGAATAGATGTGGATGAGGGTGGAAACCACCGTCACCATCAGGACCATGACGGCGGAGAGGCTGTCGTAGCGCAGCGCCCAGTCGAAGTTGAAGCCGCCGACATGCAGCCAGGTGGCGACCGGGATGATCGTCTCC
Source organism: Acidisoma sp. (assembly GCF_035492295.1). Classification (GTDB taxonomy): domain Bacteria; phylum Pseudomonadota; class Alphaproteobacteria; order Acetobacterales; family Acetobacteraceae; genus Acidisoma. The sequence continues at coordinate 15,175 of NZ_DATJJK010000078.1, read as the reverse complement.
GGCACGCTGTGGGTCAGCATCTGCACGCCCGAGACGATGCCGCAGACCGCGGCGACCAGCATCAAGAGGACGCTGACGAAATGCGCGCCCTGATCCTTCAGCCAGGGGCCGAAGAGGCCCGCGACGAGGGAACCGACCAGGGGTGCGAAGACGGCAATAGCGAAGATCACGTCTCAGCCCTTCATCAGATTGACGTCTTCGACCGCGATCGAGCCGCGGTTGCGGAAGTAGATGACGACGATGGCGAGGCCGATCGCGGATTCAGCAGCCGCGACGGTCAGCACGAACATGGTGAAAATCTGCCCGGTGAGATCGTGCAGCTGGCCCGAGAAGGCGACGAAATTGAGGTTCACCGCGAGCAGGATGAGTTCGATCGACATCATGATGGTGATGACGTTCTTTCGGTTCATGAAGATCCCGAAGATGCCCACCACGAGCAGGATGGCCGAGACCACCAGATAGGGGCCGATACCGACGGGCATATCAATGCGCTCCCGTATGATGCGTCGCGGGCAGGCTTTCGCCCTCGGGCAGGGTCACGCGCTCCCCAGGTGGGGCCAGGGCGGGGTCCGGCCGCAGAATGCCGAGTTCCTTCACGCCCACGCCCACCGGCACATCCATCATGACGAGCGTATCGGCCGGGTGACGGGCATTCTGCCGCGCAATGACCTGAGACTTCGTGCGCACCCGCGAGCGGTGGGTCAGCACGATGGCGCCGACCATGGCGACCATGAGCACCATCGAAGAGGTTTCGAAAAGGAAGGCGTAGTGCGTGTAGAGCACGCGGCCGATGGCATCCGTATTGGTCAGGCCGGCGGGCATCGGGGTCATCCGCAGCCCCGCCGCCGCCGGCGCGATCTTCCAGCCGCCGATGATCAGCACCAGTTCGAGCAGCAGGATGACACCCACGACCGCGCCCATCGGGGCGTAGCGCTGCACGCCCGCCCGCAGCTCGGAGAAGTCAATGTCGAGCATCATGACGACGAAAAGGAAAAGCACCGCAACCGCGCCGACGTAGACGATGAGCAGGATGAACGCGAGGAACTCGGCCCCCGCGATGAGGAACAGGGCGGCGGCGTTGAAGAAGCAGAGGATGAGAAACAACACGGAGTGGACCGGGTTGCGCGCCGTCACCACCATGACCGCGGAGGCGATCATGATGATGGAGAAGAGGTAGAAGAAGAGCTGTGCAAAGATCATGGCGCTTTACCGGTACGGGGCGTCGAGTTCGAGGCGCCGCGCAAGCTCCGGCTCCCAACGGTCGCCATTCGAAAGCAGCTTCTCCTTGTCGTAGAGCAGCTCCTCGCGCGTTTCGGTGGCGTATTCGAAATTCGGCCCTTCCACGATAGCATCGACCGGGCAGGCCTCCTCGCAGAGACCGCAATAGATGCATTTCACCATGTCGATGTCGTAGCGCGTGGTGCGACGGGAGCCGTCCTCCCGCGGTTCGGCCTCGATGGTGATGGCCTGGGCCGGGCATATCGCCTCGCAAAGCTTGCAGGCGATGCAGCGCTCTTCACCATTGGCGTAGCGGCGCAGCGCATGCTCGCCGCGGAAGCGCGGGCTGAGCGGCGACTTCTCGAAGGGGTAGTTGATGGTGGCCTTGGGTTTGAACATGTAGCGGAGCGTGATCGCCATGCCGCCGACGAGTTCCGTCAGCAGCAGGCTGCGCGCCGCACGGTCGAGGACACCCATTATTCCATTCCTCCGTCTGCCGTCAGATAACGCGCAGCAACTCGGCTCAAAAAATCAGCCATGCGGCAGCCACCCGAAGATTTCGAGGGCGGCGGCGGTCAGCACCATCCAGCCCATGGACAGCGGCAGGAAGATTTTCCAGCCGAGACGCATGAGCTGATCGTAGCGAAAGCGCGGGAAGGTCGCGCGGACCCAGATGAAGACGAACATGATCATGCAGATCTTGAGGATCAGCCAGATCGGGCCCGGGATGAAGACCAGGAAGGGCAGCGGCGACATCCAGCCACCCAGGAACAGGATGGAGATCATCGCGCTCATCAGCGTCATGTTCGCGTATTCGCCGAGGAAGAACATGGCGTAGCTCATGGAGGAATATTCCACCATGAAGCCGGCCACGATCTCGCTCTCGCCTTCAGGAAGGTCGAAGGGCACGCGGTTGCATTCGGCCAGTCCGGAGATGAAGAAAACGATGAGCATCGGAAACAGGGGAATGCAGAACCAGAGGCCGTTCTGCGCCTTCACGATGTCATTGAGGTTCAGGCTGCCGACGCAGAGGAGAACGGAAACCATGACGAAGCCGATGGAGACTTCGTAGGAGACCATCTGCGCTGCCGAGCGTAGCGCGCCGAGGAAGGCGTATTTCGAATTGGACGCCCAGCCGGCGATGATGATGCCGTAGACGCCGAGCGAGCTGATCGCGAAGAGATAAAGGATGCCGACATTGATATTGGCAACGGCGAGGCCGTTGCCCGTCGGCACCACCACCCAGGCGAGCATGGCAAGGCCGAAGGTCAGGATCGGCGCGATGAGGAAAAGAGCCCGGTTCGCCCCCGAGGGGATGATCGTCTCCTTCATCACCATCTTGACGGCGTCGGCGAAGGGCTGCCAGAGGCCGAAGGGGCCGACGACGTTCGGCCCCTTGCGGAGTTGCATCGCCGCCATTACCCGGCGTTCGCCGTAGGTCGCGTAAGCCACGATGATGAGCAGCGGCACGAGAACCGCGAGGGTCTCGAGGGCCGCAAGGATGATCTGGCCGAGGATGGTCGAGAAGAAACCCATGGCCCTGTCTTACTCCGCCGCCTGAAGAACGGGCGCAAAAGTCTCGGTGCAGGCCTGCATCGTGGGGCTCGCGCGACTGATCGGATCGGTCTGATAATAATCTCTGATGACGACAGGGAAGGGCTCGGCTGAAAGGTCCTGGCCTTGATCCGCCGGGCCCGCGGTATCGGTGGTGCCCACGCGCAGGAACTGGCCGACGGTCGCGAAGACCGGATTAAGCGCTTCCATGCGGGCGCGCAGCACCTCGATGGTGTCGTAGGGCAGCGTATGGCCCACCACCGCGCTGAAGGCGCGGATGATGCGCCAATCCTCCTTCGCCTCACCCAAGGGGAAGACCGCCTGCTGCGTGCGCTGCACGCGGCCTTCGGTGTTCACGTACGTGCCGCTCTTCTCGGTATAGGCGGCACCAGGCAGGATGACATCGGCGCGGGCCGCACCGCGGTCGCCATGATGACCCTGGTAAATGACGAAGGTTTCCGGTGCGATGGCCGCCGCGTCAAATTCGTCCGCGGCAAGCATCCACAGCACGTCGACCCCGCCATAGACCATCGTGGCCCATTCCTTCGCACCGGCCTGCGGTACGAAGCCGAGGTCGAGCCCGCCGACGCGGGCGGCCGCGCGATGCAGCACGTTGAACCCGTACCAGCCTTCGCCGAAGCCACCGACCTTTTCGGCGAGCGCCCAGGCGGCGGCAAGCACCGCCGCACCGCCCTCGCCTTCCAGAGCCCCCTCGCCCAGCACGATCATCGGCTTTGCGGCGCGCCCCAGCACCTCGGCAAAGGGATGGCTGCCGTCGAGCAGCGCTGTCAGCGTATCGGCCCCTGCCCCGATGATCTCGGAGGGATAGGTGAGATCGGCGGCCTGACCGATAACGGCCACAGGCAGCCGGTTGGCGCGCCAGCGCTTGCGGATACGGGCATTGATGATCGGCGCCTCATGGCGCGGATTGGTGCCGATGAGGAGAAGCGCATCCGCCTCCTCGATCCCGGCAATGGTGGTGTTGAAGAGGTAGTAATCACGGCGCGAGGTATCGAAAGCGGCGCCACCCTGGCGACAATCGACATTGCCGGAACCGAGGGACGCCATCAGGTCTTTCAGCGCCAGCATGCTTTCGGCATCCGCCTGATCGCCGGCGACGGCACCGATCCGATCCCCGGAAACACCGCGGAGGCGGCCGGCGATGGCGAGGAATGCCTCTTCCCAGGTGACGGGCTGCAGTTTGCCACCGACGCGCAGCCAGGGCTTGTCCAGCCGGCGGCGGGTGAGACCATCCGCAATGGCGCGGGACTTGTCGGCCAGCCACTCCTCGTTGACGTCCTCATTGAGGCGCGGCAGCACGCGCATCACCTGCGGACCGCGCGCGTCGATGCGGATCGCCGAACCCACGGCATCCATGACGTCGATGCTGTCGGTCTTGCGCAGCTCCCAGGGTCGCGCGCTGAACGTATAAGGTTTCGACGTCAGCGCGCCGACGGGGCAGATATCGACGAGGTTGCCCGAGAGTTCGGAGGACAGCGCCTTCTGCACATAGGTCGTGATTTCAAGGTTTTCGCCGCGCTGCGTGCCGCCCAGTTCCGGCACACCGGCAATCTCGGTCGCGAAACGCACGCAGCGGGTGCACTGAATGCACCGCGTCATCACCGTGCGGACGATGGGGCCGAGATCCTTGTCGCGCTGCGCCCGCTTCGGCTCGGTATAGCGGGAATGGTCACGGCCATAGGCCATGGCCTGGTCCTGCAGGTCGCATTCGCCGCCCTGGTCGCAGATCGGGCAATCCAGCGGGTGGTTGATGAGCAGGAATTCCATCACCCCGCGGCGGGCCTTGCGCACCATCGGGCTGTCGGTCTTCACCACCATGCCCTCGCCCACCGGGAACGCGCAGGAAGCGACCGGCTTCGGTGCCTTCTCGACTTCCACCAGGCACATGCGGCAATTGGCCGCGACCGAGAGCCTGTCGTGGAAACAGAAGCGCGGAATCTCCTTGCCCGCGGCTTCGGCCGCCTGCAGCACGGAGAATCCGGCAGGGACCTCGACCTCGATCCCGTCAATGGTGAGCTTGGGCATCGCGCTACTCCGCCGCAATCGCCATGGGTTGGGTGGCCGCGGAAGAGACGCCGCGGCTCGCCTTATAGGCGGCGATCCGCTCCTCCATCACGGGGCGGAAATGACGGATCAGGCCCTGGATGGGCCAGGCCGCCGCATCGCCCAGCGCGCAGATCGTATGGCCTTCGACCTGGCGGGTAACCTGTTCGAGCATGTCGATCTCTTCGAGCTCGGCGCGCCCCTCGACCATGCGGTTCATGATCCGCATCATCCATCCCGTGCCTTCGCGGCAGGGCGTACACTGGCCGCAGCTCTCGTGCTTATAGAAAGCCGAGATGCGGGCAATCGCCTTGATCAGATCGGTTGATTTGTCCATGACGATGACCGCGCCGGTGCCGAGGCCGGAGCGCATTTCGCGCAACCCGTCGAAATCCATGATGGCAGTCTCGGCCATCTCCTTGGTGATCATCGGCACCGAGACGCCGCCCGGAATGATGGCGAGGAGATTGTCCCAGCCGCCGCGCACGCCGCCCGCGTGGGTTTCGATAAGCTCGCGCATCGTGATGCCCATCGATTCCTCGACGGTGCAGGGCCGGTTCACATGGCCCGAGATGCAGAAGAGCTTGGTGCCCTGGTTCTTGTCCCGGCCGAAGCTTGAGAACCAGGCGGCACCACGCCGCATGATGGTGGGAGAGACAGCGACCGTCTCGCAATTCGTCACCGTGCTGGGCAGGCCATAGAGACCCATCGCCGCCGGGAAAGGCGGCTTGGAGCGCGGCATGCCCTTCTTGCCTTCGAGGCTTTCGATCATCGCCGTCTCTTCGCCGCAAATATAGGCGCCGGCGCCGCGATGCACGAAGACGTCGAAGTCATAGCCCGACCCGGCCGCATTCTTACCCAGCAGCCCGGCCTCGTAGGCCTCCTCCACGGCCGCCTGCAGGCGCGTGTATTCGAGCCAGTATTCGCCGCGAATGTAGCAGTAGGCGGCGGTCGCCCCCATCGCGAAGCCGGCAATCAGGCAACCTTCCACCAGCTTGTGCGGCTCATTGCGCAGGATCTCGCGATCCTTGCAGGTGCCTGGTTCGCTCTCGTCGCAGTTGACGAGGAGATAGGCCGGCTTGTCGCCGCGGTCCTTCGGCATGAAGGACCATTTGAGACCAGAAGGGAAACCCGCCCCACCACGGCCGCGCAGGCCCGAGGCCTTGATCTCGTCGACGATGGCGAAGCGGCCGCGGGCGAGCAGATCGGCCGTTCCATCCCAATCGCCGCGCGCCCGAGCAGCATCCAGCTGCCAGGAGCCCTGGCCATGCACGTTGGTGAAAATCCGGTCCTTGTCATCAAGCGCCATGGATCACGCTCCTGGCTTCGCGGGCGTGTCGCCCGGCGGATTGGTGCCGTCCGCGGCAGCGGCGGCGGCAGCTTCGGCGGCGGCGCGGGCCACCGCAGCCTCGTGCTCGCGCTTCATGGCGGCGTATTTCGCGGGCGACCAGAAATCGTCCGGGTGGGTCAGAGTTGTGGGGCCACCCTCGGCTTGGGAACCGAGACGGTCGATGGTCGGGCCCGGCGGCGGCATCTCGCCGCGGCGGAAAGCCGCGATCAGCGCTTCCGTGCGGGGTCCATCGAGGTCCTCATAGTAATTCTCGTTGTTGACTTGCATCATCGGCGCGTTGACGCAGGCGCCAAGGCATTCGACCTCGACCATGCTGAACAGTCCGTCCGCGCTCACTTCGCCGAAATGCGAAAGCCCCGCGGCTTTCTTGCAGGCGGCCACCACCTCGTCCGACCCGCGCAGCCAGCAGGGGGTCGTGGTGCAGACCTGTAGATGGTAGCGACCGACCGGCTTGAGGTTGAACATCGTATAGAAGGTCGCGACCTCATAGACGCGGATCGGCGGCATATCGAGGATCTCGGCCACGACATCCATGGCAACACGCGGCACCCAGGCACTGCCCGTCTCGCGGCCGACCTGGTTCTGCACGACATAGAGGACGAAGAGGACACCGCTCGCCTTCCGCTCAGGCGGATAGCGCAGCAGAATGCGGTCGATCTCGGCGAGGCTTTCAGCATCAAAAGCGAAGCTCGTGGGCTCCGCGACCATGGCGTCTGGGGAGTGGCTCATGATTACCTGTCGATTTCGCCAAAGACGAGGTCGATGGACCCGATGATCGAGACCGCGTCGGCCAGCATGTGGCCGCGCGCCATCTTGTCCATGGCCTGGAGATGGGCGAAGCCTGTCGGCCGGATCTTGCAGCGATACGGCCTGTTGGTGCCGTCCGCCACGAGATAGACCGCGAATTCGCCCTTGGGAGCCTCGACCGCCGTATAGGTCGCGCCGGCCGGAACGTGGAAGCCTTCCGTAAACAGCTTGAAGTGGTGGATCAGCGCCTCCATCGAGCGCTTCATCTCTCCGCGCCGGGGCGGCGTGAACTTGTTGTCCTGAACCCGCACCGGGCCCGGTTTCATCTTCGCCAGACACTGCCGCATGATCTTGACGCTCTCGCGCATCTCCTGGACGCGGATGAGGTAGCGATCATAGCAATCACCGTTGCGGGCGACCGGAATGTCGAAGGCAAGCTCGTTATACTTGGAATAGGGCTGGGCACGGCGCAGATCCCACGGCACCCCGGAGGCGCGCAGGTTGGGGCCGCTGAAACCCCAGTTGAGCGCCTCTTCCGCCGTGACGATGCCGATATCGACGGTGCGCTGCTTCCAGATGCGGTTCTCCGTCAGCAGCCCTTCCATATCATCCACGAAGGTCGTGAACGTGTCGCACCACGCGGCGATCTTCTCTTCCAGACCCGCCGGGAGATCGCGGTTCACGCCGCCCGGGCGGATGTAGTTCGCATGCATGCGCGCGCCGGAGGCCGCCTCATGGAATTCCATAAGCTGCTCGCGCACCTCATAACCCCACAGGCTCGGCGTGGTCGCCCCGGCGTCGAGCGCGAAGGAGGTCACGTTGAGAATGTGGTTGAGGATACGGGTGATTTCCGCAAACAGCGTGCGGATCCACTCAGCCCGCTCCGGCACCTCGATGCCAAGAAGCTTCTCGACCGCCATGGCGTAGCAATGTTCCTGCGCCATTGGGCTCACATAATCCAGCCGGTCGAAATACGGAACGTTCTGCAGATAGGTCCGGTATTCCATCAGCTTTTCGGTGCCGCGATGCAGCAGCCCGACATGCGGATCGGCACGGTCGATAACCTCGCCGTCCATTTCCAGGATGAGGCGAAGAACGCCGTGGGCAGCCGGATGCTGCGGCCCGAAATTCAGCGCGTGGCTGTCGATCTCGATGATCTTGGTCTCGGGATTGACGACCGGGCGTTCCGAAATGGTGGTGTCGCTCATGCCTCAGCCCTCCCGATGCGCTTTCTCGTCACCGGGCAGCGTCGTCATGCCTTCCCAGGGCGAGATGAAGTCGAAGCGGCGATAGTCCTGCACGAGTTTGACGGGCTCATACACGACCTGGCGGCGCTCCTCGTCGTAGCGAACCTCGACATAGCCGGTCATCGGAAAGTCCTTGCGCATCGGATGACCGACGAAGCCGTAATCGGTCAGGATACGGCGGAGATCGGGCTGGCCCGAGAAGGGAATCCCGAACAGGTCCCAGGTCTCGCGCTCCCACCAGGTGGCGGCTGCCCAGAGGCCGGCGACGGAGGGTACCGGCTGCGCGCCGTCCGTCCTGACGATCACACGAACGCGCTGGTTCAGCGAGACGGAGAGGAGGTTGTAGACCACCTCGAAACGCTCCGGGCTGGTCGGCCAGTCCACGCCGCAGATATCCATGCACTGCTCGAAGGAGAAGCGCGGCTCATTCTTCAGCACCGTCATCACCGAGATGAGCCCGGCGAGATCAGTGCGCAGCACCACCTCCCCCACCTCGATGCCGGCGGAAAGCACGCCGGGCAGGCCAGCGACCGCCTGGGTGAGCGCCTCAGTCGGGCTCAGCGGCGCCGGAACCTGTTCCGCGCTCGGCGCGATCTCGGGAGCGTCAGCCACGGAGGATGGTCCCGGTGCGGCGGATTTTTTTCTGCAACTGCATGATGCCATAGACCAGCGCTTCAGCCGTCGGCGGGCAGCCCGGAACATAGATGTCCACGGGCACGATGCGGTCGCAGCCGCGCACGACGGAGTAGGAATAATGGTAATAGCCGCCGCCATTGGCGCAGCTGCCCATGGAGATGACCCAGCGCGGCTCGCTCATCTGGTCGTACAGTTGGCGCAGCGCTGGCGCCATCTTGTTGGTCAGCGTGCCGGCGACAATCATCACGTCACTCTGCCGCGGGCTCGCGCGCGGGATCACGCCCATACGATCCAGATCGTAGCGCGGCATATAGGCGTGAATCATTTCGACCGCGCAGCAGGCGAGGCCGAAGGTCATCGGCCAGAGGCTGCCGGTGCGCGCCCAGTTCACGATCTTGTCCAGATTGCCGACGACGAAACCCTTGCCGGTGATCTCACCGGTGATGGCCTTCATGACCGCATCCTGATCGGGGCCCGGCGGAAGCTCGCGTCCGTTCCAGACGAGCTCGGTCCCGCTATCGCCGGAGATTGAACCGCTCATGGCGTTACTCCCAATCCAGCGCGCCTTTGCGCCAGGCATAGATGAAGCCGACCGTGAGCTCAGCCAGGAAAGCGAGCATGGTCAGAAAGCCCATGACCCCGATATGCGAGAGGCTGACCGCCCAGGGAAAGAGGAAGGCGACCTCGAGGTCGAAAATGATGAAAAGGAGGCAGACGAGATAGAAGCGCACATCGAAGCGGCGCCGCGCATCGTCGAAGGGGTCGAAGCCGCATTCATAGGCCGACAGCTTTTCGGCATAGGGCTTCTGACGGGCGGCGAGCATGGCGCCTGCCATCATGGCACCGGCAATCCCCAGGGCGATCGCACCAAAGATCAGGATTGGCCAGTACTGCGACAGCAGAGGTTGCACCTTCATCTCCTTGGTCGAAAGCTACCGCGGCAGGACGCCCCGGCGCGGCGGGCCTATACCGCAGCAGCGAATGGACCCTAATCCCTCCGTCAGCGCCGCGCCACCCCCCTTAACCCATTGTCATGAAAGACATGTAACCAAGGTCGGTAAGGTGCGGGTAAGCACCGACCCTATGCGGGACCGGCTGAAACGGATGAGGATTTTGGGGATTGTCACAGGTAGTGTCTTTTTGTCGCTGGCGCGAGTGACGGGGCTCGAACCCGCGACCTCCGGCGTGACAGGCCGGCGCTCTAACCAACTGAGCTACACCCGCAGCGACGGGAGGGGAAGTAACCCGGGTGCTGCCCACCGTCAAGCGCTGGAAACCCAGGAAAACGCCGATCCGCCGCGCGCCAGGAACGGGCCCGCATGGCGCGGTTGAGCGTTGACATCAATCCGTCGCAATTTCGGTGAGTCGCCGTGCTGAACCGGGCACGCCGCATCCGCGCCCGATAAGCAGCGCCGTGAGCAGGCTCAGTCGAACCGCGGGCTTTGCGGCGCTGCTACCTGAAGGAGGCGCAGCGCTGATCGGATGGATGCGGACAATACAGGCCAGCAGTGGGAAAAGCACTGGCCGTGGTGGGCGGTGACGGTTTCGAACCGCCGACCCTCTCGGTGTAAACGAGACGCTCTCCCGCTGAGCTAATCGCCCGAAATGTCCGGCGGACGGCCCAAGGGCGGCCCGCCGGGACAAAATCAGTTAACGGCGTCCTTCAGACCCTTGCCAGCCTTGAACTTCGGCTGCTTGGAGGCCGGAATCTTGATCGTCGCACCAGTCCGCGGGTTGCGGCCCTCAGACGCGGCGCGCTTGCTGACCAGGAATGTGCCGAAGCCGACGAGACGGACTTCGTCGCCCTTCTTCAGGGTCCCGGTAATGCCTTCGAAAATCGCATCGACGGCCTTGGCAGCATCGGCCTTGGTCAGACCAGCACTCTCGGCAACATGAGCAACGAGGTCGTTCTTATTCACTAGCGCCCCCTATAAGCGTCCGAAGCAGCGGCACATTCGGCCTGGTTAGGCTTCGGCGGATTGAATGAACCGGCCCGTGACGTAACGCACTCTAATTGGACCGGAGGTTGGCTTTTATGCCCAAATTCGGCGGGTCACTCAACCAGGAATCGGCTGCAAAACCGCCGCGGATGGCGAATTTCGGCGGTTTTCTGTGGGTTTTTTCGTTCTGCCCCGAGTCGCGGACAAGAAAAAACCCGCCGACCCCGAAAAAACGGAGCCGGCGGGTCCTGTCTTCCCGCGCGAGTCGCGGTCAGTGCCGAATCACTTCTTCCTTCGCCTCGGCGACCCGCGCGATGGCCGCGGGCTCCTCGGGTTCGGACCATTCGATCGGTGTCGGCGGCGTGACGAGCGCGTTCTTCAGCAGCTCGTCGATCGTCGAGATCGAGATGATCTTGAGGCCACGCTTCACATTGTCCGGAATGTCGGCCAGATCCTTTTCGTTATCCTTGGGGATCAGAACCGTCTTCAGACCGCCGCGCAGCGCCGCCAGCAGCTTTTCCTTCAAGCCGCCGATCGGCAGGACGCGACCGCGCAGCGTGATCTCGCCGGTCATCGCGATATCCTTGCGAACCGGGATGCCGGTCAGCACGGACACGATGGCGGTGGTCATGCCGACACCGGCGGACGGGCCGTCCTTGGGCGTCGCGCCTTCCGGCACGTGCACGTGGACGTCCTTCTTGTCGAACACGGTCGGCTTGATGCCCAGGCTCGGGGCGCGGCTTTTGATATACATCTCGGCCGCCTGAACCGATTCCTTCATCACGTCGCCCAGCTTGCCGGTCATCGTCACCCGGCCCTTGCCGGCCAGCGAGACGGCTTCGATCTGAAGCAGTTCACCGCCGACCTCGGTCCAGGCCAGACCGGTCACGATACCGACCGCATCCTCGAGCTCGGCCTCGCCGAAGCGATATTTCCGCACGCCGGCGAACTTATCGAGGTTGCGGCGGGTGACCGCGACCTTTTCAAGCTTCTTGACCAGGATCTCCTTGATCGACTTGCGGCACAGATTCGCAATCTCACGCTCCAGGCTGCGGACGCCCGCCTCCCGCGTGTAATAGCGAACCAGGTCGCGAATCGCGTCGTCAGAAACCGAGAACTCGGCCGGCTTCAGCCCGTTGGCCTCGATCTGTTTGGTGACGAGATACTGCTTGGCGATCTCGACCTTTTCGTCTTCGGTGTAGCCGGAGATGCGGATCAGCTCCATGCGGTCGAGCAGTGGCTGCGGCATGCGCAGCGTGTTCGCCGTGCAGATGAACATCACGTCCGACAGGTCGTAATCGACCTCCAGATAATGGTCGTTGAACGTGCTGTTCTGCTCGGGGTCCAGAACCTCCAGCAAGGCAGAAGACGGGTCACCGCGCCAGTCCGCACCCAGCTTGTCGATCTCGTCGAGCAGGAATAGCGGGTTGGACGACTTGGCCTTCTTCATGCCCTGGATCACCTTGCCCGGCATAGAGCCAATATAGGTGCGCCGATGACCGCGGATTTCGGCCTCGTCGCGCACGCCGCCCAGCGACATACGGACGAAGTTGCGGCCGGTGGCCTTGGCGATCGACTTGCCGAGCGATGTCTTGCCGACACCGGGCGGGCCAACCAGACACAGGATCGAACCTTTGACCTTGTCCGTCCTCTGCTGGACCGCAAGATATTCGAGTATCCGTTCCTTGACCTTTTCCAGACCGTAATGGTCGGAATCGAGCACGCTTTCGGCCAGCTGGATGTCCTTCTTGATCTTGGTGCGCTTGCCCCACGGAATGGACAGCATCCAGTCGAGATAGTTGCGCACGACAGTCGCCTCGGCCGACATCGGGCTCATCGTCCGCAGTTTCTTCATCTCGGCCTTGGCTTTTTCCTTGGCCTCCTTGGTGAACTTGGTCTTGTTGATGCGCTCTTCGAGTTCGGCCAGCTCGTCGCGGCCTTCCTCGCCTTCGCCAAGCTCCTTCTGGATCGCCTTGAGCTGCTCGTTCAGATAATACTCGCGCTGCGTCTTCTCCATCTGACGCTTGACGCGGCTTCTGATCTTACGCTCGACCTGCAGCACGCCAATCTCGCCTTCGATCAAGGCAAGCACGCGCTCCAGCCGTTCGACCGTGTTCAGCGTCTCAAGGAGCTGCTGGCGATCGGGAATCTTGACCGTCAGGTGCGAAGCGACCGTATCGGCGAGCTTCGCCGGGTCGTCGATCTGCGCAACTGAGGCCAGGGTTTCCGCCGGAACTTTCTTGTTGAGCTTGATATAGCTCTCGAAATTGGTCTTCACAGAGCGGACCAGCGCTTCGATTTCCTGCGCGTTGCCGGCCTGTTCCGGGATCGGCTCAATGAGTCCCTGGAAGAAATCCGTGCGGGGAGAAAAGCTCTTTACGCGCGCGCGGGCTTTGCCTTCCACGAGGACGCGGACGGTCTGATCGGGGAGCTTCAGAAGCTGCAGCACGGTGGCGAGCGTTCCGACGCGATAAAGCCCCTCCGGCGAGGGATCGTCTTCGCCGGCGTTCTTCTGCGTCAGAAGGAGGATCTGCTTCTCCTCGGTCATGACCTCTTCCAGGGCGCGGACGGACTTCTCGCGGCCGACGAAGAGGGGCACGATCATATGGGGAAAGACCACAATGTCGCGAAGCGGCAGAACCGCCGACAGGTGACCCTCCGACGAAGGGGGTGGTGTGGTTGGATTTTCGGGAATCAAAGACTCAGACATTGAGTGCTCCTTGCCCAGTTACACTAGCACGCAAGCCTTAAACCTTTGCCTGTGGCATCGTGGCGGGCGGGGTTTCCATGCCCCGAAATGGGCTCATGGACAGGCTGCGGCGCCCATCTTGGGCCGCCGCTAGTGGCTAAAGGTGGGCCCCGAACCGGGCGGTTTCAAGGTTTATTCCCGTGAAGGGGCTGGCAATCCAAGGATTTCAGTCGAATACGAGCTGCCGCGTTCAAGGTTCCTTAAGCGAAACTTTCGTGCACAGCAGTTTTGATGGCATTGTGATTGTTGCCAGCCGAGCGAAAGCGGCGCTTTAAGATTGTGCCTGGGAATTCGCGAATCAGAGAAAGGGGCGTCCCATGATCAACCGCCGCACCTTCACGGCCCTTATGGCCGGAACTTTGGCCGCAAGCGGTAAGTCGTTTGCTGAAACCGCACGGGGGAAAACCGTGTTCTACGCCAGTGTCGGAACGGAACTGTTTCTGTACGACGTCGATGCGGAAGCCGCGGCTCTGACACGGCGTTCCTCGGTGATGCTGCCAGCAGGCGTGCAGTATGCCTGGCCTCATCCCTCGAAGCGGTTCTTCTACGTCGCCTCGAGCAACGGCCAGCCAGGGGGCGGGGCCGTCAATCAAGGCGACAAGCATTATGCCAGTGCGTTTCGGGTTGATCCTGCGACCGGGGCGCTGACCCCGCATGGACAGACGCTGGCGCTCACGGCGCGGCCGATCCATATCAGCATCGATGGCGGCGGCGGCTTCGCCATGATCGCCTACAACGATCCGAGCAATCTAACCGTGTATCGCATCAATGCGGATGGGACCTTGGGCGCTTTGGTGCAGCAGCGCGCCAAGCCGGACATCGGCATCTATTCGCATCAGATTCGCACGACGCCTTCAAACAAAACGGCGATCCTGGTTTGCCGCGGCAACAATCCGGCGGATGGGAAGGGCGAGGACCCGGGCTCTCTAAAGGTGTTCGGATTCAATGAGGGGCAACTCACCAATCTCGCGTCCTATGCTCCGGGCAATGGCTATGGCTTTGGGCCGCGGCACCTGGATTTCCACCCCACCCTGCCCTTCGTCTATGTGTCGCTGGAGCGTCAGAACAAGCTCTACACCTATGGCTTGCAGTTAGACGGCACGCTGTCGCGCGACCCGCTCTTCATGAAGGATTCGCTGGGCGAACCCAACAATCGCCGCGCCGGCCAGGGTGCCGGGACCATTCACGTTCATCCCAACGGGCGCTTCGTGTATCAGGCGAACCGGAATTCCGCGGTGGTGGATTTTCAGGGGAAGAAGGTTTTCGCCGGCGGCGAGAACAATATGGCGGTGTGGTCCATCGATCAGAAGACCGGCGAACCGACGCTGATTCAGACGGCTGACGGTCACGCCAATCAGCTGCGCACATTTGGTATCGATCCGTCAGGGCGGATGCTGGTGGCGGCGAGCATCAGTCCCATTCTGATGCGCGAGGGAAATAACGTCGCGAATTTGAGCGCAGGGCTGACGGTTTATCGGATCGGCGGCGACGGGAAGCTTAGTTTCGTAAGGAAATACGACGTCGATACGTCGAAGGGCACGCAGTTCTGGAGCGGAATGGTGTCGCTGGGTTAGTGCGGTGGAGAGACCGCCTCCCCATCCGCCTTCGCCTGACGGCTTCGGCAGGACAAGCCCCGATCCTCTCCCCCGAGGGGGGAGAGGGGGTCGTT
>NZ_DATJJK010000077.1:0-9004 GCF_035492295.1 Acidisoma sp. | reverse complement strand
GGCGTGCCCGTACTCGTCACCTCGCGCTGCGGCGAGGGGCGCGTGAAACCAGTCTACGGCAATGGCGGCGGCGTTGATCTGGCACATGCGGGCGCCATTTTCGCGGGCGATCTCACCGGTCAGAAGGCGCGCATCCTGCTGTCCGTTCTACTTGGCGCGGAGGGCGTTTTTCCGCTTGACAGTGCCGCGAAGCGCTTTGCCTTCGCTGCCGCCGTCGCGCGGGTCGCCGATTGACCTGACAAGAAAGCGGAGCCGGCGCTGCCGGCCCCGCTTCGTGTTACATCCCCTTCCAGGAGCCGTATTCACCCTCGAAGGCCGCCGCCGCCGCGTAGATCGTGCTCTCGTCCCAGTGCTTGGCTGTCAGCATCGCCCCCACGGGCAAGCCGTCGACACTGCCGCAGGGGATGGACATGGAGGGATGGCCGGTCACGTCGAAGGGCGCGGTATTGGCGATCATTTCGAAGGCCCGCGTGGTGTAAGTGACAAGATCGGCATCCCGCTCGGGGATTTTGCTCGCCACGATCGGCAATGTCGGCATCAGCAGCAGATCGTAGCGTGACAGGGCGTCGTCATAGGCGGCCTTGAGGCGGCGGGCGATGTTCTGCGCCTTGGCGTAAAAGCGGCCGCGATAATGCTTGGTGAAATACTCGCCGATGAACATCGAGATTTTGAGCGTATCGGAAAGATCGTTCGCACGGTCGCGCCAGGATGCGTGCGCATCCATAAGCCCGACGTTGTACTGGCCCTTCCAATTGAAGCCCATGCCGTTGCCGTGCATCATCTGGGCCGTCAGTCCTTCATTGCCGATAGGCGACCAGATGTCCTTGCCGATGCGGTGCATCGGGATTGAAACCTCCTCGACCACGGCGCCGAGGGCTGCAAACTTCGCGGCGGCGGCACGGACCTTTGCATCCACCCCCTCCTGGGAGTTCGCCCAGCCGAAGCCTTCCGTCACGATGCCGATGCGAAGCCCGCGCGCGCCACGGCCGAGCGCCTCGGTATAGGCCGCCGTCGTGCAGCCGGATTGGCGCGGATCGAGCCCATCCGGCCCCGCCAGCACTTCGAGCATGCGCGCATTGTCCGCGACCGTCGCCGTCATCGGGCCGGTATGGTCGATCGTGCTTTCGATCGGCATGACACCGGTATAGGGCACGAGGCCCCATGTCGGCTTCATGCCGACAATGCCGCAGAAGGAGGCGGGGATGCGGATCGAGCCGCCCTGGTCGCCGCCGATCGCCAAGTCGACCTCACCGGCGGCGACCAGCGCGCCGGAACCGGACGAGGAGCCGCCTGCCGAATAGCCCATCCGATGCGGATTGTGCACCGGGCCGAGCGCGCCGGTATGGCTGCCGCCGGACAGGCAGAAGCATTCGCAATGCGCCTTGCCGAGGATGGTTGCACCGGCGTCGAGAAGGCGCGTCACGATCGTCGCGTCCTGATCCGGCACATAGCCTTCCAGCGTCGCCGCGCCATTCATCATCGGCACGCCGGCGAGACAGACGTTGTCCTTCAGCGCGACCGTCTTGCCGGCAAGCGGGCCCGTATCAGCACCCTTCACGGTTGATTTGACATACCAGGCGTTCAGCGGATTGTCCGCGGGCAACGGCTGGTAGCCGGGGGTGCGGGGATAGGTGACGATCGGCTTCTCGTCCGGCAGTTCGTCGACAATGCGATAGGAGGCGACGGCGGCATCCATCATCGCGTGGAAGGTTTCGAGCCGTTCCGGCGACAAGTCCATGCCGAGATCGAAGGCGATCTCCTCGAGCTGTTCCAGCGTCGGTTTCTCGATGCTCATGCGATGGGTCCTTTTCGGAAGGGTCTCGGCCTGATCAGAAGGGAATGGCTTGCGGCCGCTTGATCTCGATCTCGACGAAGGCGATCGGATGCGGCGATCCGTTCATCACATCATGTTGCACGCCGGCGGGGCGATTGTAGCTCTGTCCCTGGACCAGCGGGTTCTCGGCCACGATCTTGCCGTTATGAACGCGCAACAGACCGTCCGTCAGCATGATGACGAAATAGGGCCAGCCGTGCTCGTGCCATCCGGTCGCCGCACCGGGCTCGAAATCCCAGCGCGTGATGCGGAGATCGTCATCGTCGCGCTGCAGGGTGGGGACAGCCGGTATCTCGCAGGAGAAGCTCATCGGGTCGGTGCCTCGGACGGCGGGGAGGGAGGGCTGCTGCCAGGCAGGGCCTGAACGGGTCTCGCGCGGCGGCTTCGGAACGGCCAGGACGATAGCACAGGCGTGGTAGCTGTCATCCCGGGCTGGAACATTTTTCGGCAGTCAGTTCAAAGTGGACATGAAACAGGCAGACGGCGAGGCGGCCAGGACGGTTTTGCACAAAACACGGCCCCCAGGCGCGCCAGCGCCACCCTTTGGGCGGGCGACCGCGCTCTGGCACGAGGCTTGCGAGAAACGATTTTCGCGAGCCGGCCCGGGAGGCCGGTCACCGGACCGAATCAATGCAGGAAGAAACGCATGAGCCGAACCACTGATACACGCCGCGGGTTTCTGAAAATGGGCGCTGCCCTGGGCGGCACTGCCCTTGCCACGCCCTTCATCGCTCGCAACGCCTTTGCCGCCGCCGAGCCGATCAAGGTCGGCTGCCTGCTCGACATGTCCGGGGCGCTCGGCGTCAGCGGTCAGCCGATGCTGCAGGCGACGCAATATGCCGTGAAGGTGCTCAATGACCAGGGCGGCCTGCTGGGCCGGCCGATCAAGCTGATCAATTACGATACCCAGTCCTCCATGCAGCTGTATACACAATATGCTCAGCAGCTGGCGCTGAAGGACAAGGTCGCCGTCGTGCAGGGTGGCATCACCTCCGCCTCGCGTGAGGCGATCCGCCCCATCTTCGATCGCTTCAAGACGCTCTACTTCTACAACACCCAGTACGAGGGTGGCGTCTGCGACCGCGACATCTTCTGCACCGGCACCACGCCCGCCCAGACCGTCAGCCACATCGTGCCTTATGCGCTGAAGAACTGGGGTAAAAAGGTCTACATCGTGGCGGCCGACTACAATTACGGCCACATCACCGCGAAGTGGATGACGAAATACACCCGCGAGGGCGGCGGTCAGGTTCTGGAGACCGACTTCTTCCCGCTCGACGTGACCGATTTCTCCTCGGCCATCAGCAAGATCCAACAGGCCGCGCCGGACGTCGTGCTCTCCGCCATGGTCGGCGCCAATCATCTCGGCTTCTATCGCCAGTGGGCGGCGGCCGGCATGAAAGCCAAGATTCCGATGGCCTCCTCCACCTTCGGTCTCGCGAACGAGCTCAACTCCATGGATGCCTCGGTCACCAACGGCATCGTCTCCGCCTATGGCTGGTATCCGACCGTGAACGCACCCGAAACGACGAGCTTCCTCGACGGCATGACGAAGATGTTCGGCCCCAACCTGCCGATGTTGAGCGAGCTCGATTCCGCTTCCTATGAAGGCATGATGTTCTGGGCAGAGGGCGTGAAGAAGGCCGGCTCGATCGAACGCATGGCGGTGATCAAGGCGCTCGAAACCGGCATCTCGATTGATGGCCCGGCCGGCAAGGCGACCATGGATACGGCGACGCACCACGTGGTCCACAACACGTTCCTCGCCGAGGCGAAGGACAAGAAGTGGGACATCCTGGAGAACTTCCCGGCCTCCCCGCCGGCCGATACGGCGGCTGTCTGCAACCTTCTCAAGAACCCGCGGACGGACAAGCAGTTCGTGGTTGAGGTGAACTAAGTGACCCGGCGGGAGGAGCGGGGCCTGCCCGGCCCCTCCCGCCATTTGCCGCTTTTGGCTTTAGGAGACGAGGCATGGACCTGATAGGCCTTGTTGGCTTCAACGTGCTTGTGGGCATCGGCACGATTGCGCTCATCACCGTGGGGCTCGGCGTGATCTACGGCATGATGAAGATCATCAACCTGGCGCATGGCGAGTTCATGATGCTGGGCGCTTATGCGACCTATGTTTCGACCTCCCACGGCATCAATATCTGGATTGCGATGATCATCATCGCACCGCTTTTCGTGGGCCTCGTCGGGCTCGTCGTGGAACGGTGCCTGATCCGCTTCCTCTATGGCCGCATGATCGACACCATGCTCGCGACCTGGGGCCTCAGCCTCGGCCTCATCGGCCTCATGACCAGCATCTTCGGCAATGACCCCCGCGGTGTCGCCACACCGGTCGGCAGCTTCTCGATCGGCCATTACGCGGCGAGCCTCTACGGTGTCGTCATCATCGTGGTCGCGCTGCTGTCGCTCGCCGGCCTCTACGCCATGCTGCGTTTCACGCGCTACGGGCTCATCGTCCGCGCGACCATGCAGAACGCCAATATGGCGGCGGCGCTCGGCGTCGCACCGCCCACGATCTACATGTCGACCTTCGCCCTCGGCGCGGCGCTGGCGGGGCTCGCGGGCGGCATTCTGGCGCCGATTTCCGGCGTCTCGCCCGTCATGGGCTCCGCGTTCATCGCCAAGGCCTTCATCACCGTCCTCGGCGGCGGTGCGGCGATCGTGACCGGAACCTCGCTCGCCTCCGCGCTGTTCGGGTTCATCAACATCATCGTCTCCTTCAAGTCGACGCCGGTCATTGGCGAAGTGGCGCTGCTCGTCGCCGCCGTCGTCATGATCCGCATTCTGCCCCAGGGCATCACCGGCCGCTTCCTGCGGCGCAGCCTGTGAGTATGGCCATGAAACTCAAGACATTGCCGCGGCCGCGACAGGACGCCGGCTGGGGCGGCGCTATCGCCACCGTCGTCGGGGGATTAGTCATCCTCTTCGGCATGCCGATGGTCACGGGCACCTTCGGCTTGCTGCAGGTGACGGTTTTTGCGGCGCTCGCCATCTTCGCGCTCGCGCAGGGATTCATCTGGGGTTTTGGCGGCATCCTCTGCTTCGGCCAGTCCGCCTTCCTGGGCCTCGGCGGCTATGCTTATGCCATCGGCGCCATGAACATGACCGATACCACGGGCGCGGTGGCGCTCGCCGTCATCGTGCCCATGATCTTCGCGGCGGGCCTCGGCTATTTCATGTTCTACGGCCGCATCTCCGACGCCTATATCGGCGTGATCACGCTGACCGTCACGATCATCCTCTTCAACCTGATCAACTCGACCTCGGGCGACATCTATCATATCGGCGCGGCGCCACTCGGCGGCTTCAACGGCATCCCCTCCGTTCCGCCGCTCAACATTCCCGGCAATCCGGATGATCAGCTCGACCCCACAGGGCTGTGGTACTGCGCCATGGGGGCACTCATCCTCTGCTACATCCTGCTGAAATGGGTGCTCGCGACGCGCTTTGGCCGCGTGGTGGTGGCAATCCGCGAGAATGAGACGCGCGCCCAGTTGCTCGGCTACGATCCGCGCCTGTTCAAGCTGCTGACCTTCGTCATCGGCGCCGGCATTTCCGGTGTCGCGGGCTGCCTTTATACCAATTGGGGCGCCTTCATCAGCCCGACCGTCTTCAGCCTCACCATGTCCGCGCAGGTCATCATCTACGTTCTCGTGGGCGGGCTCGGCACCCTGATCGGGCCGATCCTGGGCGCCGTCGCCATCCAGTATCTCATCACGCTGGCCGGTGGGCAGCATGTTATCGACCCCAACCTGATGCTCGGCATCGTGCTCGTCGCCTTCGTGCTGCTGGTGCCGCAGGGTGTGGCCCCCGTCATCCGCGGCAGCGTCCGCCGCCTGATGCCAAGCCGGTCGGTGGCAACCCCCGCGCAAGCTGAAGTTTCCCAGGGGGCCAGCCAATGAGCGTTCCTCTTCTCGAAGCCCGCAACGTCACCATGCGCTTCGGCGGGGTTGCCGCGGTGCAGGACGTCAACCTCGTGCTGGGCGAAGTCGAGCTGCGTTGCCTCATCGGTCCCAACGGCGCAGGCAAGAGTACCTTCTTCAAGATACTGACCGGCCAGCTGAAGCCCACTGAGGGGGTGGTCCTTTTTCGGGGACAGGACATCACCGGCTCCCATCCGCATGTCATCGCGCGGCTCGGTGTCGGCATCAAGACGCAGGTGCCGAACGTGTTCAACGGGCTGACGGTGCGCGAAGGCATCGGCATCGCGGCGGGACGCAAGAAGTCGCTCCGCCGAGCGCGGCAGATCGTGGAGGAAACGATGGAGCTTCTCCAACTCACCGCGATCGCCGATCGCATGGTGGGCCAGCTCGCGCATGGCCAGCGGCAATGGGTGGAGATCGCGAGCGTGCTGGCGCAGGAGCCGGACCTCATTCTGCTCGACGAGCCCGCCGCCGGCATGACGCATGAGGAAGTGCTGCGCACGGCCGACCTCATTCGTGAGATCAACAAAAAGCAGGCGCTCGTCGTGGTCGAGCACGACATGCAGTTCATCCGCATGATCGGCAAGACCGTGACCGTCTTCAACCGCGGCAAGATCCTGATCGAGAATCAGGTCGATGCCGTGCTCGCCGATCCCGGCGTGAGGGACGTCTATCTCGGAAAGCAGGCGCACTGATGCTCAAGGTCACCGATCTCCGCTCCGGCTACGGTCGCATTCCGATCCTGGCCGGAATCACCCTTTCGGTTGCCGCGGGAGAGTTCGTCGGCATCCTCGGCCATAACGGCATGGGCAAGTCGACGCTGCTGCGCACGCTGATGGGCTATCTGCCGATGACCGGCGGCGAGGCGACATTCGAGGGCACCAACATGAAGGGGCTGTCGTCCACGGCGCGGGCGCGGCTGGGCATCGGTTATGTGCCCCAGGGGCGCGAAATCTTCTCAAGCCTCAGCGTCTACGAGAATCTGCGCATGGGCTGCATCATGGCCCGCCAGGACGAAAAGGCGACGATCGAGCAGATCCTCTCCGATTTCCCGCGTCTCGAACGCCTGCTCGACAGGCCGGGCGGCGCGCTGTCGGGTGGCGAGCAGCAGTTGCTGGCGCTGGCCCGCTGCCTCTGCGGAGGACCCAAATTCGTCCTGCTGGACGAGCCTACGGAAGGCATTCAGCCCTCCATCATCGAGGAGATGATCGAGACACTGCAGAAGCTGGGTCGGGAGCGCAACCTCACGATTCTCCTCGTGGAGCAGAATCTTAGCTTCATCACCTCCCTCTCGCAGCGTGTGCTCATCCTGCAGAAGGGTCTCATCATCCGCGAAGTGCCGCCCCATGTCGCGCAGGATCGGGCGATGATGGAGGAATTCGTCGGCATGGTGTGATTTGGCGTCAAGCCGGGTTACGATTTCTGCGCGGAGCGCATAGCTCCGTCGCGTCCTGCTTGCAGCGTCAATTTATTCGTGCGTAAGCTGAGAAACGTTTCTGCAACATCCTTCTCAGCTCTGGTGGCACCATGATCATTACCTTTGGCTTGGTTGCGCTGTTTTGTGTTGCGGTCATCATCGTTTTGCAGATGGCCCATGTCTCCGACAAATCATTTACCGATTATGCCGTTGCCAACCGCTCCTTCGGGCCTTTCTACCAGGCGATGTCCTTCCTCAATACATGGTGGCCGGGCGGCATCTTTCTGGCCATCACGGGGTTGGCCGCCAGCGGCGGGGTGATTTCCTTCTATTTCCTTGTCTACAGCCTGCTGACCGTGGTGCTGATGTATGTGATGGCGGAGCGGGTCTGGACCTGGGGCAAACTTTTTGACCTGAAAACCCAGCCGGATCTTTTCGCGCTTCGCTACAATTCCCATGGCCTCTCGGTGATCGGCGCCATCGTCGGTATCGTGTCGGGAATCCCCTGGCTGATCCTCGGCTTCAAGGGCTTGGGCGATCTCTTCCAGGCGATGTCCTTCGGCCGCATGGGCGCGACCGAAGCGGTGATCGCCGGCGTGCTGCTGATGGTCATCCGCCAGTTCTGGACGATCCGCATGGGCATGCGTGGCGTCATCCTCTCCGACATGCTGCAGGGAATCGTCGCCTATATCGGCGGCACGGTGATCATCATCGGACTCATCCTCTGGCTCGTCTTCGGCCACGGATTCAGCCTGACGAAGCTGCATCCGGCGCAGGTGACGCTGCCGGGCCTCGGCTCCGCTGTCGGTCCGCTCTATGTCTTCGCCATCATCTTTTCGGGCGCGCTCGGCGGCTGGTGCTGGCCCTCCATCTTCATCCGCCTCTACACGGCGGACAGTGTGCGCAGTGTGCAGCGCGCCGGTGCCTTCGGCGCGCCGCTGTCCTTTTTCTTCGCTGGTGGCCTCGTCATCCTCGGCCTGCTGGCGAGCTTCTTGCCTGAGGTTGCGAAGGCGCCTGAAGCGATGTGGTTCACCGTCTGCCAGATGGCGGGCGGGCCTTTTTTGCTGGGCTTGGGTGGTGTCGTTGTTCTGGCCGCGACCATGGGCAATGTCGACGGCGGCATTCAGGCCTCGGGCGCGCAGATCGCGAATGATATCGTCGGCGTCTACAGGCCGCTCAACCACAAACAGTCGGTCATCATCGCCAAGATCGGCATGCTGGTCATCACCATCGTCGCCGCCTGGCTGTCGACCATCGCCATTCCGCATCTCTTCATGCTGGCGATCCTTTCCTATCAGGGCATCATCCAGCTCGCCGTGCCGCAATATCTCGGCGTCTTCTGGAAGCGCGGCAACAAGGCCGGCGCGATCGGCGGTGTGGTGGTCGGCTTCATCGCCGCTGTCATCCTGCAGAGCCTTTATCCCACCAGCATCGGCTGGGCTTGGGGGCTCACCTCCGGCGTCATCGCGCTGGCCATCAACGCGCTGATCTATGTCGGTTGCGCGGTCTTCCTGCCGGCCTCTGCCGCCGAGAAGACGCGGGTCGAGGGCCTGTTCGAACTGACCTCGTCCAAAACGCCCTCGGCTAGCGCCATCGGCGCGCTGGCACTGAAACCCCGCCGCGCCTAGCCGGCCGCGCCTGATCTCATCACCGCTTTCGGAAAGGTTCGCACAGCCATGCCTCCTGTCACCCCGCGGTCCAGCTTCGTCAGCATCTGGTTCATCCTCGATGCGGTGCTCGCCCTTTTTCCCCCCGTCTATTGGGTGGCGGGCGGGCCGACGCCACTCATCGCCGGCATTCCCTGTTCCATCGTCTATTTCG
>NZ_DATJJK010000076.1:0-13704 GCF_035492295.1 Acidisoma sp. | reverse complement strand
TTCTGCCCCCCGCTGCCGCACTGCTCCTGATGGGCCTGTCCTCGGCCGCCCTGTCTCCCGCGGCCTTTGCCGATAGCGCGCCCGCCGGCTTCACCACCCTTTCGGATGGCGTGATGATGCATGACGACACCCTGGGCACCGGCGCCACCGCCCAGTCCGGCCATCTCGTATCCGTGCAATATACCGGCTGGCTCTACGTCAACGGCCAGAAGGGCCAGAAGTTCGACAGCTCCTATGATCGCGGCCAGCCGTTCAAATTCGTGCTGGACAATGGCCAGGTGATTCCGGGCTGGGATGCCGGGGTCCAGGGCATGAAGGTGGGCGGAGAGCGCACGCTCATCATCCCGCCCGATCAGGCCTACGGCGATCAGGGCGCGGGCGACGCTATTCCGCCGGGCGCGACTTTGATGTTTGACATCAAGCTCGTGGGGACGAACTGACCGCGCCGCTTCCGCGCGAAAATCCCGATCTGCTCGGCCATGAAGCGGCCGAGCGGCTCTGGATGCAGGCGCGGGCAAGCGGAAGACTGCACCATGCCTGGCTGATCACCGGCACCGAGGGCATCGGCAAGGCGACGCTTGCCTACCGGCTGGCGCGTGCCCTCCTCGCCGGGCGGGGGCCGCATGAGAGCCTGGCAATGGACCCGGCCGATCCGGTGTTCCGTCGTGTCGCGGCCGGCACCCATGCCGGGTTGATGACGGTCGAGCGTGGCGCGGACGAGAAAACCCACAAGCTGCGCCGCGAGATCGTGGTGGACGAGGTGCGCGCGGTGAGCCAGTTCCTGCGCCGCACGGCCGGGGAAGGGGAGCACCGCGTCGTCATCGTCGACGGGGCGGAGCACATGAACACCAATGCCAGCAATGCCCTGCTGAAGCTGCTGGAGGAGCCGCCCACCGGCGCGCTGCTCCTTCTCGTCTGCCACGCGCCGGGCCTGTTGCCGACGACCATCCGCAGCCGTTGCCGAAGCCTGCGCCTGCAGCCGCTGGCCGAACGGGATGTGGAAACGCTGCTCAGCCGCTACGTGCGGGATCTCGTGGCGCCGGAACGTGCCCAGATGGCGGCGCTTGCCGAGGGCTCGATCGGACGGGCCCTGAGTCTGTCGGAGGGCGACGGCCCAGCGATGGCCGCCCAGGTCGCGCGCGTCCTTGAAAGCCTGCCGCAGGGGCTTGCCGCACAGGCGGTCGCGGACCAGGTGGGACGGGATGACGCGGCCTTCTCCCTTTTCATGGATCTGCTGCGCCAGTCGGTCGCGGGCGTGGTGCGCAAAGGCGCGCGCGGCACGCCGGACAGCCATCAGGCGGTCCTGCTGACCCGCCGTTCCATTGAGGGCTGGGGTAAGGTATGGCAGGCCCTGACTCAGATACAGGACGAGACCGAACGCTTTGCCCTCGACCGCCGTCAGGCGGTGCTGGCGGGGCTGAGCCTGATGGCGGGAACATGACCAGACGCTTCTACGTAACGACCCCGATCTATTATGTGAACGGAGCGCCGCATATCGGCCACGCCTATACCTCCATCGCCGCGGACGTGCTGGCGCGGTGGAAGCGGCTGGACGGGTATGACGTCTTCTTCCTCACCGGCACGGACGAGCACGGCCAGAAGGTGGAGAAGGCGGCGCAGGATGCCGGCGTCGACCCGCAGACCTTCACGGACGCGGTGGCCGAGCAATTCCAGGCGCTGGCCGCGACACTCGGCCTGTCGAACGATGATTTCATCCGCACGACGGAGGAGCGCCACAAGCGCGCCTGCGCCGCGCTCTGGACCAAGCTTGTGGAGGCCGGAGAGATCTACCTCGGCCATTACGAGGGCTGGTACGCGGTGCGCGACGAAGCCTTCTACGGCGAAGATGAGCTGACCACCAATGCCCACGGCATCCGCGTCGCCCCTTCCGGCGCGCCGGTCGAATGGGTGCGCGAGCCCTCCTACTTCTTCCGTCTCTCCGCCTGGCAGGATCGGCTGCTCGCCCATTACGACGCGAACCCCGATTTCATCGGCCCCCATGCCCGGCGCAACGAGGTCACGAGCTTCGTGCGCGGCGGCTTGACCGATCTTTCCGTCAGTCGCACCAGCTTCCGCTGGGGCGTGCCGGTGCCGAACGACCCTGCCCATGTCATGTATGTCTGGCTGGACGCGCTGACCAATTACCTGACCGCCACCGGCTATCCGGACGCAGATGCGCCGCGCGCGGCATTCTGGCCGGCGGATGTGCATATGGTGGGCAAGGACATCATCCGCTTCCACGCCGTCTACTGGCCAGCCTTCCTGATGGCCGCCGGCATTCCGGTGCCCCGCCGCGTCGCTGCCAATGGCTGGTGGACGGCGGAAGGCGAGAAGATGAGCAAGTCGCTCGGCAATGTCGTCGAGCCCAATGCGCTGATCGGGGAATTCGGGCGCGATGCCGTGCGCTTCTTCCTGCTGCGCGAAATGCCCTTCGGCAATGATGGCGATTTCAGCCGTCGCGCGCTGATCTCGCGCCTCAATGTCGAACTGGCGAACGATCTCGGCAATCTCTGCCAGCGCAGCCTGTCGATGATCGCACGCAATTGCGAAGGCCGCCTTCCGGCCGCGCCGAACCCGCCGGCCGAAGCCGACGTTGGACTGCTCGCGCAGGCGCAGGCGCTGCCCGCGCTGCTGGGTGCGGCGATCGAGACCCAGTCCTTCCACGTCGCCTTGGAAGAGGCCTGGAAGGTCATCCGGGCGGCGAACGCCTATATCGACCATCAGGCGCCCTGGGCGTTGAAGAAGACCGACATTGTGCGCATGGGCGAGGTGCTGCGTGTGCTGGCGGATGTCATCCGCCACATCGCGACCGTGCTGCAGCCCTTCATGCCGGACAGCATGGAGCGGATGCTCGACCTGCTGGCCGTCCCCGCCGAGGCACGCAGCCTGGCGGGGCTTGCCACGCCGATGATGGATGGCATGACCCTGCCGGCGCCGGTCGGGATCTTCCCGCGCTTCGTGGAAGAGGTTGCCTGAGCGTGCTGATCGATAGCCATTGCCATCTCGACTATTTCAAGGACGAGGAGCTGGACGCGGTGATCGGCCGCGCCCATGCGGCCGGGGTGGGGGAGATGGTCTCCATCGGCACCAGCCTGGAACAGAGCCGGCGCATCCTGGCGATGGTCGAGGATCGGCCCGGCATCTGGTGCTCCATCGGCATCCATCCCCAGCATGCGCATGAGGAGCCGGTGCCGGCGGTCGAGACCCTGGCCGGGATGACGCGGCATCCGAAGGTCATCGGCATCGGCGAAACCGGGCTCGACTATTTCTACGACACCGCGCCGCCGGATGTGCAGAAGGCCGGGTTCCGCGCCCATATCCGTGCCGCCCGCATGGCGGGCGTGCCGGTCGCGATCCATGCCCGCGATGCCGATGCCGATATCGCGGCGATCCTGGCGGAGGAGCGGGCAGAGGGCGGGCCTTTCGACTTTCTCCTGCACTGCTTCTCCTCGGGTCGCGGGCTCGCGGAAGCAGCGCTCGAGATGGGCGGCTATCTCAGCTTCTCCGGCATCCTGACCTTTCCGAAATCGACCGAACTCAGGGAGATCGCGGCGGAGGTGCCGGCGGATCGGCTGCTGGTCGAGACCGACAGCCCGTATCTCGCCCCCGTGCCCTTCCGTGGCAAGCGCAACGAACCCGCCCATGTTGCCCATACGGCGGCCCGACTTGCCGAGGTCAGGGGAATCACGACAGAAGCATTGACCGAGTTGACGGCTGTCAACTTTCGCCGCCTCTATCCGAAAACGGTCGCCGCGGCATGAAGGCCATCGTTCTGGGCTGCGGCGGCTCCGCCGGGGTGCCGCTGATCGGCGGGGCCGACGGGCGCGGGGACTGGGGCGTCTGCGATCCGGGCGAGCGCCGCAACCGCCGCACCCGTTCCTCCATCGTGCTGCAGGGCAATGACGGGCGGCGCATCCTGGTCGATACCTCGCCGGACATGCGCATGCAGCTGGTCGACCACGGCATCGGGCAGATCGACGCAATTCTTTATACCCACTCGCACGCCGATCACATTCTGGGCCTGGACGATGTCCGCATTCTCAACCGCATCATCGAGCGGCCGATGCCGGTGCGGGCGGATACGCATACGCTGGCCGAGCTTGAGCGACGCTTCGACTATGCCTTCCTGCCCTGGCGGCCGCCCGGTTTCATCCGCCCCGTGCTGGAGCCGGAGCCCGTGCGCCCCGGCGAACGCACGACCCTTGCTGGAATGGAACTCGCGGTCTTCGAGCAGGACCACGGGTTCGGCGTGACGCTCGGCCTTCGCCTCGGCCGTTTCGCCTATTGCACCGATGTCGTCGACCTGAACGAAGCCGCCTGGGAAACGCTTGCCGGTGTCGAGACCTGGATGGTCGATTGCTTCCAGCGCGAGCCGCACCGCACCCATGCCTGGCTCGCCCTCGTGGTCGAATGGGCCGCCAAGCTCGGCGCGAAACGCACCATCCTTACTCATATGGGGCATGACATGGATTGGGGCTGGATGATGCGGAACCTGCCGCGCGGGTTCGAACCGGCCTATGATGGAATGGAAATCACCATCCCCGAGTGAGCCGGACGGTCTTCTGCGACGGTCCATGAAACCTCCGGCCGCCCGTCAGCGTATAGAGACGTGGACAATGCGGAAGGAAGAGGCCCGATGCTGATCAAACGGCGGCAAGGATGGGAAGCCCCGGGGCGCGACGTCACCCCGGAAGCGGCCTTCTTCGGGCGGCGTGCCGTCATGAAGGGCGCGGGGGCGATCGGTGGGGCGCTCGGTCTCGGCCTCAGCCTCAGCCCGGCTCTCGCCGACGAGGCTCCGCCGCCGGGCATTCCGGCCGCCGCCATGCGCTTCAAGCCCGGGCGGGCGCTGACGGCCGAGAGGGTCGCCGAGACCTACAACAACTTCTACGAGTTCTCGACCGACAAGGATATGTGGCGGCTGGCCCAGAAATTTCCCCAGCGGCCCTGGTCGATCAGCTTCGACGGCATGGTGGAGAAGCCCTTCACCATCGGCATCGACGATCTGCTGAAACAGATGCAGGTCGAGGAGCGGGTCTATCGCCACCGCTGCGTCGAGGCCTGGGGGATGACGGTGCCCTGGAGCGGCTTTCCGCTCGCCAAACTCGTGGCGCTCGCGAAACCGACCTCGGGCGCCAAGTTCATTGCCTTCACCAGTGATGAGAACCCGAAGGTGATGCCCGGCCTCGACGGGTTCATGCCCTGGCCCTACGTGGAGGGGCTGACGCTGGCCGAAGCCAATAACGAACTCGCCTTCATCGGGACGGGGCTGTACGGCAAGCCGATGCCGCCGCAGAACGGCGGTCCGATTCGCCTCATAACTCCTTGGAAATACGGCTTTAAGTCCGGGAAGTCGATCGTTAAGGTGAGCTTCCTGGAGAAGCAGCCCAAAACCTTCTGGGCGGAGCTCGGCCCTGACGAATACGGCTTCTGGGCCAATGTGAACCCGGGCGTGCCGCATCCCCGCTGGAGCCAGGCGCAGGAGCGGCTGATCGGCACCGATCAGGTCGTCGATACCCAAATCTACAATGGCTACGGGGAGTGGGTCGCTTCTCTCTATGCTGGGATGCCGCAGACGCGTAAACTCTTCATGTGATCCTCGTACGCATCCTCTCCGTCCTCGCAGCCGCCTTCCTGGTGGCGGCTTTCGCCGTCGCCAGCATCTGGCCGCCGGACATGCTGCTCAAGACCCTGCTTTCCATGGTGGATGCCACGATCGTTCCGGACATGCAGAAGGCGATCGAAGGCGGGGTCTCGCCGTGGATCTGGACCAACCTCGTCTGGCCGCTGCTGCAACGTCCGGCGTGGTTGCTGCCGACAGCTGTCGGGCTCATCTTCTTCGGTGGTGCGATCAGTTTTTCCGGATCGCGCGGAAGCACCCGCCCGCGCCGCTGGCGGGGATGAAGAACCGGCCGCGGCAAGCGGCCGAAGGGCAGAGAGGTTTCGGACCATGGGACAATCTGTGGAACGTGTGCTGGCAACGGATGCCGCGCTCGATCTGATCGCGACGCTGGCCCGCGAGAACGGCCCCATTCTTTTCCACCAATCGGGCGGCTGTTGTGATGGGTCCTCGCCCATGTGCTACCCGGAAAGCGATTTCATGACCGGGGACAGTGATGTGCGGCTGGGCGAGATCGGCGGCGCGCCCTTTTTCATGAGCCGTTCCCAGTTCGACTACTGGAAACACACGCAGCTCATCATCGACGTCGTGCCTGGGAAGGGCGGCATGTTCTCGCTGGAGAATGGTCGTGGCGTGCGGTTCCTCACCCGCTCGCGTGTTTTTGCCGACGATGAGGTCGGGCAGCTTTCCCCGATCTGAAGGAGTTCCATGTATCTGCCGCGATCTTTCCGGGAGGACGAGCCTGCGCGCATTCAGGCGGCGATCCTGGATTACCCCTTTGCCCAGCTCGTAACGTTCGGGGAAGGCGGGATTTCCGCGACACCCTTGCCGCTGATGCTGGACGCCGATGCCGGGCCGCAGGGCAGCCTCATCGGCCATCTGGCGCGGGCTAATTCGCAGTGGAAGACAGCCGATGCCGCGGTCGAGGCGTTGGCGATCTTCTCCGGCCCGCAGGGCTACATCACCCCCTCCTGGTACGAGACCAAGCGCGAAACCGGCCGCGTCGTGCCGACCTGGAACTATGTCTCGATCCAGGTGCGCGGACGCCTGTCGTTCCATGAGGATCCGGAGACGCTGCTCGACATCGTGACCCGGTTGACCGAGAGGCACGAGGCGGGGCGCGCGGCGCCTTGGGCGGTGGCTGACGCGCCGGCGAATTTCATCGCCAGCCAACTGCGTGCGATCATCGGGCTGCGGCTGGAGATCACGGCGATCTCCGCCAAATGGAAGATGAGCCAAAACCGTACCGAGGCCGACCGCGCCGGGGTAGTCGAAGGCCTCAGGGCCGAGGGCAGCACAGCCGCCGAAGCAGTGGCCGATGCCGTGGCCGCCGCGATGGCGAGAGATTGAAACCCTGCCGCGTCATCCGCGGGCGAAGCCCGCAGATGACGCCGTATCGAGAGTTAGGCGTGCCCGGCGGAAGGCCTTACCCCACCGCTTCCAGCGTTGTCATGACGCCGCGGAGTTCGGCGAGGCCGCGCAGCCGCCCGATATAGGAATAGCCCGGGTTGCTGCGTCGTTCGCCATCGAAGCCCATGAGATGGCCGTGGTCGGGCCGCATCGGCACTGGCGCGGTCTCGCCAGCCGCGGCGCGGCGGCGCTCCTCGCGCAGGAGGATGCCGATGAGTTTCACCATGTCGACGTCACCGCCGAGATGGTCCGATTCCGTGAAGGACCCGTCGGGGTCTTTCGCCACGTTGCGGAGATGGACGAAGTTGATCCGGCTCGCAAAGCGCTCCGCCATGGCCGGCACGTCGTTGTCCGGCCGCGAACCGTAGGAGCCTGCGCAGAAGGTGAGCCCATTCGCAGGCCGGTCCACCGCTGCCAGGATCGCGGCCGCGTCCTCCGCCGTCGAGACGATGCGCGGCAGGCCAAACAGGGAGAACGGCGGGTCATCCGGATGGATGCCGAGTTTGACACCGACTTCCTCCGCCACGGGCACGACCTCGCGCAGGAATTCCATGAGATTGGTGCGCATGTCAGCGGGCGTCACGCCGTCGAATTCGGCAATGCGGCGGGCGATACCGTCCCGCGTGTAGCTATCCTCACCACCCGGGAGACCCGCGATGATATTGGTCTCGATCTGTGCGATTTCGCTGTCGGTCTTGCGCGTGAGGACCTCGCGCGCGCGGTCCAGGAGTGCCTGCGGATAATCGCCTTCCGCACCAGGGCGCTTGAGAACGAACACGTCGTAGCCGACGAATTCGAGCATGTCGAAACGCAGCGCGCGCCCGGTATGCGGCATTGCATACATCAGGTCCGTGCGTGTCCAGTCCACCACCGGCATGAAATTGTAGCAGACGGTGGGGATGCCGGCGCGGCCGAGCGCGGCGAGGCTGTCCTTCCAGGCGTCAACATACTGCCGGTAGGGACCGGTGCGCAGCTTGATCGACGTCGCGACCGGGATCGATTCGCAGACGCTCCACCGCAGGCCGGCCGCTTCGATCATGCCGCGGCGTTCGGAGACGTCCTCCACCGTCCAGGCTCGGCCGTCATAGATGTGGTGCAGTGCGGTTACGATTCCCGTCGCACCTGCCTGCCGCACATGGGATAGCGGCACGGGATCATCCGGTCCGAACCAACGCCAAGTCTGCTCCATGTCGCGCTCCCTCCGCCTCCGCCTTTTGGCGCAGGCTCCGCGCTTCCCCGCCCTCCGTCAACCGTTGCAGTGGGCCAGGGAGCTAGGCGAGAAGGGCATACAAAGCTGGGAGGCAAGGCAATGAACGAATCCCCGACGAAAGTAGTGCTGGTCACGGGCACGACCGGGATCGGCCGGGCGACGGCGCTGAAACTCGCGCGCGACGGCTATGCCGTCATGGCGCTCGGCATCGACGCTGAGGGCAATGAGGGCCTGGAGACCTTGGCGGTCGAGGAGGGGCTGACGGTCACTGTCCGCCGCGCGGACGTCTCCGACCCGGGGGCGGTGGCCGGGGCGGTCACCGAGACGGTGGAGATCCATGGCGGGTTGGACGTCATCGTCAACGCTGCCGCCATCCATCCCTACGGCGATGCGGTGGAGACCAGCCATGAGACCTTCATGCGCTGCCTGGGCGTGAATGCCGGCTCCATCCATCTCACGGCACAGTTCGGCGTGCCGGCGATGCGACGCCGTGGCGGCGGGGTGATCGTGAACCTCTCCAGCGTGCAGGGCTTTGCCTGTCAGGCCGGGGTGATGGCCTATGTCGCGTCCAAGGGCGCGATCCACGCCATGACGCGCGCCATGGCGCTGGATTTCGCAGGCGATCAGATCAGGGTGGTCTCGATCAGTCCGGGTTCGATCCGGACGCCGATTCTCACGCTGGCGGCCCAGACCTTCGACGGTCCGGATGCGGATGTGGAGCGTGCCTTCGCGCGTTTCGGCGCGGCCCATCCCCTGGGTCGCATCGGCGAGCCGGAGGAGGTGGCCGACCTCATCGCCTTCCTCGTTTCGCCCAAGGCGGCATTCATCACCGGCGCCGATTTCAAGATCGACGGCGGGCTGACCGCCGGCATCGGCGTGCGCTAAACAAAAAGGGCGGCGATGCCGAAGCATCGCCGCCCTTGGTGTTCAAGCTCCGCGAAAGGCGAAGGCGAGATTAGCCAGCCTGGCCCGGCTTGAGGAGCTGGAAGCTGCCAGCCGGAACCTCGGTGGCGCCGGCCTGGGTGCTGCCGAAATCCTGCGCGCCAGCGGTGGCCACGGTCTCGCCGGGCTTCAGGGTCACGAGGCCGACGGGCTGCTGCACGGCAGCCGGGGCGGTGGTCTCGGCCACGGGGGAGGCAGCTTGGCCCGGCTTCAGCGTGATCGCATTCGGGGCAGCATACTGCTGGGCGAAGACGGCCGTGCTGCCAAGAAGCATCAGACTTGCAGTTGCGGACAGGAAAATACCGGTTTTCATGATTGAGCTCCAATCTGCCTAAAAATTCGTCGCGTCGCCCGACAAATGAGCGGTAGCGGTTGAAAGCGATATGGTGCACTGCGGCGATCGGAGTAATCAGCCTCGCCGCATATCATTCATAAGTTCGGACAAGGATGGGGAGCGGGCGGCCGGAGGGCTGGCGGGTTCGCGCGGCCGCTCGATCAGGGAAAACTCAGTCTCCACCGCCGCTGCAACGCGAATTGCTTCCTCAGCGAGGCGCCGCAGATCGACCGGATGCGTGCTGCGACGGGACCGTTTCGACAATGCAGCCATGACCGTGCCGACGAGGCCTTGATGCGGCTGACCCTTGAATCCGTCCATGACACTCCCCCGTTCGCCCTGACCAAGACTCGAACAAAACAGGAACAACGGCCAAGGGCAAGATTTGATTCGGCGCCGCCGGACGCATCTCCCGCGTCTTCACGCAGGGATGATCGCCGGGACCCAGCCGGTGGGCTCGGGGCGCGCTTCACGACCCGCCTTGACGCCCCCGACTTCCGTAACGGAAACGCCCTGATCGTCGGTGAAACGTGAAAGGTTAGCGGTCCGATCTGCAGGCAAGGATGGGCGACATTGCGCCACTTGCCATGTTATGATGATTGTATCGATCTCGGTTGGAACGCGCCGGGCCGGAGATGCCGCCTATGCCCTTCGATGGAACCAATTTCCACCAGCCGCCACCCTCGCAGCCCGGCCCCGAAATGCCGAGCGACAAGGTGCTCAGCCGCTTCGTGCTGTTCTTGGCGATCGTCCTGATCGTGACACCCTTCTCAATGTTCGGTCTGGTCGATCTCGTGCACGCGCTCATGGGCAAATAGGCGCGGCCGCCGCCCCTATTTGTGCAGCATCGCCGCCCGGCCCATGAGGCGCTGGGCGAGCAGCACCGGCCCGATCGTGAGCAGGATCACGACGAAAACCACGACATTCACTTCCGGCAGATGCTGGCCGAGCCGGATGGCACCGAAGATCCACAGCGGCAGGGTAGTCTGCGCCCCCGCCGTGAAGGTGGTAACGATCACCTCGTCGAAGGAGAGCGCGAAGGCGAGCAGCGCGCCCGCGCCGAGCGCGCTCGCGATCATCGGCAAGGTGATGAGGCGGAAGGTGCGCAGCGGCCCGGCGCCGAGATCGGCCGAGGCTTCCGCCCAGGAGCCGGGCAGGCGGCGCAGGCGGGCGACGACGTTGTTGTAGACGATCACCGTGCAGAAGGTCGCGTGGCCGATGACGATGGTCCAGAACGACAGGTTCATTCCCCAGAGGACGAAATAGGAATTCAGCGCCATGCCGGTGAGGATGCCGGGCAGGGCGATTGGCAGCACGACGGCGAAGGAGACCGTTTCGCTGACCGCCCCGCGCAGCCGTTGGACGGCGAGCGCCGTGAGCGCGCCCATGAGCATGGCGAGGGCCGTGGCCACTACCGCGACCTCGATGGAGAGGAGCAGGGCACCGCGCACCTCGCCATCGCGCCAGGTCATGACGAACCAGTGCAGGCTGAAGGCGCCGATCGGCCAGCCCTGGATGTTCGAGGCCGAGAAGGCATAGAGCATGATGATGGCGACGGGGATGAAGAGGAAGGCGAGGATGGCGCCGACCGCCGCCCAGAGCAGGTATTTTCCGACGCTAGAGGGCATCGAAAGCCCCCATCCGGCGGGCAACGAGCAGGTATCCGGCCATGACCAGCAGCGGCAGCAGGGCAAAGGCGGCGGCGAAGGGGATGTTGTTGGAGACGCCGACATTCACATAGACGACGTTGCCGATGAAATCGGACCCCGGGCCCCCCACCAGGAGCGGCGTGATGTAATCCCCAAGCGTCAGCGAGAAAGTAAAGATCGAGCCCGCGACAAGGCCGGGCAGTGCCAAGGGCACGATGACGCGGCGGAAACT
The DNA here is from genome assembly GCF_035492295.1 of Acidisoma sp. Lineage (GTDB taxonomy): Bacteria > Pseudomonadota > Alphaproteobacteria > Acetobacterales > Acetobacteraceae > Acidisoma. Next base: position 2,310 of record NZ_DATJJK010000076.1, on the reverse strand, counting down.
CCGCCATTCCGCCGCGCCCAGATCCGATGAGGCCTCAAGCAGGCTCGGCGGGATGCGCTCGAGCGATGCGAAAAGCGGCAGGATCATGAAGGGCAGCCAGAGATAGCTGAAGACGATCCACATCGCCCAGTTGGAATAGCCGATGGAAGCGCCCGGCAGCCCGAGCCCATGCAAGGCCCAATTCAGAGCGCCGTCATGCGCCAGGATGAGCCGCCACGCATAGACGCGTGCGAGGTAGCTCGACCATAGCGGCAGCATAACCAGCGCCATCAGCACGGCCCGCAGCCGCGGCCCGGCGTGCCGCGCCATGACATAGGCGAAAGGCCAGGCGAGCAGCGCATCCGTGATCGTCACCGCCGCCGCGATGCCGACGGTGCGGAGCGCAATGCGGCCATAGGTCCAGCCCGTCATCAGCTGCCGGAAATTGTCCAGCGTCCATCCCGGTTGGATCTGTCCCGACAGTTCATCGACCGTGTGCAGCGAGGAGACGAACATGGCGGCGAGTGCAGCGAGGTAGAAGAGCAGGAACCAAAGGGCGGGCAGGGAGAGCAGGGCGGCCGAGCGCAAACCGGGGCGCCGCCACAGCAGCGCCCCCATGCCGGTGGCCAGGGTCACTCTGCCCAAAGCGCTCAGCCCTTCACCTGCTGCCAGGCCCGTTGCCAGGCGCCGTAGTCCAGACAGTCATCCTTGCCATTGCCGCAGGCCTTCAGGGGCGTTTTCCAGAAATGGATCTGGTCGAAATAGCTTGCCGGCGCATCGGCATGATACTGCTTGCAGGCGCCGGCCTGCTGGCTGTCCATCTCCGCGCAGGCTTTCGTATTGGCCGGCGTCTCGCCGAAATAGATCGCTTGTTGCGCCTGCACCTTGGGCGTCGTCACGTAGTTGATCCATTCATAGGCGCAGTTGGGATGTGGCGCCTTGGCCGAGATCATCCAGGTATCGGCCCAGCCGGTGACCCCTTCTTTCGGCAGCGTATCGGCGACCGGCACTTTCGCCGCCTGCAGCGTGTTCGTCTGATAGGGCCAGGCCGCACCCATCGTGACGTCGCCATTGCGGAACAGGTCGATCTCGTCCGAGGCGAGCGCCCAGTATTTCCGCACCAAGGGCCGCTGTGTCTTGAGCAGCTTCACCACGCCGTCCATCTGCGGCTGCGTCAGCTCATAGGGGTCCGTGATGCCGAGGGAGGGATCGGTCTTGGAGAGATACAGCGCGGCATCGGCGATCTGGATGGCATTGTCCGGCACCGTGATCTTGCCCTTGTTCGCCGGGTCATAGAGCACGGACCAGGAGGTCGGCGCCGGGCTGACCTTGGCGGTATTGTAGAGCAGCACATTCGGTCCCCATTCGTAGGAGACGCCGTAATGCACGCCCTTCACGGTATTGAAGTCGGGCCCCTGCAGCGCGGGAATGAAATCCTTCCAGGCCGGGATGAGGGACATGTTGATGGGCTGGACGTTGTGGCCGTAGATCAGCCGCAGCGTCGCGTCTCCGCTGGCCGAGACGAGATCATATTGCCCACCGCCGCCCGAGCGCATCAGCGCCACCATCTCATCCGAGGAGCCCGCGTATTTTCGGTTGACCTTGCATCCCGTCGCGGCCTCGAACGGCTTTACCCAATCATCCTGGGCGTAGCCTTCCCAGGCGACGATGTTGAGCGCACCTTCGCCTTTGCCGATGGCGGCAAGCGGCTCGGCGGCCATGGCGCCCTGCGCCAGAGGTAGCACCAGCGCGGCGGTCAGCGCGGCCAGGCGTGTCAGCGACGGTCTCATGGTCATGCTACTCCCTTGAAGCGGCGGTGGATGAGAGGCCCCAGGCGGCGCTGGGTGCCCAGGCGGCGACAACGGCATCGCCCGGTGCCAGGCGCGGCGCCTCGGCCGAGAGGCCGGCATTCTGTTCGACGGCGGTGAGACGCGTACCGTCCGCGCAGTTAAGCAGAAAGCGCGTCGCCATGCCGAGATAGCTCGCGGCGGTGACGGTGGCGGGGAGGCTTTCCATCCCATCCGCCCGGCTGCCCGGAGGCAGAAGGCGGATCTTCTCGGGGCGCAGTGCGAAGTGCCGGCCGTCGCGCGTCAGAATATTGGTGATGCCCACGAAGCCCGCGACGAAGGCCGTCTGCGGCTGCTCGTAGAGCAGCCAGGGGGTGGCGACCTGCTCGATGCGGCCATGATTGAAGACGGCGATGCGGTCACTCATCGTCAGCGCCTCGTCCTGATCGTGGGTAACATAGATGAACGTGATGCCGGTTTGCTGCTGCAGCGCCTTCAGCTCCACCTGCATCTGGTGGCGGAGTTTCAGGTCCAGCGCGCCGAG
>NZ_DATJJK010000075.1:0-16282 GCF_035492295.1 Acidisoma sp. | reverse complement strand
GCGCTGCAGGACCGACTCTACGGGGGTGAAACGCCCGTGCTCAGCCGCTACAATCTCACGGTCTCGATCGGCATCAATCAGATCGGGCTTGGCGTGCAGGGCGACAGCACCATCACCTATATCCGCTTCATCGCCACCGCCCCCTGGTCTCTCACCTCCCAGGACGATCCGGACCACAAGGTGCTGGTCAGCAATATGGCCCAGGCCTCCGATAGCCTGAACACTTTCGACAACCAGCCCTTCGGCCAGGAGCTCGAGACCAATACGGTCAATGCGCGGCTGGCCCAGGCGATCGCCGACCAGATCGTCACGCGTCTCGCCCATTATTTCACCGTGAGCGGACGCAAGCTTGAAGAAGCCAAGCAAAGGGGCTGACCGTCGGGCGCGGAACCCGCGACCATGAAGCTCGATGCCCGCGATTTCGCAGCCCTCTGCCGTGATGCCTCTCGCCTGCGCGCCCTGCTGCTATACGGACCCGATGCCGGGCTGGTCCGCGAACGGGGCGAGGCGCTGGCGCGTGCCACTGCCGGCACCCTGGACGACCCCTTCCGCTTCGTCGAACTGACCCGTCCGGACAGCGGCACGCTGGATCTGGAGGCGACGGCCATCGCCTTCGGCGGCGGCAGGCGCGTGGTGCGCGTGCGGGAGGCAACCGACAGCCTTGCCTCCGCACTCCCCACTCTTGCCAAGGACCCGCAAGGCTCGCTGATCATCCTCGAAGCCGGCGAACTCACGACGCGCTCGAAGCTGCGTGCCTGGGCGGAAAAGGACGCCCATGCCGGGTCCCTCGCCTGCTATGCCGAGGAAGGATCCGCGCTGAAATCGACACTGCGCGGCCTTTTCGACGCCGAGCAGGTGGGAATCGCGCCCGATGCGCTGGACTGGCTGGTGCAGCATGCCGGCGCGGACCGCGGCGTGATCCGCAGCGAGGTCGAGAAGCTCGCCCTTTATGCCGGACCGTCCGGCACCGTCGATCTCGACGCGGTGCGGACGATCGCGGGAGACCAGGCCGATCTTTCGGTGGAGGACGCGCTCTTCGCCGCGACCCGGGGGGAAACGGCCGAGGCCGATCACGCGGCCGCGACCGCGCTTGCCGAAGGCGCCTCGGCGGTCGGCATCATTCGCGCGGCCCATGGGCATATGGATCGGCTGGCGCGGATCGCCGCCGCACGCGACGCCGGGCTCGGCGTGCAGGAAGCGGTCAAGGCGTTGCGGCCGCCCATCTTCTTCCGCCGCGAGCGCGCCATGGTCGAAGCGGCAAGCCTCTGGCGGAGCAGCGCCGTGAGCGCCGTGCAACTCCAGCTTCGCGAGGCCGAAATGCAGTGCAAGCGCACGGGACTGCCGGCGGAGGCGATCGCCCATGGGGCAATCCTCGCCATCGCCCGCCGGGCCCAGCGTCTGAGAGGTCGCTGAGCGCTCCCCTTGTCGAACCTGCACCGGCCGCCCTCACCAGCCAACCGCGACAGCATGCCGAAGCGGCGCGCGCAGGTGGGGTAAGGCCGTTTCAGATTGAGATGCTCACTCCTCGAAGGCTTCCACCTGTCGGCGGTCACCCACCATGAAGGCGTCCGCCACCAGACGCAGCGGGCGCACGTCGACATGCGATTCGCGAGCATCAAGCAGGCGCGCGAACATGGCGTAGATGCGGGGATATTCTCGCGACGCTTCGGCCACCGTCTCCTCGCCGTTGACGGACAGCCTGGCCCCGCCCTCGGTCAGCCGCAGCACGGTGCCTTCGGTGGTCTCGGCGGTGATGGTCCAGCTTTGCTCCCCTTCCTGACGCCAGTCAAAGATGGCGGTGAGGTCGGCACCCGCCACCGGATCAGGGGTCGAAAAGGTCATTTCGACGCCAATCGGCGTCTGCCGGTTGGCCGGCACGTCCAGCCGCGCCGCAGCGACGAACAGGGGCTCGGGCGCGATTTCGGTCACGATGGAGAGCGCATTGATGCCGGGATCGAAGACGCCGAAGCCACCCGGTTCCCAGATCCAGGCCTGACCGGGATGCCAGCGGCGCACATCCTCCCGCCAGTCGACGCGGAGCTTGGCCAGCCGGCGCCCTGCCAGCAGACGCCGCGCCTCTTCCACCCCCGGATTGAAGCGAGAATGCCAGGTCGTGAAGAAGACCCGGCGCTCGGCCTCGGCAATCTCGGCCAGTTCCGCGATTTCGCCCAGCGTCGCCGCCGGCGGCTTCTCGATCAGCACATCGCGCCCGGCGAGGAGCGCAGTGCGCGTCGTCTCGAAACGGCCAGCAGGCGGCGTGCAGATGGCAATGGCGGTCACATCCGGCATCGCCTCGTACAACGCCTCCTGGGTGCGGAAGCTCGGCAGGTCGTTCACCGTCGCGAGACGCCCGCTGACGATGGCGGCTAGTTCGAAATCCTCATTCGCAAGGATCGAAGGCACATGCTGGTCGAGGGCGATCTTTCCCAGACCCATGATGGCGATTTTCTGCGGCACTGACGTCTCCCGTGAAGGCGGCCTCTGGGGGCCTCTGTCAGAATAGTCCGATGATTTGCCCCTGCTCGTCCAGCCCGATCCGTTCGGCCGCAGGCTCCCGCGGCAGCCCGGGCATGGTCATGATGGTGCCGGCCAGCGCGACCACGAATCCGGCGCCGGCGGAAAGCCGCACCTCGCGGACGGGAAGGCGATGGCCGCTGGGCGCGCCCAGGCGCTTGGGATCGGCGCTGAAACTGTATTGGGTCTTGGCGATGCAGACCGGAAGATGACCGAAACCCGCCGCCGTGATGGCGGCGAGGCGCTTCGCCGCCGCAGGGTCGAGATCGACGCCCTCGGCGCCGTAGATTTCCCGCGCCACGGTGGCAATCTTCTCGTCCAGCGGCAGCCTGTCCTCATAGATCGGCGCGAAATCGGCTTTCTTCTCGCCGAGGACGCCCAGCACGATACGGGCGAGACCCTCGGCCCCGGCGCCCCCATCGGCCCAATGGGTACAGGGCACGAGCGTAACGCCATGGGGCTTGAGCAAGCCGTCCAGCGCCCGGCGCTCCTCCTCCGTGTCGCTCGTGAAGTGGTTGAGGGCGACGATCACGGGAAGGCCGAACTTACGCATGTTCTGGACATGCCGGAGCAGGTTCTCGGCGCCCCGCACCACGGCCGCGACATTCGGCTCGCCCAACGCCTCCTTCGGCACACCGCCGTGCATCTTGAGTGCCCGGATGGTCGCAACGACGACGCTCGCCGCGGGTTTCAGCCCGGCCTGGCGGCATTTGATGTCAAGGAACTTCTCGCCGCCGAGATCGGCGCCAAAGCCCGCCTCCGTCACCACGACATCGGCAAGGCCAAGGCCAAGCTTCGTCGCCATCACCGAATTGCAGCCATGGGCGATATTGGCAAAGGGCCCGCCATGAACCAGGGCGGGCGAGCCCTCCAGCGTCTGCACCAGATTGGGGGCGAAGGCGTCCCGCAACAGCGCCGCCATGGCGCCATCAGCCCGGAGATCGCGCGCCGTCACCAGGCTGCCGTCTCGCCGCTCGGCCACCACGATGCGGCCAAGGCGGTCTTGCAGGTCGGTCAGATCGCGCGCGAGACAGAAGATCGCCATGACTTCGGAGGCGACGGTGATGTCGAACCCATCCTCGCGCGGGGCGCCGTTGGAGACGCCGCCCAGCCCATCCACGATCGCCCGCAAGGCGCGGTCGTTCATGTCCATCACCCGGCGAAAGCGGATGCGGCGGGGATCGATGCCGAGCGGATTGTCCCAGAACAGGTGATTGTCGAGCATCGCGGCGAGCAGATTGTGCGCCGAGGTGATGGCGTGGAAATCGCCCGTGAAATGCAGGTTGATCTGGTCCATCGGCGCGACCTGGGCGCGGCCGCCGCCGGTGGCCCCGCCCTTGACGCCGAAACAGGGGCCGAGGCTCGGTTCCCGCAGGCAGATCATGGTCTTCGTGCCGAGGCGGTTCAGCGCATCGCCGAGGCCGATCGTCGTTGTCGTCTTGCCCTCACCCGCTGGCGTCGGGCTGATGCCGGTGACGAGCACGAGCGCGCCCTCGGGCCGGCCGCGTACCTCCTCCGCGAAGTCGAGCGAGACCTTGGCCTTGAAGCGGCCATAGGGCTCCAGCGCCGAGTCCGGAATGCCGGCCTTGGCGGCGATCTCTCCGATCGGGCGGAGCACGGCCGCCCGCGCAATGGCTTCGTCGTGACCCATGCTCATGCCGTCTCTCCTCGCCGCGTCAGGCTGCACTCGCCGGCACGTGCCAGCCGAGTTCGTCCAAAGTTTCGCCCATGGCCGCCACGGCGCGATGGATCTCGGCCGTACCGATGGCTCCGATGGCGCCGATACGCATGCTGGGCTCCTCGGTATTCTTGAAGTTGCTGATCAGCACGCCGCGCCGCTTGAGCGCTTCGACGAAGCGCTTGAGATCCCAGTCCGGATGCGCGGGTGCTGCGACATTCATGATGATCGGCCCTTGCAGGCCGCGCGTCAGGATCGGCCGCAGGCCGAGGCTTTCCATGCCGTCGAAGAGTGCATCCATATTGGCGCGGTAGCGCCGCAGCCGCGCGGGCGGACCGCCCTCCGCGTCAAGCCGATCCAGCGCCGTGTGGAGCGCCACCATCGGCTGAATGGGCGGGGTGAAGCGCGCCGCCCCCGGACCGTTCTCAAGCCCATTGGCATAGACATCACCGAGATCGAAGGACCAGCTGCCAGCCTTGCCATGGACATCCAGCAGACGCGCGATGGGGCTGACGGCGACGCCGAAGCCAGGGAGGCCCTCCAGGCACTTGTTGGCTGAAAACACCATGGCGTCGATCTCGGGATGATCGGCGATGGAGACCGGCAGCGCACCGAAGGCGGAGACGGCATCCAGAATCATGCGCCGGCCCTGCCGCCGCACGACCGCACCGATGGCCTCAGGGTCGTGGATGATGCCGCTGCTGGTTTCGCTATAAACCAGGCCGAGATGGGTGATGGTGGGATCGGCCGCGAGCGCGGCCTCCACGGCGGCGGGATCGAGCGGCGCAGTCAGCGAGGCGGGGAGCACCGTCACGCGCCGTCCGGCAGACCGCGCCAGGCGCATCATGCGCTCGGAATATTGGCCGGTGGCCGGGATGAGGATGCCGCCAGAGGTGCCATGCTCCTGGTCGATAGCTGGCAGAACAAAACTGCGGATCGCCGCCTCGACGATGAAGTGACCGCAGCCGGGGAGGCTGAGCGCCGTCTCGATCCCGTCCCGTCCACCGGCGAGGTTCCGCAGGCGGACCAGAAGCCGCGCAATCTCGTCCCGCACCTCCTGATCCCAGGGTGCCACATCGCGATTGGCGGCGGCGCGCACATCAGGGTGCGTCGTCACCGGTCCCGGAATCAGCAGCAGCATGCAGTCACCTTCTCTCCATCTCGCGCCATCTGGGCTTGGCATGATGCAACCGCTAAATCCACCCCACAGCAGCATCGCGGAGGCCGGAATTTGCTGTTAAGGAGCATTCCATGACCCTGCCATTTACACTGCCGCCCTGGATGCCTTGGTGGGTGCCGATCCTCATCCTGGTTCCGGCAATCCTGTACGCTCTTTGCTTCCTGCTGATGCCGTTCAGCGTCTTCGGCGTCAAAGGCCGTCTCGACATCATCGAGGCACGGCTGGACGAGTTGCAGGGAGAGATCCGCACCCTCTCCCTCCGGCTCGGAGAGCCGGGCCGCTTTGTCCGCCCGGACGAGGATGCCTATGACACGAATCCGCTTCCGCGACCGGCAGCACCCGCCCCGGTCCGCGCCCGGCCTCCAGTGCCGCCGGCCCAGGATCCTTACCGCTATGACGACGATCCGGACCCCCGGCAGGCGCGCGGCCAGCGGCCGGTGCGGGCGGAACGCTACGACCCGAAGCCGCCGCGGTCCGAGCCGCGTTTCGACCGATAAGGCACGGGCCCCGAGGGAAGCGAGAGAGGCACCGCCATGCGTATCAGTGCGATCCAGATGAACCCCGGCGCCGAGAAGCGGCAGAACATCGCCCAGGCGCGCGACCTCATCCAGGGGGCCCTGGCCGATGGCCGCCCCCGTATCATCGCGCTACCCGAAATGTGGAGCTGCCTTGGCGGCGACCGCGAGACCAAGTTTCGTGAGGCCGAGGCCCTGCCGCCGCCGGGTTCGAACGAAACCGGCGGCGAGGCCTACGAATTCCTGCGCGAAGTGGCGCGCGGCAACGGTATCCATGTCCATGGCGGTTCCATCGCCGAACGCGCCGGCGACCGGCTTTACAACACGACCCTAGTCTTCGATCCGGACGGAACGGAGATCGGCCGCTATCGCAAGATCCACCTTTTCGACATCGTGACGCCGGACGGCCTGGGCTACCGGGAAAGCGCCGTCTTCAAGGGCGGGGAGGCGATCGCGACATTCCAGGCCCATGGCCTCACCTTGGGTCTCTCGATCTGTTACGATATCCGCTTTCCCGAACTCTTCCTCGCCCTCCGCAGGGCAGGGGCGGAGGTGATCTTTGTCCCCGCCGCCTTTACCCTGCAGACCGGGCGTGACCATTGGGAGGTGCTCCTCCGGGCCCGCGCGATCGAGACCCAGAGCTGGATCGTGGCCCCCGCCTGCTGGGGGCGCCATTTCGACGCAAGCGGCGAGGCGCGCATGACCTACGGCCATTCCCTGATTTGCGACCCCTGGGGCCTCGTGATCGCCCGCGCCTCGGACGGAATAGGCTGGGCCACCGCCCGGACCGACCGGGCGGTGACGGAACGGGTGCGGCGGGACATGCCCGTCCTCGAGCATAGGAAGCTTGCGTGAGCGTTTCCCATACGCTCAACCGGGCGGCGCCACCGCTCGCTTTCGACCAGGTGCTGGGGGGAGTGCCGCTCACCCGCATTGCCTTCGTCGCCTCCCCCTCCATCCAAGCCCAGGCGCGGATGGACAAGCTCGTCGCCCGCTACGGCAATGTGCCGGTGGTGGAAGCGCAGGTGGTGGTGGCGCTCGGTGGGGACGGCTTCATGCTGGAGACGCTGCACAGCGTGCTCGGCCGCGCGACGCCGGTCTACGGCATGAATTGCGGCTCGGTCGGCTTTCTCATGAACAATTATTTCGACGAGGCGCTGCCCGAACGCCTGGGCGAGGCCCAGGGCGCCGTCATGCATCCTCTGCGCATGCACGCCGTGACGCAGACCGGCGCGGTAGAGGAGGCGCTGGCGCTGAACGAGGTCTCCCTCCTCCGCCAACTGCGCCAGACCGCCAAGATCCGCATCTCGGTCGATGGCCGGGTGCGCTTGCCGGAGCTGATCTGCGACGGCATCCTCATCTCCACCCCAGCGGGATCAACGGCCTACAATCTTTCGGCGCATGGCCCGATCGTGCCGCTTTCCGCCAATCTCCTGCCGCTGACACCGATCAGCGCCTTCCGCCCGCGGCGCTGGCTGGGCGCCCTGCTGCCCAGTTCGGCCGACGTGCTGTTCGAAATCCTCGAGGAGGATAAGCGCCCGGTCGCGGCGGTTGCCGATTCCTTCGAGGTGCGGCGCGTGGTTTCGGTCGCGGTCAGCGAGGAGCGGAACATGTCCGTTACTGTGCTCTTCGATCCCGACCAGGGGCTCTCCGAGCGTATCCTCACGGAACAATTCACCGCATGAACGACCGACCGGACGACCACCGCGATACGGCCGAGGCGCAGCTGCGCGCGCTGATCGAGACCATGGCCCGGCTGCGCGACCCGGTAGGGGGCTGCGCCTGGGATCTGAAGCAAAGCTTCGCCTCCCTCGCGCCCTACGCGGTCGAGGAAGCATACGAGGTCGCGGAAGCGGCCGAGTCCGGCGATATTCCGGCCCTGCGCGAGGAACTCGGCGACCTGCTGCTGCAGGTCGTTTTCCATTCTCAGCTTGCGCGCGAGGCCGGGCTTTTCTCCTTCGCCGAGGTCGCAGCCGGGATCAATGAAAAGCTCATCCGCCGCCATCCGCACATCTTCGGCGAGGCGGCACAGCGGGATGCGCGCGCCCAGACCGTCGCCTGGGAAGCGCAGAAAGCGGAAGAACGGGCCGCCAAGAAACAGGACAGCGTCAGCGCGCTGGATGGCGTTGCCGCCACACTGCCCGCGCTCACACGGGCACAGAAACTCTCAGGCCGGGCGGCGCGCGTCGGCTTCGACTGGCCGAACCTCGACGATCTCTTCGCCAAGCTGGAGGAGGAGGTGGCCGAATTGCAGGCCGAAATCCCGGCGGGCGGAACCGAGCGCATTGCCGACGAAATGGGCGACCTGCTTTTCGTCATGGCCAATCTCTGCCGCAAGCTCGGGCTGGATGGAGAAACCGTGCTGCGCGCGGCTAACGCAAAATTTACGCGCCGCTTCCAGGCGGTCGAGGCTCGGCTGGCCTCCGAAGAATCGAGCCCGGATCAGGCAAGTCTCGCGGAAATGGAAGCCCATTGGCTAGAGGTGAAGGCGGCGGAGAAGCGCGCCTGAAGCGCAACGCCGTGGTACAAGGCCAGAATGGACGACACGCCCCAGCCTATCGCCGCTCCTCTCTCCTTTCCTCGCCGCCGCCGCCGCTTATGGCCACGCGTTCTGATCGCGGGTGTAGTCGTCGTCATCGTCCTGCCGGTGGCCGCTGCGGGCGCGTTCTTTCTGAGCTTCGACCCCAACGCCTATAAGGGGCAGATCGAGGCCGCCGCGGCCCAGGCAACGGGCCGCCAGGTAACGATCGCGGGGTCGCTCGCCGTCAAACTCTCCCTGATCCCGACCATCACGGCGCAGGACGTAACGGTCGCCAATATTCCTGGCGGCTCGGCACCCGCCATGGTCCAGGTGGCATCCATCGAGACGCGCATCGCCCTCCTGCCCCTGCTGCACCACGCGATCGACATCGAGGCGCTCGTCCTGCGTCATCCGACGATCCTGATGGAGCGAACCAAGGACGGCATGCCCAATTGGGTCTTCACCCCCGCGCCGACGCCGATCCCCGAAACGCCTGGGAATGAGAAGGCAACCCCGCCGGTCACGGTCGATACAGGTCATGGCGCTTGGCAGGTGTCGCTCAGTCGCCTGGACATCACCGACGGGACGCTGACGTGGCGGGATCTTGCGACCGGAGAGAGCGACAGCCTCGCCATCAAGACCGCACGCCTGACCGCCGAGACGACGGGCGACCAAAAACCGGCGACGGCGCCCCTCGCGCTCTCCGCCGATACCGTCTGGCAGGGCCAAGCGGTGACGCTGAAGGGCCGCACCGGCACGGCCGCCGCGCTGATGGGAGACGCGGGAGCCCAAGGCCCCTGGCCGGTCGATCTCACCCTCGCCGCCGCCGGTGCCGCCGTCACGCTGAAGGGCGGCGTCACCGATCCACGTCGGATGCAGGGCTACGACCTGACGCTGAACGGCACCGTGCCCGCCCTTGAAGCCCTCACCCCTCTCTTGCCGCCGGGCCTGCTGCCCGCAGGCACTAGCCTGCCCCCGGTCCATGGCGTGACGCTGGCGGCAACCATCGCCGATGCCGGCCAGGGTCGGCCCAAGTTCACCAATCTCAGCCTGCAGGCCCAGAATTCCGATCTCGGCAGCCTGCTGCCGGGCCTGGCGCTCGACAGTCTCTCGGTCATGACGCCCGCGCTGGACCAGCCGGTGACGGTCAATCTCCTCGGCGAGCGGCACGGCCTCTCCTTCACCCTGTCGGGTTCCACCGGCCCGATCGCCACCCTCATGCCGCCGCCGGCCGCTACACCCGCAGCCGCGCTCGCGGCCCAGCCTGCCGCACCCAAACCAGCCCCCGCGCCCTTGCCGGTGGACCTGATGCTGACGGCCGCGCAGTCGAACCTGCATCTTCAGGGCGCGATCCAGAATCCGCTTGCGCTCCATGGCCTGCATCTCGCGCTCACCGCCGCGATCGCGAAGCTTGACGTGCTTGGCCCGCTGTTCGGCACCAGCCTGCCGCCTATCGTTAGCCTCAACGGCTCCGCCCAGCTCGCCGACGGACCCCAGGGGCTCGGCCAGGGTGTCACCCTCACCGCTCTCAACCTCACCGCGCCCGAGGGCGATCTTGAAGGTGCTATTTCTGCCGATTACGCGAAACGGCTGACGATCCTGGCGACACTGCGTTCCGCTCGGCTCGATCTGGACGGGATGACGAATGCGATGCGAGCGGCCGCCCCCCAGGCACAGGCGGCACCGGCCGCGCCTCCGCCTGCAGCTCCGGCGACACCGGGGACGCCGGCCGGCAAGCATCTGATCCCGGACCTGCCCTTGCCCGTGGCGCTGCTGCGCTCCTTCGACGGCTCGGCCAAACTCGCCTTCGCCAGCTTGAAGCTGGGCGGTGCGGAGTATCGCGCCCTGGTCGCGACCGCGACACTGGAGAACGGCGTCTTCTCCCTCGCCCCCTCCTCCGTCGTCGTGCCGGGCGGACAGCTGCTGGCCGCCGGCAATATCAATGCCCAGGGCCCGGTGCCGCATACCACCTTCGCCATGCAGGCGCAGAACCTCGCGGTGGCACCTCTCCTCCAGGCCCTTCAGATCCCGGTGGCGGCCCGTGGCCTGGTGCAGGTTTTCGCCAATCTCACCGCCGATGGCGCAACGACAAGGGCGATGGCCGCCGACGTCAACGGCGCCTTCGGCCTCGCCGCGGTCAACGGCACGATCGACGGACGAGCGCTCGCGGCTCTGCTCGCCCCCGCCGTCCATGCCGCGGGCGTGGTCCCGACAAACCTGCTGAGCCGCGCTGGGGACGTGCCGCTCTACTGCCTCGCGCTGCGTCTGAACGCGACTCATGGCCATGCGGATGTCGGTGCCATGGTGCTCGATACCAGCGCGCTGCTTCTGCAAGGCACGGGATCGCTGGACTTTGGGCAGGAACGCCTCGCCCTCGCCCTCTCGCCGGAACTGTATCTCGGGGAGATGGACCTGACGGTGCCCCTGACCGTCGGCGGCAGCGTTCTGGCCCCTCAGATCGGGAAAGTCGGCAAAGTCGTCATCAACCAGGAGGCCGGCAACGGGGCGCAAGGATTGAACGGGCTCTTCCAGTCGATCATTGGCAGCGGCCGAAAGGCCGCGCGTGGCCCCTCCCCCGTCTGCGGACCAGCCCTGGCGCTCGCCCGCAACGGCCTCCCAGGCCCCGACCCCAGCAACGGCGGCAGCGATGCCGGTATCCTGCAGAAGCCGATGAACCTCTTCCATCAACTCCTCAACGGCCAGTAGGAAGGACAAGACGACGGGGTAGTGCGGCAGGCTATGAAGCGCTTCTGGACAGAGACGAGCATCGCGGCAGAGGCTGGCGGATACGCCATCCTGCTGGACGGCAAGCCCATGCGCCTACCGGGTGGCCCGGCGCTGCAGTTCGGACACCTGCCGCTGGCCGAAGCCATTGCCGCCGAATGGATCGCCGTGCCTCCTGGGGCAGAGCTGCAGCCGGCGCTTTTGCCGATGACCCAGCTGGCCGCGACCGCGCAGCTGCGCATTCCGGCCACGCGGGACGAGACGGTGATGGCGATTGCCGCCTATGGGCGGAGCGACCTGCTCTGCTATCGCGCAACCGAGCCCGCCGAACTGGTCCAGCGGCAGCAGGCGCTCTGGCAGCCCTGGCTGGATTGGGCCGTGCTGCGGCACGATGCGTTGCTGCGGGTGACGGAAGGCATCGGCTTCGTGGACCAGCCCGCGCCGAGCCTCGCAGCCCTTTCCCGTGCGGTCGCGGCGCATGATGATCACGGTCTGGCGGCGCTCGGCGTGTTGGTTCCGCTGCTCGGCAGCCTGGTGCTGGGCCTTGCCGTCACGGACGGGGCGTTGGTGGCCACCGAGGCCCATAGGCTTTCCGTGCTGGACGAGGTATTCCAGGAGGAGCGCTGGGGCCTGGACCGCGACGCCGCCGCCGGCCGCGCGCAGAAGGCCGCGGAAGCCGAAGACGCGGCCCGCTATTTCCAGCTGACACGGAGTGCGGCATGAGTTGCAAGCGCCTCGTCATCTCAGGACGAGTCCAAGGCGTCGGCTATCGCGTCTGGGCCACGGAGAAGGCTGCCGAACTCGGTATCGAGGGCTGGGTTCGAAACCGGGCGGACGGCTCGGTGGAGGCGCTGATCAGCGGCACCGCCGACGCGGTGGAGGAGATGGCGCGCGCCTGCCGCCGCGGTCCGCGCTTTGCCCAGGTGACGGAAATCGAGGAAGAGATCGCCGATCCGCCCGAGGAACCCGGCTTCCGGGCGCTCGCCGGGAGTTAGCCGCCTGACGGGTCCAGACTGACGAGCGCAAGCAAGTCATCCGAACCCTGAACCAGGCTGCTATCAATAGATGAGTGTCTCAGGCCTCGGGGGCGGCCGCGGCGATCGGAATTTCACGCGCCTCGACCTGAACAGGCCGCGTTTCCTCCGCATTCTCCGTGGTGTCGCCGTCGTCACCCGAACCCTCCTCGGGATTGGAGCGGCGCTGATGGGTGACCTGCTGTTGCTGCTGTTGGGCCACCGCCTGGTTCATGGCGCTGACGATGCGGAAATAATGCTCCGCGTGCTGGAAATAGCCTTCGCCCATGACCCGGTCACCGGAGCTCGTCGCATCCCGGCCAAGCTGTAGGTATTTCTCAAAAAGCTGCTGCGCCGTGCCGCGAATACGCAGATCGGGACCATTGCTGTCGAAAACGTGGTTGCGATTCAGCGGAACGCCGTTGCCACCCGAGCTCTGATGACGCATCCCGCCGCCATTGCCGCCACCACCGCCGCCGGCGCCGTTCCCACGATGGCCACGACCACGCATACGTTTGATGTTCATTACTAGGACAAGTCGCTTTCCTGTTAGCAATCCGGCCCATTCCCATGATGTCACGGGGGTCTAGTAGTCAGCCAGGTTGCACGCTTCGGACTTTGGGGTTCCACCGGCACGGCTTTGGGACCAGCCCAAGCAACACCACCAGAGAACAATGGCGAGCAAGACCACAGGGATCACTGCGCCGCGCAGGCCGCACGCTAACCCGCACCTCTGCCGAAGCCAACCATTTTTTTATCGGTGGGATACAGCCAGAACCCTGGGATGCCCCCCGAGGTCCGCTCGGCAGGCGACGACCACGAGACCGGAGGCCTCGGCGAGCGCCTGCAGCGGCTCAGCCTGGCCAATCCCGAATTCGAAGAGGGCGAGGCCAGCGGGCGTCAGCCGCTGCGGAAGACCCGCGAAGAGGAGGCGGTAAGGGTCGAGCCCGTCGACCCCGCCATCGAGGGCGAGGCGCGGCTCGTGCAGTCCGACCTCGGGCATCAATTCGGCGATATCGGCGGCCGGAATATAGGGTGGGTTGCAGAGCAGGAGATCAAAGCGGCCCGAGAGCGCATCCGTCCAACGGCCGACGGCGATGGCCGCGCGGCCGGCAAGGCCGAGTGCCGTGGCATTCCCGCGCGCAACGGCTGCGGCGCGCGGCGAGAGATCGATCCCGAGGCCCCAGGCGCCCCGGTATTCGCTGAGCGCCGCGAGCAACAGGCAGCCGCTGCCCGTGCCGAGATCGAGGATGGAGCGGATGGCATCGCGCTCCGGCCGGAGTTCCAGCGCCGTCTCGATCAACACCTCCGAATCCGGGCGCGGCACCAGGGTGTCTTCCGTCACCCGGAAATCCAGGCTCCAGAATTCGCGGTGGCCGATGACATGGGCCGCAGAAATCCGCAGGCCCCGGCGCGCGACCATGCTGTCGAAACGCTTGGCCTCTTCCGTTGTCAGATCACCGCCGCGGCGGCGGAGCAACCCGGCTTGGTCGGCACCGATGGCGGCCGCCAGTAGAATGCGCGCCTCGCGATAAGGTTCCGTGATCCCCGCCGCCCCGAGCCGCGCGGTCGCCGCCCGCAACGCCTGATCGAGATCGGCCGTCACGCCGCCTGCGACGTGAAGGTCGCGAGCCGCGCGGCCTGATCCTCGGCCGAGAGGGCGGAGATGATCTCGTCCAGCTCGCCCAGCATCACCCGGTCGATCTTGTAGAGAGTGAGATTGATGCGGTGATCGGTCACCCGCCCTTGCGGGAAATTGTAGGTGCGGATGCGTTCGCTGCGGTCGCCGGTACCGACCTGGGATTTGCGGTCGGCGGCGCGGGAGGCGTGCAGGCTTGCGCGCTCGCGCTCATACATGCGCGCACGGAGAATCTTCATCGCCTTGGCGCGGTTCTTGTGCTGGCTCTTCTCCTCCTGCATCGCGACCACGATGCCGGTGGGGATATGCGTGATGCGGACGGCACTTTCCGTCTTGTTGACGTGCTGGCCGCCGGCGCCCGAGGCGCGGTAGACGTCGATCCTGAGGTCGCCCTCGTTGACCTCGACATCAACCTCCTCCGCTTCCGGCAGCACGGCGACCGTCACCGTCGAGGTATGAATGCGGCCCTGGCTTTCCGTTTCCGGCACACGCTGCACGCGATGCACGCCGGATTCGAACTTCAGCTTGGCGAAGACATTGCGGCCGGTGATGCTGGCGATACCTTCCTTGAGCCCGCCGAGCTCGGTATCCGCATATTCCATGATTTCGAAGCGCCAGCCCTGTGATTCGGCATAGCGCTGATACATGGCGAAAAGCTGAGCGGCGAAAAGCGCAGCCTCGTCCCCACCCGCCGCCGGCCGCACTTCGAGGATGGCGGAGCGTTCATCCGCCTCGTCCTTGGGCAGCAGTGCCAGCTGGATGTCCTTTTCCAGTTCCGGAATGCGCGCCTTCAGGGTTTCGGCCTCGGCCTCCGCCAATTCTCGCATCTCGGGATCGGCGAGCATCGCTGTCGTCTCGGCGAGCGACTGTTCCGTCTCGCGAAATTCAATGATGAGCCCCACCACCTGTTCGAGCTCCGAAAGCTCCCGCGAAGCCCGCACGAATTCCTGGCCCTGCGCGCCCGAGGCGAGCAGATCCCTCAGCTCCTCCGCGCGCGCCAGAATATCGTCGAATTTCGCCGCAAGGCTCACGCGTCTGCCCCCGCCGAGGGTAGGGCGCGGATCGCCGCCACCAGCACATCCCTCGCCACTTCGCGCTGGTCGCCGGAGACGAGATCCTTAAGCTGGACGACGCCGCGCGCCGCCTCCTCCGCGCCGAGGATGACGGCTGCGCGCGCCCCCAGCTTATTCGCCCGCTCCATCCGGCGGCGCATATTGCCGCGATAGCTCATCTCGGCGCGGATGCCGGCCTGGCGCAGCTTCTGCAGAACGCCGAAGGCTGCCCCCTCTGCTTCCTCGCCCGCGGGAATAACGGCAATGGGCGCGGCCTCCGCCTGTAGCGCCGTCACCAGCATGGCGAGACGCTCGATCCCGGCCGCCCAGCCGACGGCCGGCGTTTCCGGGCCGCCCATCTGCTTCACAAGGCCATCGTAGCGGCCGCCGCCCATAACTGTGCCCTGGGCGCCGAGTTCGGTCGTCACGAATTCGAAAGCGGTGTGGTTGTAGTAGTCGAGCCCACGCACGATACGGGGATTCTCGACGAAGGGGATGCCGAGTGCCGTCAGCGAATTGCGCAGGGAATCATAAAAGCCTGCAGCCAGCGGTGTGAGGTGGCCGGCAATGGTCGGCGCATCGGCCACGATCCGGCGGTCGCCCTCGTCCTTGCTGTCGAGGATGCGCAAGGGATTGCGCTCCAGCCTTGCCTTGCTGTCTTCCGAAAGCTCGGTCGCAAACCGGGTGAAGTAGTCGACAAGGGCGGCGCGATAGGCGGTCCGGCTGTCCATGTCGCCGAGCGTGTTCAACTCCAGCACCACGGATTTGGCGATGCCGAGATCGGAGAGGATCTGCCAGCCGCAGGCGATGACCTCCGCATCAGCGAGCGGCTCGGCCGGACCGATCAGCTCCAGCCCGATCTGGTGGAACTGGCGGTAGCGGCCTTTCTGCGGTCGCTCGTAGCGAAACATCGGCCCCGCATAGAACACCTTCTGCGGCAGGGACTGGGTGAGCCCGTTGGAGACCAGCGCCCGGCAAACAGCGGCCGTGCCCTCGGGGCGCAGTGTCACGCTGTCCCCGCCGCGGTCGGTGAAGGTGTACATCTCCTTGGTCACCACGTCCGAAGTCTCGCCCAGCGTGCGGGAGAAGACGCGCGTCTCCTCGAAGATCGGGGTCGACCATTCTTCGAAGCCATAAAGGCCCGAGACATGGCGCGCCGTGTCGATCACATGGCGGTGGCGGCGCTGTTCGTCGCCGATGAGATCACGGGTACCGCGCACGGGCTGTAGGCTGGACAAGGGCGGACGCCTTTTTGAATCTGAATACGAACGGTCTTTAACAAAAAAGGTCTTGCCCCCCTATGCGGGGAGCAAGACCCTTCCCTGCCGTGCGCGAAAACTATTCCGCGGCTTCTGCGGGCGCGAGTTCAGCCTTGGCCTTCGCCTCGGCGGCGCGGATCGCTTCGGCCTTCTGTTCCACGAGCTCGACCACATGGTCGATCATCGA
>NZ_DATJJK010000074.1:0-2997 GCF_035492295.1 Acidisoma sp. | reverse complement strand
AGCCGCAGCCGATCAGGGCCATGCGCAGCCTGGGTTCAGTCGTCATTCTTGTTCCTTCCTCCCGCGTGATGAACGGCGTCGTCAGCCGGGTCCGTCGATCCAAAGCGTGCCGTAGCCGGGGAGCGCCACCCGCGCGCCGTCTGGCAGCGATACGTCCCTCGTCTCATGGTGCAGATTCGCCAGCGCATAATTCCCTACCCCGATCCGCAGCCCGCGCAGGCGCGGCTCGCCGGGCCAGGAGAGAATGGCAAGCGACGCACCCCTATGTGCCGCCAATTTCCGAAACAGCGCACCGGCCGGGGTCATCCGGCCTTCCGGGTCGATCGTACCGCGCGACCCGCGCGCCTCGAAGAAGCTGAGCGTTTCGACCCGATCATCGGCAAAGCCCGCGAGCATGCCCAGCATCCAGGCGGCGGCGATGCTCTCGCCCTGACGTGGATCGGCAGGCGCAGGGCGCCCTCGCGCTTCCGGAGAGGTCGCATTCGGGTTGAAGCGCATGCCGAGCGTCATCGGACCGACCTGAAACCGCGCCCGGGGCCATTTGGCGCGAGCGGTCGCGAGAATGTCGGCGAGCGGTTCGGCGGATTCGCCGAGCGTATCATCCGTCCATCCATGGACGGTGGGATTGCAGGTCCAGCTGAGGTAATCAGCCGTCTCCGGCCAATGCGTGCCACGGTTGAGTTCGGTGAAGAAGGCGCCGGTGCCGCTGCCGATGGCGATACCGGGAAGCAGCGCGCGGGCCTGGGCGACCTGCGCGGCATCGGAGTCCCACAGTGAAACGCCCAGGATCTTCCGCCCGGCCAGAGCGGGTGCCAGGGCCCGCAGCGCGTTCAGCCGCGCATCGGCAGGGGCCGCGCGAAAATCGAGCCGGACTGCGCCGGGCACGGCGGCGAGGATCGCCTGCGTCGCGGCAATGGCCCCGCCCCGCGCGAGATCAACCTCCACCGCGGTGAAAGCGGGTGCCAGCGCCTGGACGGCTTCGGCGAGGCCGGCCGCGGCACTGCCAGGCGAAACGCCAAGACCGAGCGGCGGCATCACCGTTTCGCGCAGCACGATGGGTGGATGCTCGCCACCATCGATGGCCGATCCGACGGTCAGGATATCCAGATGAACAACCTGCTCATCCGGCGCATCGGGACCGATGCGATAGGGAAAGGGTTTCGACAACGGCCGGGAATAGGTCTTGTAGGAGGCATCGGTCCAGTTGCGCTGGTCCTCCGTCTCATAGGTCTCACCCTCGAAACGCAGCCGCAGGCGGTGGCCCGCCTCGGTTGCGTAATCCATCGCCATGACATCCTGGAAGGGTTGATGCGGAGAGACGGCGACAGGAAACCGACTGTTCTCGGTGGTGCCTGCCGCGTGGGTGATGGTGATCGGCCTGCCACGGCAGCCGGGGACAGAATGCAGCACGACGAAGCCGGTGCGGGCCGTAGGAAAGCCTTCCGCGCTTTCGCACCGCATGCGGCCAGCGATGCCCTGAGGTGTGATTGTCCAGTCAATCCGCCAATCGAGGACGCCGTCCGCGCCCGAGACACGGCCGCGTATGGCGACCGTGATGCGGTCCGCCGTCTGTTCCACCCGCGGTTCAGCTTCAAGGCGATACGTGCCCCAGTTCTGGTCCCGCACCACGAAACCAATACCGCGGAAAAGCTCCTCGCCCCGCAAGGCCACAGCCCGCAGGAAGGCACCATCCGCGTCCAGATAGAGGACGAGATCGCCGATCTCGAGTTTCAACCCCGGCCCGGACAGCGCCTTCATGATCGGTCTCAGTTGTTGCAGATTTCCTTGACGGATTTCAGCACGGCTTCCTTGTTGAAGACGCGCTGCAACCAGCCCTCCCGGAAGATCTCCGGCTTCGCCTGCTCAATGGCATAAAGCGCGCCGTCCGAGAACTTGCCCTCCGGGAAGACGCCGAAGGCGATGGAGAGGCCGATATTGATGTGGCCAAGCATGAAGTCGACCGCCGCCTCACGGGGCACCCCCTGCCTCACGACCTCATCCACCGCTTCCTTCATGGCGAGGCAAAGGGTAATGCCGACGGTTTCGGAGAGCGCGGGTTCGAGGAAGGCAATGTCTTTCACCGTGCAACGGTGCGCGCGCATCACCGGCTTATAGATGGTCTTGGCGATTTCCTCGCAGAGCGCGTAATGCTCCTCCGGGCCCTGCATCAGCGCGCACACGATGTGCTGCTTCGCATGTATCCCGCCGAAGAAGTCGTTCTTCGCCAGCGTCTCGGTCTCGTCATTGAAGATCGGCGGATGGCAGGGGTGGGTCACGAAATAGGTGACGTCAGCGCGCTCCGGCATTTCACCGGCATAGGGGGCAGCGGCATCCAGCACGATGAGGGCCGTACCAGGACGCACCTTCTCGATGATGGTATGCGCAATCTTGCCGATCATGCGGTCTGGCACCGCCATCAGCACGACATCGGCCTGGGCAAGTGCGGTGTCCATCTCGACGCAATCAGCGCCGATGGCCTTCTTCAGCCGCTCGCGGCCGGCCTCGGAGACCTCGACATGATCCACCTGGAAACGCGAACCCTGCAGGTTCGTCGAGAGGCGGACACCCATCTTTCCGCCGGCACCGAGAAGAGCAACCTTGGTCATGGCTTTGATCCTTCAATCAAACGGAAAAGGCGATATCCTGGCCACCGGCCCGGATACGCCCGAAATAATCCGGCGCGCCCATCTGGCCGCCCTTGAGGGCAAGCTCCAGATCGCGATGGGCCGGGTCGTCGGAATGAGCTTTGTTGAGCGCGGCCCCCGGCACCGTCGCCGCCATGGCGGTCAGCGCATACACGCCCATGGCGAGCGCCGCATGGCTTGATGTATCACCGCCAGCAATGATGCCGCGCGTGAGGCCGGCGCGGCGCATCGTACGGTCCAGGATGCGGCCGAGACCGTCCCCGATGCGGTCGTTCACCGCTTCCGCCGATACGCCGGCGCTTTGGATCGCTTGTCCAAGCGCGGCCACCGCCGGATCGTCCGGCCCGCGCGC
>NZ_DATJJK010000073.1:0-12351 GCF_035492295.1 Acidisoma sp. | reverse complement strand
GTATTTCGCTGCCGTCAAAGCGCCCCAGAAGCGGGTCTCCAGGAAACGATGGGCTGTCGCAATATCCATATTGGCCAGGGGTTGCAGCATCAGCGTCTCGCCGGCCGTGTAGGCCAGATGGTCGAAGGCGCCGATGCGGGTGAAGAGATCGGCGATTGCGGCCTCCGAAGAAAGATCGGCCGTCATGCCTTCGGCGCCATTGCCGAGTGTCGCGAGCGCCGCTTCCACGCTTTCCGGTCGGCGCGAGACAACGACCGGCTGTCCGCCGGCTGCGGCCACGGCTTCCGCCACCGAAAACCCGATGCCTGAAGTGCCGCCGAGTATGACGACCCGCTTGTTCTGCATAACCATTTGTTTTGCCTCCTGCGGCGGTCCATCCGCCTGCGGACGGAGAATGCGACTTGGAGACCAAGTGACGTTAGCGCATCTTTGGCAGTATAGAGATGACGGAGAGTCATGATGGATTTCGACGCCCGACTCTTGAGCGGCATCAGCACGCTGATCGCCGTCGCCGAGACCGGCAGCTTTGCCCGGGCCGCGCAGGTCATGGGGCTGACGCCCTCGGGTGTCAGCCGCGCGGTGTCTCGGCTTGAGCAGCGGCTCGGCCTTCGGCTGTTCGACCGTAACCCCCGCGCGACGACGCTGACGGCGGCGGGGCAGCGACTGGTCGCCGATCTGTCGCCATTGCTTTCAACAATGGAAGAAGCCACGCGGGAAGCGGCGGGAGAGGCGCAATCCGTGCAGGGGCGGCTGCGGCTCAATTGCGATCCCTGGTTTGCGAAGCTCATCCTGGCGCCACGTCTGCAGGGCTTTCTGGATGCGCATCCCCGCCTCACCCTCGACATCGTGGTGAGGGACAGGCTGGGCGATCTCGTCTCGGAAGGCTTTGATGCTGCCGTGCGCTTCGGAGAACCGGAGCCTTCCGGTCTCGTCACCCGCAAGCTGCTCGAGACGCGCATCCTGACCTGCGCCTCGCCCGCCTATCTCGCGCGGCATGGCCGGCCGGCGCATCCCTCGGACTTGGCGGAGGGGCATGAGTGTCTGCTCTTCCGCGATCCGGTGACCGGGCAGCCTTTCGAATGGGAGTTTCACAGGAACGGAAAAGTTCTGCCCGTAAAAGTCCAGGGAAGGATCATCGTGAATGATGTGGCAACTTCTCTGGCTGCCTGCGCGGCGGGGCTCGGTATCGCACAGCCCATGGCGCTTGGCATCGACAGGGCGCTGGCCGAGGGCAGTCTGGTCGAGCTGTTTCCGGCGTGGAATGAGGAGGTCTTTCCCCTCCACGCCTATCACCCGAGCCGGCATCTGCCGCCGGCCAAGGTGAGGGCCTTCCTCGATTTCGTGACGAGCGCGGTGGCAAGCCGGGGGGCGCCACCCGTCATCCCCGGCCGGGTGGTCTAGGGTCCGAGCGTTCCAGATTATGGCCGGGCATTGAGAAAGGCGGCCTATAGGTCCATGCGGACTTCTCCGTCTAATGGGCGGCTCCGCAGAATGCTAATCTTGACTCGATCGACTGCAATGCAAGGAAAAGCCCAATGGATATCACTCGAAGCGGCGCTCAGCCCTCAGGCAAGGGACCGGTTGATTGGTTCACCGGGAGCGTGCGTATCGACCCGCTGGCCAATCCACCCGAACCGGCGCGGGTTGCCTGCGCCCATGTGACCTTCGAGCCTGGAGCGCGCACGGCATGGCATACCCATCCGCTGGGCCAGACCTTGATCGTGACCAGTGGGTGCGGGCGTGTGCAGCGCGAGGGCGGCCCGATCGAAGAGATTCGCCCGGGCGATGTCGTCTGGATTCCCCCGGGGGAAAAGCACTGGCACGGCGCCTCGGCGACCACGGCGATGAGCCATATCGCCATTCAGGAGAAGCTCAACGGCTCGCCGGTCGATTGGATGGAGAAGGTGACCGACGCGCAATACGCAGGGTCGTAACCTGAGGCGCGGCCACGTAGGGCGGCCCGCGTAGGGCGGCCCCGCGCAGGGCGGCCCGCGTCGAGCGGTGCTGCCCTGTGGGGCGGGTGATTGACATGCTAGTATATCAATTCCAGTTTCCTCTCAAAACAAGCCCGGAGGAAAGCCCGCCATGGCACTGCACCCGGACCGGCTTCTGCCGATCGACCCCCGCGCGCGCGACATCGCGCGGCGGCTCTACCACTCCGTCGCCGGTCTGCCGCTGATTTCGCCGCATGGCCATACCGATCCTGCCTGGTATGCCACCGATGCGGCCTTCCCGGACCCTGCCACGCTTTTGGTGAAGCCTGACCACTACATATTCCGGTTGCTCTATTCCCAGGGCGTCTCGCTGGACGGACTCGGCATCCCGCGCCGCGACGGCGGCCCCGTCGAGACCGACAGCCGCACGATTTGGCGCCTTTTCGCGGCCAATTTTCACCTCTTTCGCGCAACCCCCACCCGCATCTGGTTCGAGCAGTCGCTGGAAGATCTCTTTGGCATCGAGGAGCGCCTGTCCACAGGCAATGCTGACCGCCTCTATGATGCGATCTCGGAAAAGCTCGCAACGCCCGCCTTCCGCCCGCGAGCGCTTTACGAGCGGTTCAACCTCGAGGTCATTTCCACGACCGACAGTCCCTTGAGCGATCTTGCCTATCACCAGGCCCTGCGCGATTCCGGCTGGAAGGGTCGCGTGCTGCCCGCCTACCGGCCGGACTTCGTGGTCGATCCGGACCGCGAGGGGTTCACGAAGAATATCGTGAAGTTCACGGCGCTCGCCGGCACGGCGATGAACTGGCAAGGCTATCTGGAGGCGCACCGCACCCGCCGCGCCTACTTCAAGGCCCTTGGCGCGACCTCGACTGATCACGGCCACCCGACCGCACGCACGGCCAATCTCGCTATGAACGAGGCCAAATCCCTGTTCAAGACCGTGATCTCGGGCGAGGCCAGCCCGAAGGAGCGGGAGCTTTTCCGTGCGCAGATGCTGACCGAGATGGCGCGCATGAGCCTGGAGGATGGGCTTGTCATGCAGCTGCATCCCGGCAGTTTCCGCAATCACAATCCCAATCTCTTCCGCACCCGCGGGCCTGATATGGGCGCCGATATCCCGATGGCGACGGAGTATGTACAGGCGCTGAAGCCCCTGCTCGATACGATGGGCAATGATCCTCGGTTGACGCTGATTCTCTTCACGCTGGACGAGACGAGCTTCAGTCGCGAATTGGCCCCCCTCGCGGGCCATTACCCCTGCCTTCGCCTTGGTCCGCCCTGGTGGTTCTTCGATAGTCCCGAGGGGATGCGCCGCTTCCGCGAGACCGTGACGGAGACCGCGGGTTTCGCCAATACCGTGGGCTTCAACGATGATACCCGCGCCTATCTCTCGATCCCCGCGCGGCACGACATGGCGCGACGCATCGATTGTGGCTTCCTCGCCGGCCTGGTGGCCGAGCATCGGTTGGACGAGGACGAGGCGCACGAGCTTGCCCAGGACCTCGCCTATAACCTCGCCAAGCGCGCCTATAAACTCTGAGGCGTCTCAGGCGACGAGATGCGCGCCGCCGTCCACCGGGATGATGGTTCCAGTGATTCGGCGGGCGGCATCGCTGACCAGAAAGGCCGCGAGCGCGCCGACATCCGCGGGCTCGACCAGATGATGCTCCGGTGCATCTGCGGCCGCTTGTGCCAGCATCTCGTCGAAATGGTCGAGCCCGCTGGCCGCCCGCGTGCGCATCGGGCCAGGCGACAGCGCATGGGCGCGGATGCCCTTCGGACCAAGCTCGGCAGCGACATAGCGCATGGCGCTTTCGAGCGCCGCCTTCACTGGCCCCATCATGTTGTAATGCGGCACCACCCGTTCTGAGCCGAAGAAGGTCACGGTGAGCAGGCAACCGCCATCCGCCATCAGGGGTTCGGCCAGATGCGCCATCGCCAGAAAGGAATGGCACGAAATGTCCATCGCCTGAGCGAAGCCTTGGGGGCTGCAATCGGTCACGCGGCCATGCAGATCGGCGGCAGGCGCGAAGGCTGCGGCATGGAGTAGGAAGTCGAGCTTACCCCAGTCCTTCGCGATACGATGAAAGACCGCTTCCATCTGCCCCGGCACTGCGAAATCGCAGGGCAGGAGGATCTCGCAGCCGAGTGGATCCGTCACCGCGCGGACGAAGGGTTCTGCCTTGTCGTTCAGATAGGTTGCGGCGATTCTGGCGCCGTCCTCTACGAAGGCGCGGGCGCAGCCGGCGGCGATGCTGTGCTCATTCGCGATCCCGAGCACGAGCCCGCGCTTGCCGGCGAGCGATGTGGTGCGGTCCATCATCCATTCTCCGCCGGTGCTGCCAGCAGGCGGCCAAGCGCCGCTGAGATCAGCCGCGTGCGGCGACTGTCGGCCCGGCTCGTCAGCACGATCGGCACGGCGGCTCCGAGCACGATGCCGCCGGCCTCGGCGCCTGAAAGAAAGATCATCTGCTTGACCAGAATGTTGCCGGCTTCGAGATCGGGCACGACGAGAATATCCGCGCGGCCCGCGACGGAAGAAACGATACCCTTCTCGGCCGCCGCCGCCTCGCTGATCGCGTTGTCGAAGGCGAGTGGCCCGTCCAGCACACCGCCCTTGATCTGTCCACGATCCGCCATCTTGCAAAGAGCGGCGGCATCCAGCGTTGCCGGCATGCGGGCGCTCAGCGTCTCGACCGCAGCAAGGATGGCGACGCGCGGCACCGCGATGCCAATGCGCAGGGCGAGGTCGATCGCGTTCTGCACGATGCCGGCCTTCTCCTCGAGTTCGGGCCGGAGGGCAATCGCCGCATCCGTCACGATCAGCGGCCGCGGATAGTCCGGCACGTCCAGTACATAGGCGTGGCTGATCTGCCGACCTGTCTTCAGTCCTGTGGCGCTGTCCAGCACCGGATGCATCAGCACATCCGTGTGCAGGTCGCCCTTCATCACCATGGCGGCCTCGCCCGTGTGGACGAGAGAGACGGCGGCCGCCGCGGCCGCGGCCGCATGGGCCGCCGCCTGCCACCGGCAGGAAGAGAGATCGAGCCCGGCGGCGGTGGCGGTGGCGCGGATGGTCTCTTCCGGTCCGACCAGGATCGGCGTCATCAGGCCGGCTTCGGCAGCGTCCACGGCGCCTGCGAGAGAGAGGGCATCGACTGGAAAGACCACGGCCGTCGGAATCGGGCCGCCCTGTCGGGCGCGGGCCAGGATCGCCTCGGTGCCTGGATGGCGCTCCACCCGCACCGCGGGCATCGTCACGCGCGGGCGGCGCACCTTTTCCGTCGGCGCGCGGACGAAAGCCGTGCCGGTGATTACCGCCGCGCCCGCCTGGTTGGTGCAGAGGCAGTCGAAGACCACATCCTTCTTTGCGGGCTTCATCTCGCGCAGCGTAACGGTCGCGGTGATCGTGTCGCCGACCGAGACAGGGCGGCGGAAATGCAGATCCTGACCGAGATAGATGGCCCCCGGTCCGGGCAGGCGGGTGCCGAGCACGGCCGAGATCAACCCTGCCCCCCACATGCCGTGGACGATGATGTGGTGGAACATGTCCCCGGCCGCGTAATCCGGATCGACATGCGCGGGGTTCAGATCGCCGCTGACGGCCGCGAACAAATCGATGTCGCGCTGGGTGACGGTATGGGTAAGGCTCGCGGTGTCGCCCAGTGCCATCTCATCATAGGTGCGGTTTTCGATGATCGGATTGGCTGTTGCGGCATCCATGGGTCAACCCTCTTCAAGAACGTAGGAGCCGGGCGCGGGACCGAGATCGGGGCTGCCCATGCTGGGCGGCGCTACGGGAGGTCCGGAATAGGTGCCGAGAAAGGCGTTCCACTGCGGCCACCAGGAACCCTCCTGCGGGGCATGGGCCGCCTGCCATTCGTCCGGTCCCAGCGTGTGACCGCCCTCGGCGCGTGTCGCGATGCGGAAATGCCGGTGCGGATGGCCGGGCTCGCTCACAATCCCCGCATTATGCCCGCCCGAGGTCAGCACGAAGGTGATAGCCCCGTCGTTCAGGAGGTGCAGCTTGTAAACGGAGCGCCAGGGCGCGATGTGGTCGGTCTCCGTGCTGACGACGAAGATGGGCAGACGGATATCGTCCAGCGCCAGCGTTTGCCCGCCGGCGGTGAAGTGGCCGGCGGCGAGGTCGTTTTGCAGATAGAGGCGGCGGAGATATTCGGCATGCATGCGCGCGGGCAGGCGCGTGCCGTCCGCGTTCCAGGCCATGAGGTCGAAACTCGCCGGCGCCTCGCCCAGGAAATAGTCCCGGATCATGCGGGACCAGATGAGGTCGTTCGGCCGCAGCATCCGGAAAGCGCTGCTCATTTGCCGGCTGGAGAGATAGCCCTGCGTCTTCATCACATCGTCGAGGAAGTCGAGTTGGTCCTCCGAGATGAAGAGCTGCAACTCGCCCGCCTCGCTGAAATCGGTCTGGGCCGCGAAAAGAGTAAGGCTCGTCAGCCGCCCGTCCCCGGTCGCGGCGCAATGCGCGGCGGCGATGGTGGCGAGCGTGCCGCCGAGGCAATAGCCGGCGAGATGGGTCTTTTGGCCGCCGCAGATCGCGCAGACCACGTCGAGCGCCGCCATCACGCCCGCCGTCCGGTAATCGTCGAGAGAGATGTCCCGCATCGCGGCATCCGGATTGCGCCAGGAGATCATGAAGACGGTGCGGCCCTGATCCACCAGCCAGCGGACCAGGGAATTCTGCGGGGACAGATCAAGAATATAGTATTTCATGATCCAGGCAGGCACGATCAGAACCGGCTCGGCCGCGACCGTGGATGTCGTCGGCGCGTATTGGATCAGTTCCATGAGGTCGTTGCGGAAAACGACCCGGCCCGGCGTAGCGGCAAGATCCTGACCGAGGCGAAAAGGTTGCGCATCGGCATCCTGTTTGCCTGATTGCTCGCGCAGGAAGTTGGCCAGGCCCTCGAGCAGGTTCTCACCGTGCCGCGCCCGCGTGGCGGCGAGGATCTCCGGATTGGTCCAGGGGAAGTTTGAGGGCGAGAGCAGATCGAGCCATTGCTGCAGTTCGAAGGCGAGCAGCCGGCGATTGTGGTTGGCGACACCGCCCGGAGCGGCGATCAGTCCCTGCCACCATTCCTCGCCGAGAAGCACGGCCTGCACAAGCTGCGCATAGGGCGTCGCGGCCCAGGCAGGATGCGCGAAGCGATGGTCGCCGGGGCGCGGCGCCACCGGCGTTTCGAGCCCGGTCAGGATACGGCCGAGGCGCAGCCACTGATCGACAGCCTTGTGCCGTTGCTCTGCCATGCGGAAGGGGTGGTTCGCGGCATGGATCGCCCAGTCCATCCAGGCGAGCGGCAGGCTGGCTGGCGCGGCGCCGCCTGTGAAGCGGCTTTGCCAAGCGTGCAGCAGGCGGTCCAGCACCTCGGGCTCTGGCGACGGCCGTGCCCTGTCGGCTGAGCGCTGCATTGATCCATCCGGCATGGCGGTGCCCTCCTCTTCATGCCACGGGCGCGGGTAAGCGGCCGCGCGCCTTGCTGCATCTGCGAAGAAATTGACTGGTGTGGCCTTGATGCAGATCAAGCCCTGCGCGGCATCCCGTAACGGTCACAGAAGAGGCGGCCCGTCAGATGACCCATTTGGGGCTTGGCCGGAATGATGTCGAAGGAGACAATGAGCGTTCCGAGGAAGCGTCTATTCCATAGTCAAAAAAAATTGTTGCGTTCGTTAATCAAACCTTATTGCATTTCCCTAATATGATGGGATCGCGAGGAGCAGCCTTCTCGCTCGAAACGGGTCGGAGAGACCAGTGATCAGGAAATCTTCACTTGGCTTGATACTCTTTGCCGTTGCCGGATTGGTTGTCACGGCCATTCTGGCCGGGGACAATTCTTCTGCCCCCTCGGCCGGGATGCTCGCCTATTTCATCAATGGCGACAATCTTGTGGCGCGGCGCCATTCGCTTGACCTCTCGAAGCCGATCTTCGTCAGCGGGGCGACCCCGGTTTGCGAGAGCGAGACCGGCTTGGAGCATTACACGCCCGCCGATCCCGGAGACTGCTCGGTCATCGACACGAGTGCCCAGGCCGGTCTTGTCGGCATCCAGACGGACGGCATGCGCCAGCCCTCGTTCCAGATGCAGATGCAGACGCCGAAGGGACTGGTGAAGGGTTGGGTGGACTACAACAGCCTGCACAATTGACCGCCTCGCTTGTCCAAACAAAAGCCGCGCCGGTCATCCCGCGCGGCTTTTTGCATAAGCGGCTGGACCGTGCCGTTTACTTCGCTGCGGTTGGCCCAAGCATATCTTCGGGCTTCACCCAGGCATCGAACTCCGCTTCCGTCAGGAATCCGAGGGCGAGTGCCGATTCCTTCAGGCTCGAATTCTCGCGATGCGCCTTGAGCGCGATCTGGGCCGACTTCTCGTAGCCGATATGGCGGTTGAGCGCCGTTACCAGCATCAACGAGCTCTCAAGGTTGTGCTTCAGCCGCTCGTAGTTCGGCTCGATCCCGCGCGCGCAATGTTCCTCGAAGGCAATCATGCTTTCGCTCAGGATGGTCGCCGACTCCAGCAGGTTGTGCAGCATCACTGGCTTGTAGACATTGAGCTGGAAATTGCCCTGGCTGGCGGCGAAGGCGACGGCGGCGTCGTTGCCGTAGACCTGAACGGCCACCATCGTCATCGATTCACACTGCGTCGGGTTGATCTTGCCTGGCATGATGGAGGAGCCAGGCTCGTTTTCGGGGATGTGGATTTCGGCGAGACCGGCGCGCGGGCCGCAGGCATGCCAGCGCACGTCGTTCGCGATCTTCATAAGCGCGCCTGCAAGGGTGCGCAGCGTGCCGCTGGCATGGGCGATCGCGTCATGGGCGGAGAGGGCTGCGAACTTGTTCGGTGCCGAGATGAAGGGATAGCCGGTCGCCTCGGCAATATGGCGGGCCGCCGTCGCACCGAATTTAGGGTGGGCGTTGAGGCCGGTGCCGACCGCGGTGCCGCCGATCGCCAACTCGTAGAGCCAGGGAAGACCTTCGCGGATGGCGCGGGCCGCTTCGTCCAGCTGCGCCACCCAGCCGCCGATCGCCTGGCCGAGGGTGATCGGCGTCGCATCTTGCAAATGGGTCCGGCCGATCATGATGACATGGGCGAACTCTTTCGCCTTGGCGTCCAGCGTGTCCCGAAGGACGGTGATGGCGGGCAGGAGCTTGCCGGCGATGACCTCGACGGCCGCGATATACATGGCCGTCGGGAAGGTGTCGTTCGAGGACTGGCCGCGATTGACGTCGTCATTCGGATTGATCGGCTTCTTGGAGCCGAGCACCCCACCCGCGATCTGGATGGCGCGGTTCGCGATCACCTCGTTCGCATTCATATTGCTCTGGGTGCCGGAGCCGGTCTGGAAGACGACGAGGGGAAATTCGGAATCCCACTTGCCGGCAATCACCTCGTCCGCCGCCTGGACAATGAGCGTGACCTTTTCGGGCGGCAGTTCGCCCAGTTCGCCATTGGCCAGAGCCGCCGAACGCTTGAGGATACCGAAGGCGCGGATGACAGGCCGTGTCCATTTGAAAGTGTCCCGGCCGATCGGGAAATTATGGATCGAGCGCTCGGTCTGCGCGCCCCAAAGCCGGTTGTTGGGCACGGGCACATCGCCCAGCGCGTCATGCTCGATGCGGACATCCGCTGTGGTTTCGGTCATCCTCGGCTCCTCTGGGCTTGGCTGCCCCGGAAGACGGGGCGGGGTTCGAAGGTCATTATGGCTATAGGGGCTGGGAAGGCGCGGCCAATGCCTTCCGGAGAATGCCGGCATGGCGGGAAAGCAAGGCTCGGGCCCCGTCAGCATCAAGACCGCTGACTACCATCACAATGGCCGTCTTGATATGGCCGTCTGCCGCTTGCAGCGCGGCTTCCGCCTCAACCGCCGGACAACCCGCGATCTCTGCCACCATGCGGGACGCGCGTGCCTGGAGCTTCGCATTGGTGGGTCGCATCTCGATCATCCGGCCGTCATGGATGCGGCCCAGCCGGACCATGATCTCGGTCGAGAGCAAGGTGAGCGCTGCCTTCTGCGCCGTGCCCGCCTTCATGCGGGTGGAGCCGGCGATGGCCTCCGCTCCGGTCTCGATCAGCACGCCGTGTTCAGCCTCTGTCAGCAGCGCGGCGCCGGGGCTGTTGGCCATGCCGATGGTCAGCGCGCCCGCCGCGCGGGCGCCGCGAATGGCGGCACGGGTAAAGGGCGTGCCGCCGCTGGCGGCGAGGCCGATCAGAACATCTAGGGGCCCCGGCGCGAGATCGGAGAGAGCCTGTTCGGCAGCGGCTTCGTCGTCTTCCGCGCCCTCCACGGCACGCAGGAGGCTTCCCGGGCCCCCGGCGAGAAGCAGGCCGGTGCGCTCATACGGCCAGTCGAAGGTTGGCGGCAATTCGGCGGCATCAAGGGCTGCCAGCCGGCCGGAGGTCCCGGCTCCG
Source organism: Acidisoma sp. (assembly GCF_035492295.1). Lineage (GTDB taxonomy): Bacteria > Pseudomonadota > Alphaproteobacteria > Acetobacterales > Acetobacteraceae > Acidisoma. Next base: position 1,977 of record NZ_DATJJK010000073.1, on the reverse strand, counting down.
GCATAGAGAAGCCGGCCCCCCCCGACACGCAGACGGTCGGCCGCGGCATCGGCTGCCTGGGCGAGCGCGGGCAGCGCCGGGCCGAGGGCTGCGATCGCGGCCATCTGGCCTTCCCAAAGGGCGGTCAGGGCGGTGAGGCTGTCCCAGTCATCGAGGCCGCGGTGACGGGGGCTTGCGGTCTCGGTATGGGGCAGGGAGATCTCGGTGCTCATAACCTGTGGTTGACGTGAGGCCGCTACCGTCGTCAAGACGGGGGCGGATCGGCCGGTGCTGAAAGGCCCCGATCACAAATGATGGCGATTTGGACAAATGGCGACGCTCGCGTATTTTAACGCCTCGCCTGAAAAGGAGCTGTTACGCATGGTCGCACGCATCATAGCCGTCGATCCGTTTGATTTTGTCATCTTCGGCGGCTCGGGGGATCTCTCGCGCCGTAAATTGCTTCCCGCCCTCTATCAGCGCGATCGTGCCGGGCAACTACCGGAAGAGGCGCGCATCATCGGCACGTCCCGCCGCAAAGTGACTGACGAGGAATTCCAGAAGGTCGCCCGCGAAGCCATCGAGAGCTTCGTGTCCAAGAGCGACATCGATGCCGAGGTCCTCGACCGTTTCGTCGCTCGCGTGGGTTATGTCTCGATGGATGCGACCGGATCGGATGGCTGGGGTGATCTCGCCAAGCGCCTGAACGAGGAGCCGGATCGCATTCGCGTCTTCTATCTGTCGACAGCACCCGACATCTTCGGTCCCATCTCGGAGCAAATCAACGCCCACGGCCTGATCACCGAGAAGAGCCGCGTGGTGATCGAAAAGCCGCTCGGCAAGGATCTCGAATCCGCCCAGGCGCTGAACGCTTCGGTCGGCAAGATCTTCGCCGAGTCCAGCATCTATCGCATCGACCATTATCTCGGGAAGGAAACGGTGCAGAACCTCATGGCTCTGCGCTTCGCGAATTCGCTGTTCGAGCCGGTCTGGAATGCTCGCTATATCGACCATGTCCAGATCACGGTCGCCGAGGAAGTGGGACTGGAAAGCCGGGCGGGCTATTACGATACCGCCGGCGCCATGCGCGACATGATCCAGAACCATATTCTGCAGCTGCTTTGCCTGACCGCGATGGAGATTCCCACCTCGCTCGACGCCGACCGGGTGCGGGATGAGAAGCTCAAGGTCCTGAACTCGCTTGCACCGATGACACCGGCGCAGGTCGCCCAGAACAGTGTGCGTGGCCAATACACGGCCGGCGCCTCCGTCAACGGACCCGTGCGCGGCTATCTGGAGGAGCTCGGCCACCCCGAGAGCATGACCGAGACCTTTGTTGCCGTGAAGGCGGAGGTCGGAAACTGGCGTTGGGCCGGCGTGCCCTTCTATCTCCGCACCGGCAAGCGCCTGCCGTCCCGCGTGTCCGAGATCGTCGTCCAGTTCCGCCCCATTCCGCACACGGTCTTCGAGGAATCGGCTGGCCAGCTCAAGGCCAATCGTCTCGTCATCCGCGTGCAGCCGGATGAGGGCGTGAAGCTGTGGCTGATGATCAAGGATCCGGGGCCGGGTGGCATGCGGCTGCAGCACGTGCCCTTGGACATGACCTTCGCCAAAGCTTTCGCGGTCCGCAGCCCGGACGCTTATGAGCGGCTGATCATGGATGTCGTTCGCGGCAACCAGACGCTGTTCATGCGTGGTGACGAGGTCGAGGCAGCCTGGCGCTGGGTCGACCCCATCATGGATGCATGGATGTCCTCGGGCGAATTCCCGAAACCCTATCGCGCCGGCACCTGGGGCCCTTCGGCCTCTGTCGCGCTGCTGGAGCGTGACGGCCGCACCTGGCACGAAGAGTAAGCTGCATACCGCAGGTTCGACCTAAAGCGCCCGTCCCCGGCAGGGAGCGGGCGCTTTAGTTTATCCGGCCAACGGCACGATCCGGCGGGTGGCGAGGTCGATGATCACGGTGTCATCGGGCGTCTTGGCTGTCTCACCGTCGCT
>NZ_DATJJK010000072.1:0-2327 GCF_035492295.1 Acidisoma sp. | reverse complement strand
ATGGAAGTTCCCCTTCACGCTTGCAGCAGCCGTTCGTTCGACCAAGTTTGAAGGGCGATTGGACAAATAAGCAATAAAGGCGCTTCGTGCTGCAATAGCAAAAATCTATAGATGATTACGCCACCAATATTAGCAGATTTCGGTCTTTTCTGAATATTCTGTTTTTCGGCGAACTCTCAGTAACTAAGGAAATAATTGTGTTGATTTAAGTTGAGATTTGATGGGGATGCCCGCTCCCGACGGGATCGCGACGCGCCAAAGTGTAAGACCTTCCGCCAAGGAGCCGAGGAACACTGACAAAGCCTTAAGATACTGGCCTCATCGCCGCGCGCTGCGGCATAGCGCGCACCTTCGTTCGCCGGCGCTGGGCGAACCCGGCAAGGGCAATGGAGACGACGAGGGTGACGCCGTTGAATAGCGGCTCCACATAGAAGGCGCCTCCGAGTTGCTGGATGCCTGAAATGCCGACTGCGAGGATGAGGACACCGCATATCGTGCCGCAGACATTCACCCGACCCGGCCTGATCGTCGTGGAGCCAAGAAAGGCCCCCACCAAGGCCGGCAGCAAATAATCGAGGCCAACATTAGCTTGCCCGATGCGCAACTGCGACGCCAGAACGCAGCCAGTGAAGGCGGTCAGGAATCCCGACACGACGAACACACCGATGACACGGCGTCGGACTGGAATGCCGTTCAGGGCAGCCGCCTTTTCATTGGCGCCGATCGCATAGATCTCTCGGCCGACAGGCAACCGCTCCGTGACCAGCCACATCAGTATCGACAAGACCAGCACATAGATCGCGGGCATCGGGATCGAGAAGATAGAGAGCGCGTTGATGTCGAGAAAGCCATTTGGCAAGAACCCGATGACCTGACGACCGCCGGTATGCCACAGAGCGAGGGAGTAGAGGATGGTCCCCATGCCGAGCGTCGCAATGAAAGAATCGACCTGTGCCACTTCGACGAGGAGACCATTAAAGAGACCAACCAAACTCCCCGCGATCAGAACGAGAAGAACTGCGACAGGCCAAGGCAGATGAAACCAGACCTGAAGACTGATAGCTAAAATATGCCAAAGCACGATGCCAAAGCCGACCGTCAGGTCAATCCGACCAGCCATCATGGGAATCATTGCAGCGAGTGCCAACAGCGCGATGATCGATTTGTCGCTGAGGATTAGTCTTGCGTTCAAGGCCGTGGGGAAGGTGTCCGGGAGAATTGCAGAAAACAGGATCACAAGCAGAATAGCGAGAATCGGAAGGCCATAGATCGGTAATAGCCGGATCACGGCGCCCCAGCGCGACAAGGCGGCCAGTTCGGACCGGGTTGGTTCCAACGCATTGGATTTAAGCGATTGCATTGCAATCCTCGAGATGATCCAAAAATGGTTTCGCCCCGCCAGCGTAGCCAACTGACGCGGAGGCTACAGCGACAAGATTTTTGATGGATAGATCCGCAGCGCCAAGTTCAGCCGCGACCCGACCGCGGTTGAACACCAGCGTGCGGTGACAAACCTTGGCGACTTCCTCGAAATCCGTCGAAATGATGATGATCACGGAACCGGCCGCCAATGCGACGTCGAACAGGCGGTATATCTCGGCCTTGGCGCCAACATCGACGCCAGCCGTCGGATCTTCGAATATATAGACCTTCCCGCCAAGATTCAGCCAACGGCCGATGACAACCTTCTGCTGATTGCCGCCCGACAGAAGCTCGACAGACAACGCCGGATTGTTAGGCCGCAATCCCACCTCATTGCCAAGAGTCAAAGCTTGAGTGATCTCGCGGCTCGGATAGACGATAGACCAAGGATGAAGTCCAGCCATCACGTTGTTGACGAAGAGGTTCTCTCGTATCGTCATGCCCGGCAACACGGATTCGCCGACGCGATCGGCGCAGACTAGTGCGAGGCCACGCTGCATTGCTTCGCGCGGTGACTGCACCTTGAGGGTCTGCCCATCCAGTTCGATGTGACCTTGATCGATCGGCAGGAGGCCAAAAAGGGCTCGGCCGAAGCTCTCCTGTCCGGCTCCACGAAGCCCCACGAGCCCGACAATCTCGCCTGATCGGAACTCACAATCAATCGGACCGACGTCGCCGATCGTCATGCCTTCAACGCTCAGCCTTACAGGGCCTGCACGTTCGACCGGGCGCCGGAAGACTTGGGACGGTTCCCGCCCAACAATGAGCAGAATGACCTCCTCGGGTGTTGTATTTGCGACCAAGCGCTCACCGGCAACAGAGCCGTCCCGTAACACGACTATTCGATCGGTGATCTCGAAAATCTCGTCGAGCCGATGCGAGACGTAAATGATTCCCATCCCCCG
>NZ_DATJJK010000071.1:0-9884 GCF_035492295.1 Acidisoma sp. | reverse complement strand
CCGGGTGCCACCTCGGTGCCGAATTTCCCCGGCTGGCCCGGATGGCAGGCGGCGGTATTGATGATGCCGGTCGCTTTCATCTCGTATTCGATGCGCCCATCCTGATGCAGATACCAGTAGGAGGCGTATTCGTAATTGCCGATGGTGGAGATGGAGGAGATCACGAGCTTGCGGGCGCGGCGGACATCGGTGCGACCGGTGCGGACGTCAAAATGCTTCCAGGACAGACCTCCATCTTCCTCATGCAGGCAGATTGCGTTCTCGATCGTCCGCGGTTCGCCGAAGACGGTCGGCACCACGACATCGAAATAGTGGATGGTGCCCAGGCAATCACAGCCGAGGGTCAGCGAATTTGCCATGCGCCCGAAGCCAAGTTCGCCGCTGTCGAACACGTTCTTACGATAGTGGCTACGCTCCGGCGTGCCGTATGGCACGACCATTTCGGCGATCGAGGCACGATAGACGATCGGCCGGCGCTTGCCCTGATGCGTATAGCCGAGGCGATAGAGGACAAGGCCCTCGCGGCCATTGAAGCCGACGCGGAAATCCCAGTTTTCCCAGGTCACCTTGTGACCATCCACCGTGAAGCCAGCGCCGTCCGGCTGCACGACATCAAGCGCGGAGGAGGGCGGGCGGAATTCGGTCAGCAGTGCCGCATCGTAATTGCGCGGCGTGCGCGGCACTGGAATATAGTCTCCAGATTCCTCGAAATGATCGACGACGTCGAGAACCTCGAGAGTGCTGACATCAATCAGCGCATGCAGGCCCTCGACCGGATGAGCATAGTAGTTGTCGAGCGGAAAGGTGCGCATCCAGATAAAACAGTTGAGCACGCGTCGGCCCTGTTCGATCGCATGGCCGAAATCGCCGACCGTCCATGGGTCCACGCACATGAAATCGAGATCATCGATGAGGCCGCGCTTGCGCAACGCTGCCTGAAAGCGCGGGTCCGCCTTCACCGTCTTTTCGATTTCCAGCACTTCTTCGATGGCGACCATGGCGCGCGCATCTTCCCGGAAGACCTGGGACAGCAATTCGCCACTGCCCAGATCGACCCGGCCCGTCACTACGCCCATGACGCCGCGGCGATAGACGTTAAAGCGTGCAACGCGGGGGAATGGTGTTCCATCGACATGGTCGCGCACCGCATTCTTGGCGGGTTCATCCAGATCGATGGTCTCGACACGCAGGTCCGCGCCCCAATCGAAGTATCTGGCAATCAGTGTGGCCGCGCGGGCTAGCTCGGCACCCGATAGCGGATCGAGCGGGTGTTTCGCTGCCTGGGTATCGCTTACGATGCTGTCCATGCGCCTGGGCTCCTCTTCTATCTGTTCGCAATCTTATACGAAAGGCTTGGGATCCATGAAGCGTTTCAGGGCGTTCAGCGTGATGCGGGAGATGTTGTTCTCGTAGCCGTTGCATGGCAGCGAGCCACACCAGGCGATGGAGCCAGTGGCGAAGACCGCGCCGCCCGCGGCTGTTTCGTAAAAGCTGAGATCGGCTCGCACACGCTCGTTCTGATCGCCACCGAGATTGGGCTGGGTTGCGGTAAATTCCTCGTTGACCAAAAGCATCAAGGGACTGTGATCCTCGGATGAGGCAAGGCGCAGGATGTTCGGAGGGGAGCCGAGCAAGGGATTGATGCAGTCAAGCTCAATGCCGGCAGCACCACCGCCGATGAGGCCGAAATCACCGATGACCTCATCTTCCACCCCTTCGAAGATGAAGGCCGCGCGTGGGTTATCGGCATCCGGTGCACGGCGATAGGGGCTCGACACATCAAAGCCCTGGGCCACGAAGCCGATGCCCGCCATCATATTCGGCGGCCGCCCACAGCGCCGCCACAAGCCGCCATATTCGCCGGTGAAGGAATGGTAGTATTCACCTGGCTCGGCCTCCCAGGAGCGGATGCCGTCTTCGGCGCGCCGCACCTCGATCACCCCAGGCAACTCGTCGTGGAAAGCGATGCGCCAGTACCAGCCGTTGCCGCCCATATACATGAGCCGGCCGCCGCGATCGATCCAGGATTTCATCGCATCCCACATCGCCGTGGAATGGTATTCCGGATGGGAACCGGTGAGAATAACGTCGTAATCGGCAATGAGCGGGTAACCATCCCGATGCAGATCCTCATCGGTGATGATGTCGTACTCGATGCCGTGATGGGCCAGCCAGCCGAAGAGATGCGTATCGGCATTGTACTGGTACAGACTTGACCCGTCTCCGCCAAGCCAGGAGTGGTAGCGTGGCGCGCAATTGATGTTGGGCCGCACGCGGCTGGAGTAGCAGACGCCCGATCCGTCCGCATGCTTGTCATAAAGCGAATGGCAAAGCTCGGGATGATCGTAGAGATAGACGTCCTGATGGCCGAAATGCAGCAACCGTCCCATCAGCCGTTCTACGCCACGCACGGTGATGTGCTCCCCATGATTGGCATAGGCCATGTAGGAGCAGGTGGGGGCCAGAAAGGCAACCTTCGGCCGTGCGATGCCGGGTTTTTTCACGCGCGGAGGACGGATGAAGAAGGGAATATAGCATTCCCGCATCGCCTCCGGCCCGGTCTCTCCACAACGGACATGCAGCGCGTAGGCGCCGCTCTTCGCATCTTCCGGCAATTGCCAGACAATATCCGCGGGCCAGCCGGCATCGTAGAGATCGTCTTCGTGAAAATGCACGGCGCCATATTCGGCTGGGGCCGCCTGCCAACTGTGATGAGTGCCGGTCCAACCGCTGCCCTTCATGCCGCGCGCGGGCAGGTTGACGAGACTGCCGTGAAGACGGAGCGGGCCGCGATCGGTCGCCCGGGTGGTGCGGATGCCATCCGAAAAATCCCAGGCAACGATCAGGCGGGATGCGAAGCTCGTGGAAAGCGGCGAGGCGGCGAGCGGCGCATGGGCCTCCGATCCGGCAAGCAGCGCTGGCGCCTCGATCTTGCCGTTGAAGTGGCAGCCGATGGTGCCGCCGGGAAGCGGCAGACCGGCCAGATAAAAAGGGCCGGCCGATGGCGCGCCCGGTGTGGCAAACCGGCCCACCCTCTCACCCGCATCCTCAACACCGAAATCCCGGCGCTGCGGCGACAGGGAGATACGGAAGTCGCCGGTCTCCCTGTCAAGGCTGAAGCTGAGCGCATACCATTTCCGCTCCAGCATGGCATGGGGAAGGGTTTCGCGCCGCACCGCGCCCGTGCCGTCTCCGACAACGAGGCAAGGCCTGCCTTTGTCAAGTTCCAGGTAGAAGCCAGTGTGAGTCGCGGCATCCCATTGCGCGGCGATGACCTGTCCTGATCGCGCGAGCAGGGTCGGCCAGAGGAGCGCACGAAAGGAGAAGGCCGAAAGCGGCGGCACGCCCTCGGCGCGCATGAAGGATCCGGCATCCGCGCGTCGCTTTTGGCCGGGATAGGTCCCGTCTACGCTGCTCGGATGATGCGGCAAATCAAGACCGGGGCCGGCCGGATTGCAATCCCCGTTCAACACACGGACAATGCGCGCATCGAAGGTCTCACCTTCCTCCAGAGAAATCTGGAAGGAGATCGCCTCGCCGGGAGCGACGCTGTAGCGATCGGGATAGCCAAGAATCTTCAACATCTGTCTGTCTCTCGCTCGCGGTCAGGCTTCGTCGGCGCTGCGGAAGGGCTGGTTCAGGTGCTGGCCGGTCGCGGCGAACCAACGTCTGCGAAAGACCTCCCACTCCGCTTCGTCGCGATTGGTGAAGATCGGGCTATCCTCGAAAACGAGGGGCTGCTGACGGTTCGCCGGCATCTCGGCGATCTGCCATTCGGCGAAGGGTTTGCGGCAGAAGAGCACGATCTGACGTCCGCTCGGATCGTAACGCAGCGTGTTGAGGATGCGCATGAGGCCGGGGCTGTGCCGCCCCACCGGCTGACGGCGGAACTCCTCGACAAACGGCATGTCGGTATCGGGATTGATGCGGTACATGATCGGCCTCTCTGCACGGGAGAAGTATCAAGGAATGCGCTTGCCGTCGGGCGCGAAGAAGAAACAAGACGCGGCAGAGGGTATGATACCAAGCCTGTCGCCGATGCGCGCGTGAAATCCGGGATCGACCAACGCGCGCAGCTTATTGCCTGTACCGTCATCGGCGATGATGACCGATTCACGGCCCAGATGCTCAAGCGCATAGACCGTGACGGGGATCGCGCCCGGAGCATCGGCAGGCGTGACGGTGACATGCTGGGGCCGCACGCCGAGGCTGGCTGGCCCGTTCGGAAGGGCCCGGCCTGCGAGATCAATCGCGACGCGACCGGCATTGAACATGCCGGTCTCGACTTCGCCCGCGATGATGTTCATCGGCGGCGAGCCCAGGAAGGTTGCGACGAAGAGGCTCGCCGGCTGATTGTAGATTTCGTCCGGCGTGCCGATCTGCTCCAGATTGCCGCGGGACATGACGGCGATGCGGTCACCCATCGTCATCGCCTCGACCTGGTCATGGGTTACGAAGACCGCCGTTGTGCCGAGGCGTTTCTGCAGATTGACGAGTTCGGAACGAAGGGAGAGGCGAAGCGCCGCGTCAAGCGCGGATAAGGGTTCATCGAGCAGAAAGCAGGCGGGTTCGCGGACGATCGCCTTGGCCGTCGCAGCCCGCTGGCGCTGTCCACCGGACATTTGGCTCGGCAGCTTGTCCAGCATGGCGTCCAACTCCAGCATGCGCGCGGCATCGGCGATGCGCTGTGCGCGCTCAGCTTTGGACAGGTTGGTGTGCCGCAGGCTCGCTTCGATATTCCTGCGAACGGTGAGATGCGGATAGAGCAGTGATGACTGGAAGACCATAGCAACGTTCCGCCCGTGCGGCGGCTCGGCCGTCACATCGCGCCCGTCAAACAGAATCTGCCCTTGCGAGGGATAGTCCAAGCCGGCAATCATGTTCAGCGTCGTGGTCTTGCCGCAGCCCGACGGGCCAAGCATGACAAGAAACTCTCCATCGATAATCTCGAGATCGAGACTCTCGACTGCGACATATCGATCATAGGTTTTGCGGATTTGCCGCAGTTCGATCTTTGCCATTCAGACAAGGGCTCCAAACAGGGCGTAGTTCGCCATTTCAGCGAACCGGGTCGGCAAGATTCATCTCTCCCAGGTGGCGCTGCAGGAAGAAGGCGACTAGCGCAGGTGGGATGATGGTGATGAGGATGCAGGCGGCCAGCTGAGACGGGTTAGGGTCCTGGCCGAGGAAGCCGGAAATGGCAGCCGGCAGGGTGGTCGCCGGCGTGCCGTTGACGAGGACAAGGGCGAAGGTGAACTCGTTCCAGGCGAACAGGAAGGCGATGATGGCGGCGACTGCGACGCCGCTGCGGGCGAGCGGCAGGATCAGGAAGAGGAGTGTGTGCAACCGGCTGAACCCATCGATCCGCGCCAGCCGTTCGATAGGCGGCAGGTTGCGGAAATAGCCGATGAGCATCCAGGTGACGAAGGGCACGGTCGTCGTCAGATCAATGATGATAAGACCGGGTAGGGTACCTACAAGCCCAAGCTGCACGTACATTGTGTAAAAGGGAATGAGGGTCGAGACGGGCGGAATAGCGACGGCCAGAAGCACGCAGTTCAAGAGAAGGTTCTTGAAGCGGAAGTCGAGCCGGGAAAAGACATAGGCTAAAGGCACCACGATCACGATGGTGATCAAGGTCACGACAACCGAGACGATGACGCTGTTCTGCAGGCCGCGGACGATTTGCCCGGCCTGGCCGGAGGCTGAGGAAATGCTGCCATCGCCCAGCTTGTAGTTAAACCCGAAAATATTTGCGAAAGACGAGAGGTTGAAGCTTTCCGGGATGATATGCGGAGGAAACTGCGTGATCTCGGCATGGTTCATGAAGGACATGCGGACAAACCACAGGATCGGCAGCAGCGACCAGACGATGAGGATTGCCATGGCAATGGTGAAATTGGACCCGCGTTTGGTCATATCTGCTTCTCCCGCCGACCCCAGACCAGATAGAGTCCCATGGTCGAGCCGATGATGAGGAAAAGCAGGAAGAATGACATTGCAGCGCCATAGCCGAGGTTGAGATTTTTGAAGCTCACTTTGTAGAGCTGATAGGTGAGGGTGGAGGAGGCATCGCCCGGTCCACCGTCCGAGAGCACAAAAATGAAGTCGAAAAGCTTCATCGAGAGCACGGTAGCAATGGAGGTGAAGACGAAGAGCGTGAAGCGAAGCGGTGGCAGAGTGACGTTCCAGAAAGTCTCCAGCGGGGTTAATTGGTCGATCGCCGCCAGGTCATAGAGCCGTCGCGGAATGGTCTTGAGATTGGCGAGCACGAAGAACCCGACGAGCGGAGCCATCGTCCAGGAACTGCCAATCGCAAGCACCTCTATGATGGAGCGGGTCGTCATGAAGTCCGGCACCTGCTTCATGCCGAGATGGGCAAGCACAGCAGTCGGCAGGCCTGTCTGGCCGCGGGCGAGATAGGCAAACATCAGCCCCGCGCCATAGAGGGAGACGCACCAGGGCAGAAAGACGAGCGTGCGCCACAGCCCGCCGAAGCGAGAGGGCCGATTGAGCAGCAGCCCGATGGCGAGACCGAGAAGCATAGTCAGGATCACACTTTCCAGCGTGAAGCGGACGGTCACCCAGGTGCACCACCAGAATTCAGGGTCAGTCAGCACCGTCTGGAAATTCTTGAAGCCGACGAATTTCGTGCGGTAGCCGCCGAAAAACATGATCCGATGAAAGGCCATCCAGCCCGAATAGACAAGTGGATAGGCGACGATCACGACAAGAAGAAGAATGACCGGAAGTCCGATCATCAACGCGAACTGCCCGTCGGTCAGTTCACGCCGCTTCAGCCGGCTGCGGCCGAGGCTCTTCTTATCCGTCATCGTCGCCATGCGCCGCTCAGATCCCGTATTTGTCGTTAAGGCTGCTGATCTGGTCGTTCATTCCCTTGATGGTATCGGCGATGTCACCATCATTGAGCAGAAATTTCGACAGGGTGTCTTTGAGGAAGGAATTGAACTCCTCGGACCAGACAACGCGCCAGATGCCGGTGGGAAAGGGGGTTTGCTTATAGACGTCAAGCAGGACCGCATAATCCTCCGGACGGGCGATGGCTTTCTTGATGCGTGCCTCCGTCGCCGGCGAATCCATCACGGATTTATAGGCTGAAAACAGCATGTGGGTTTCCATCCAGCGGTCCGCCACGAAGGTCTTGCGGTCACCATCCTTGAAGCCGTACCAGGAGGTGAATTTCCTGACATCAGCCGTCTGCGCCTCCGGGCGTTTCCGGTTCGTCATGAGGTAGAGCGCAGAATCTATCAGGCCCCAGGGTTGCTTTGCCACCGGAAGAATGGTGGTGTGACCAGCGATCTGGGAACGGCCGGGCGTATTCATTGTCTGGACGTCGTAGATCTGCTGCGGGCTGAAAACGTAACGGCCAGAGGCAAAGGCGTCGATATAGGCCGCTTCGTTATAGGTCAGTACCTCCTGGGGAACGAGCTTGGACTTCCACAGCTTCTTCCACTGCGCGAGGGTCTTGTAGGCCGGACCATTCGGATCGACCGTCATCGTCGGCTTATGTGTCGTAGGATCAGCAACGGGGTTGCCGCGATTGAGCACTTCCATGACAAAGCCCCAGGAAATGCCGTACCACTCCCCGAACCAATGCGGCAGGATGGGGGTCGCGACGCCCTTGTCATGCAGGGCATAGATTTGGTCGTAGAGCGCGTCCCAATCCTTTGGAAAGTCCTTATCCGTCATCCCGGCCTTGTTATAGGCGAGAAGATTGGTGTGGATGCAGCCTCGCGTGCTCGCGAAATACGAAAGCCCAAGCAGCTTGCCGTCATAAGACCAGGCATCCAGGAACTGCGGCAGCATATCAGCCTTGATGTCGGCGATTGCGGGCAGGGTTTCCGCCGGCATCACCCAGCCGCCTTCATAGTAGCGCACGGCGGTCGAGGGATTGGCGTAGAGCATGTCGAGATCAGCCTTGGCGATCAAGCTCTGCTCCATGATGGAGGGATAGTCGCCGGTCACGGTCGCATAGTCGATCTTGCCATGCTCTAAGTCATTGTATCGTTTCACATTGGACTGAACGATTTCGGGTGCAAATTGCCAGCCTCGGAAGTAGACCGGCTTGCCGCTCGTCGGCTCAAAATCGGCAACGGATGCGAAGGCACGACTGAAGGGCGTGGCGGCAAGGCCGAGTGCCGCTGCCAAGGTTCCGAATTCACGACGTTTCATGATTGACCTTCGACTTTCTGAATGGGTGGGCGACGGAGGCGTGAGGCGTCCCGGCCAGTCATCCGGATAGACAAAGCAATTGAATCGTTTTTAGCAAAGCAAGACTTGTGCCAGACTCAAAGAAAAAAGGCGGGACACGAAAAGGCAGAGTTGAAGCAGACGTCAGGCGAAAGCGTCGAGGCCCGCACCGCAAACGAGTCCGCAGACGCGCGTGCCGGGTGCGACGGAAACTTGTCCGGAAAGAAGTGCTGCGGCTGCGGCCGCACCGCTTGCGTCGGCGGCAAGGCCGAATTCAAACCACAGCCAGCGCGCCGCTTCGAACATCGCATCATCCTCGAGAAGCACGATGTCATCGACGTTGTTCCGGACAATATCGAAGATGCGCGGATCGGTTTGAGCGCAGGCCATGGTTGGAACTTTTGACGTCACCTCAGCCAGTGTCACGACCGAACCAGCTGCCAGACTCTCGTGCAACGTTGGCGAACCTTTTGGCTCGATGCCTATGATGCGAGCATTGGGACGCAAGGCGCGCAAGACGGTGGAGATGCCGGCGATCAAACCGCCGCCACCGATCGCCACCAGAAAAAGATCGGCGTCGGGAAGCTGTTCCAATATTTCGAGCGCGACGGTGCCCTGTCCGGCCACGATTGCCGGGCTCGCGAAGGGATGGAAATAAGGGAGGTGTCTTTCCTCGGCGTATGCGGAGGCTATGCTATGCGCCTCATCCCAATAGCGTCCGACGAGATGGAGTTGTGCGCCCCAGGATATCAGCTTGTTCTGCTTTGCGGGCGCGGCATTCTCAGGCAGGAACACGGTCGCGGGCACACCTGCCATCTGGGCGGCTCGCGCGACAGCCAGACCATGATTGCCGCCGGACGCGGTGACAATGCCGCGGGCAACGCTTTCGCGCGGAAGCGAAAGGAGCTGATTGACCGCGCCGCGTGCCTTGAAGGAGCCTGTCACCTGCAAGCATTCGAGCTTGAGGAAGAGCGAAGCGCCGGCGGGCAGGGGCGATTGCCGCATCAGCGTCGCTTCGATTAAGGGCGTGCGGCGGACCTGCCCTGCGATTCTTGCCGCCGCCTCTCGCACATCCGTCAGCGTAATCATGCCAGGACATGCTCCTGAAGGAAGGCGTCCGCCAGTTTCTCGCCGATCATGATGGTAGTGAAATTCGTATTGGCCTTGCAATCACGCGGCATAAGCGAAGCGTCGATGACGCGAAGTGCCTCCATGCCGTGAACCCGGCCGGAGGTATCGACGACGCTGAAATTTTTACCTTCCACCCCCATGCAGCAACCGCCGGCACCATGCTGCGCATCATTGCAATCGGTCAGCAGCCATTCATCGATATCGGCGTCGGAGGCCGTGAGCAGATCGGCGAGCGGCAGGCCCGTATTGCCCATCTGGATGTCGCGGCAAAGGTGCCGGGTCGATTCATGATTGCAGATGAGGGCGAGCTGACGTGCACCCAGGCGCATGCGCTCGAGATCGAAGGGATCGCTCATCATGTTCTCGTCGATCTCGGGATGACGGCGCGGATCGGCGGAGAGCGTGCGCACAGTGCCACGGCTGCGGCATTCATACAGCATGACATGAATGCCGGCCTCGCCGAATTGCGACATGTCCTGGTCGACACCGATGCCGCCATGATTGAAGGAAGCCAGCAGCATGTCCTGCTTCGCCGCTCCCGG
>NZ_DATJJK010000070.1:0-5629 GCF_035492295.1 Acidisoma sp. | reverse complement strand
GATTGGAAGGCAGCGCACGACATCGTGCAGGAGCATGAGGGCGAGGCGGATTCCGACCTCATCCACGCCCACCTGCACCGCCAGGAGGGCGACCTCGGCAACGCCCGCTACTGGTATCGCCGCGCCGGGCGGCCGGTTCCGGGCGTCTCGCTGCCCGACGAATGGACGGCTCTGGCGGAAGAATTCCTGCGCCTCAGCGCGTGAAAAGAATTCTGCGAAGCCGGTATTGGAGGGAGACGCTTGCGGAATTACCTGCAGTGACGCCGCGCCCAAGGGGCGGGGCGAGGTAGTTCGTGCAGTCTGGCAGCAAGGTTGAACGTGATCATGGTCGATGGCGAGGGTCAAGGACACGAACCGATCGGACCGACAATGACATCAGGCACCAGCGACAGCCAGGCTACCAATACCATTGAGCATGTCGTCGTTCTCATGCTCGAGAATCGGTCTTTCGATACGATGCTTGGCTGGCTCTATCCGGACCGCCCGGATTTCGACGGGCTGACGGGCCGGGAAACCAACCCCTGGCATCGCCAAAGCGACACAGTGACGGTGCCGGTTTGGAATGATCCCGGCGTCAGCCGTGCGACAGCCGCTGGTCCCGATCCAGATCCGGGTGAGCTCTTTCACGACATTGAGGCTCAATTTTTCACAGCCGCCGGAATGACCCCGGACGGTCAGGGGCGTGGGGTTCCGACGATGGACGGATTCGTCGACAACTACATGCGCCAACCGCGCGGGCCAGACGATTCCCTGCCCGACCCGGCTGCCATCATGCATTGCTTTTCGCCCGCTCAACTACCGGTGTTGAGCGAACTCGCGCGGTCCTTCGGCGTCTCGGACCGGTGGTTCGCATCGGCGCCATGCCAGACCTGGCCCAACCGTTTCTTCGTCCATACCGGCACGGCTGGCGGCTGGGTCAATAACGATCCCCCGCATTTTCCCTATCGTATGCCGAGTCTCTTTCGGCGTCTGACGGAAAGGGATGAAGACTGGGCCGTCTATTTCCATGACCTGCCGAATACGGCTTTGCTCGCCGACATCTGGCCGCGTCTGCCGACACCCAACTTCCGCCTTTACGAGCACGAGTTTGCCGAAGACGCGCGCAACGGAATTCTTCCCTCCTACACGTTCATCGAGCCACGCTATTTCGTCAGCCGCTTTCACCCGAAGGTCCCGAACGATCAGCATCCGCCTACCAATCTCATTCATGCCGAACAGTTGATTGCCGATACCTACAACGCACTTCGGCAGGGGCCGCATTGGACGAAAACACTTTTCATCATCATCTACGATGAGCATGGCGGGACCTACGACCATGTGCCGCCGCCGCCGGCGACACCGCCGGGCGGTCCCTACCCCGACGGCTTCACCTTCAACCGTTACGGCGCCCGCGTGCCTGCGGTCATCATCTCCCCCCTGATATCGCCAGGCAGCATCATTCGCCCCGAGGCCGCCGACGGTCCGCCCTTTGACCACACCTCGGTGATCAAGACGGTTCAGGAAATTTTCGACCTCGGACCACCGCTCACGGACCGGGTGGCCGCATCCCCTTCCGTCCTGCCAGCTTTGGCCAGCGGAACGCCTTTGAATATGGGGCCCGAACGCATTGTTTTCGTGCCATCGCTGCCGACGCAGGAGGAGATCACCCGCTTGCGGAAAACGGACAATGCCAGCGGCCTTCAGTTTAGCATGAGTGGGCTGGCGGCAACCCTGCTTGGCACCGTGGCCCGCGTCTCGGCCCACTTCCGCCATGGCGTGCGGCACACGGGTCATCGCGCCGGCATTGTTCGGGCCAGACAACGCAAACGCCGCAAGAACGTTTGATCACGCCCGCGGCAAGGACAGGACGATCAGGACCTATCCGGGCCAAGGCGCATCTTGGAGCGTAACGGTGTCAGATCGAGGTGTTTTCGCCTCGATCTGACACGGTCCAGCCAGCCGTGATCAGCTTTCAGGCTGGGGCGGTTGATCGGTCGGCGGCCGCTGCCGGCGCTCCGCCATAAACTGGTCGAATTCCGCCTTGTCCTTGGCGAAGCGCAGACGGTCCAGGAAGCCTGCGAACTCGCCCTGCTCCTCCTCGAGACGGCGCAAAGTCTCGGCCTTGTATTCATCGAAGGCCTGATTGCCACTCGATTGACTGGCGCGGTTTCGCGTCTCGCTCGCCCCACAGGACCAAAGGCCCGACCAGCTTCCGCAGCCGCCGCCGCGGCCACGGCCTTCGCTGAACAGGAAACGGCCGACCCGCCTGTTCCAGATTGCGACACAGAGCAATGCGAGACCAACCGGCCACCAGATGATGAAGCCTGTAATGGTCGCCGCGATCAGCAATGGCCGCGAGAGCGACCACATGGCGAAGTAGTCGCCAGCCCCATTGGACGGTCCGTAACGGCCATCCCCCTGATAGTTCTGGCCCTCCTCCGGGCGTCTCCAGCCTGGGCCAGGTCCCCATCCTCCACGCCTGAATCCGGAATTACCAAAAGCCCCTTCGTTCGCCGCGCCGGACATGATGTTCTTCCCATGTGAATGTAAGGCACATTTACATCTAAGCCGCCCCGCGAAGGATCGTCAAGGAGAATGCGCGTGCGGCTCCTGACCGCCAGCCAGCCCCAGGCTTTGAAGATAGACGAGCACCCCAGCCTCCAGCAGGTCTTCCGCCGACATCGGCAATTTCCGCCTGCCGGCATCGGGGGAGCAGAACAGGGAGGCGATGCCGTGGGACATGGCCCAGACATGCAGGGCGACCATCAAGGCAGGTGGTCTTCGCGTCGGGGGCGCTCCGGCCGTCAAGGTTTCGGCGGCGCCGCGCAGGACTGCGAAAGCCTGATCGCTCGCGTTGAGAAGACCCGGATGAGCCTCCAGGTTCAGCCGCGCCTCGAACATCGCCGCGTAAAAAGCCGGTTCATGTCGTGCGAAAGCCAGATAGGCACGGCCCATATTCTCGAACGCCTGAACCGGCTCGGGCTTGCCATCGTGCCAGGCCTGGGTCAGCGCGAGACGCAGGGTTTCGAAGCCCCGCAGGGCGACCTCTGCCAGAAGTGCTTCCGCATCGCGAAAATGGCGATAGGGCGCGCCGGGGCTTACACCCGCGCGGCGTGCCGCCTCGGCGATCGTGAAGCCGGCCGGGCCAGTTTCAGCAATAAGCACTTGCGCCGCCTCAACCAACGCCTCGCGCAGATTGCCATGGTGGTAGCCACGTTTTTGTCCGGACCAGGTCATAGACCGCGATTACGCCATGTGAGGTAGTTTTACATCCCCCTTTTAAGCAGGGCCTGAGCGGGCTGGTTCGCAACGGCCGACCTCGGCAGGTCTTTGCCGAACCGGTCAGGTGAAGCCGGCGCGGCAGGAGATCGGTCCCGGCCCGACGGATGGTCGCCAAGCTGTCGCGAAGACCGGTCGAATCCAGCGCGGCTTTGTCAAAAAGCTACGCCCGCCACCCTGCCCGCTCGGCGCGGCGGAGGTTTGATCGAACCACCAAGGAGTGAAATGGCCGGATGGCGGCGATATAGGCGCGGCCGAGGCTGTTGTGGCAATGGACGACGGTGGTCATGACCAGTTCTACCCCCTGCCCAGCCGCGTCCTTCCGCCGCAGGAGGGAGGCCCGGAAGTCGAGATGCCGGTCATCGTCACCCATGATCAGCTCATGCTCGGTCTGGGACAGGATGGGGAAGAAATCGACGCGCTGCCGCTCGTCACCCTGAGATGCGTGGCGCAATTCCCCCGATGTCTTTACGCCCAAGGGCGCCATCACGCGGTCCCGGATGGCAAGCAATGCGCGGAACCACCTGGCGGGATTGCCAAGCAGACGCCCGGCCAGTTCTTCGATTGGCAGGCTGGCGGCGTATTCAGGCAGGGACACGGCATAGGCATCGGCCAGATCGGCACTGTCGAAGAGCGGCGCGAGGCTGCAATCCTGGGGCAAGGGGCTACGGTGCATGGCGCTTAGCCTACCATAGGCGCCGCCAACACAGCGACCATCTTTGCCATCGCGGTAAGCACCGCAAACGCGCCCCTTGTCGAGGCTCACGACAGATGTATCGGGCCAGGACAATGTTTGATACGACTTAGCAATAACCTGACAATACGCTTGAAGCCAAACGCCCGCGCGGCAGAACAGGGACGTCACAACGTAAGCTTGTTGCGAATAAGGTTAATTTCTGATGATCGAGAAACGTCGGCTGAACCGATTTTTGAAATCCCTTCATCTTGTAACGCCTATATTATACCTTGATATTCACAAAGTTTCTCATCTCTCTGATTGGATGGAAACCAAACCCGCCGTATAGTCGACACCCCAAATAAGGCTATCGACCCCTGACGTCTTGGTGTATCTACGCGCTCGCACGGAACATTGAGAAGTCCGACAGCATGAGGTGCATCATGGAACTGTGGCATGACGTCGACCCTCGCTCAGCAGAAGGTGAAAAAGAGATTGACACTGAATTCAGTGCTGCAACTGCGTGCGCAGGGCCGGGCGTTGCGCTGGTAGACGCGCACCGCTTCTCGCGAGATTGCATGACACAGGCGCTGACTATTTCGTGCAAAACTCACTTTAATACTCATCCGTTTGAGACTATTGAGGACGCGCTTGCACCTCATCCATTTTCGATCGACATCATTGTTCTGCATGCGTGCGAGTGCTGTCGGACAAAAGTCCTCTCTGCACTCAGGAAATTCGAAGGCATTGATCTTCCTCTTGTCTTGCTAACCGAAGAAAGCACGACAAATCTCTCTCCCTTCCTGCGTGAGGCTTACCGCCTCGGCGTCAGGGGATTTGTATCCGCGAGCGATTCCGGATTGGGGGATTTATGTCGCACCATAACGGCTACCCTGAATGCCAGAACGACCGCTCAGCACAACCTTGCCGTAATTGGAAAGCCGAGGTCAGCCGGGCCGACGGAATGCGCCTGCGAGGGCCCGATGCGCTCGGTCGGCAGAAACCCCAGCCTATCGACACAAATCACGTACTGTTGATCCGTCATCCAGACGTGGGTCATTGTACGGAAGATTGTATTGGATCGCTCCAATAGCCGGTGCGCGGCCCTTTTGACGAGGTCCAACGCGCCGGCCGATGGCTGATCAGTCCGCAGCCTTTTGATCTGCGCGCCGTTTTAGCCGGCGCGGACTGAGAACAGCGCTAGGCCGCCCGCGCCTGTGCCGAGATCCGCGCCAGGTTGCCGAGGATATCCTTGGCGAGCCGGATGCGCTTGGAAATGTCCATATCCGCCGCCACCACCAGCTTGTGGTCCGGCCGCAGCCGGATCGTCCCGCTGCGGGACGCGATCCAGGGGATGAGCCCGCCAGGATTGGCGAAGGAATTGCCACGGAAGCTCAACACCATGCCTTTCGGGCCGGCATCCAGCTTCTCCACCCCGGACTCGCGGCAGATGCGTTTCAGCGTCATCACCTGCAGGAGGTTGTCCACCTCCTCCGGGAGGGGGCCGAAGCGGTCCACAAGTTCGGCGGCCATCGCCTCGGTTTCCTCGACCGATGACAGGCCCCCGATGCGCCGGTAGAGCCCCAACCGCACCGGCAGGTCGCGCACATAGGTTTCCGGGATCAGCACCGGCAGGCCGAGGCCGATGGTCGGTGTCCAGTCCCGCTCGGCGCTGCGGCTGCGCTTCCCGCGTTC
>NZ_DATJJK010000069.1:0-7086 GCF_035492295.1 Acidisoma sp. | reverse complement strand
CGGACCACCGCCATGTCCCGGGCGTGGTAGATGACCCCCTCCTCCTGTTTGAACGCGCTCTCATGTTCCTCATCAACAATGATGAGGCCGAGATCGGAGAAAGGCAGGAACAGCGCGGACCGTGCGCCGACGACGACCATGGCTTCGCCCGATGCGACCGCCCGCCAGGTGCGGCGACGCAGACCCGGCGAGAGATCGGAATGCCAGACAGCGGGTGGCACGCCGAAGCGCCGCTCGAACCGTTCCAGCCATTGTGCGGAGAGCGCGATCTCGGGCAGCAGGATGAGGCTCTGCCGCCCCGCGCGGATCCCTTCCGCGACCGCCTCCAAATACGTCTCCGTCTTGCCCGAGCCGGTGACGCCTTCGAGCAGGGTCACCGCGAAATGGCGCGCGCGAACTTGGCCGACCAGAGCCGCCGCCGCCGCCGCCTGATCGTCCGAGAGGATCGGCGCGCCGGGATGATCCGGGTCTGGCCGCGCGAAATCCGGCGCGGGTGCGAGCGGAACGGTCTCCAGCCAGCCGCGCTCCACCATGGCACGGAGGACGGCGGCGCCGACCCCCGCCTCTGCCGCGAGATCGGCCTGAGCCCGGGGTACACGATCGGCCAAGACCTCCAGCACCCGCCGCCGCGCAGGCGTCAGGTCCCGCCCCTCGGGGCGGGTCTCGCCCAGCCGCAAGCCGGTTGCCGCCTTCTGCGCAGGGGTGGCGAGCAAGGGTGTGCGGATCGCCATGGCCAGCACCTCGCCCGGTGGCGAGAGGGTGTAGTTCGCAACCCAATCGATCAGCCGTCGGAGTGCGGGCTGAAGGCGCGGCAGGCCGGGAACCGGCTGCGCGATCTTGAGCCGGCCCAGCGGCAGGCCCGAATCCGCCGGGCTGTCCCACACCACGCCGTGCAGCATACGGCCGTGCAGCGGCACCTGCACGATGTCCCCGGGTTCGGCCGTCGCGCCCGGCGGTAGCCGGTAATCGAGCGCACCCGCCAGCGGCACCGGCAGGAGTACGGAGACGCGGCGGCCGACCGCCGGCCGTGGTACCCCGCCTTCCAGATCCAACTCGGCATCGTCCATGCCTCGCCCCTCGCACAGCGCGCGCTTCGCCGCTAGAGGTAGAGAGGAGACCAGAGGAGGCCCTACAGGCAATGCTGGCAGAGACGCTGCGCCAGGAATGGCTTCGCTGGATGGGATCGGAGCGGCGGGCGGCCGCGCTGACGCTCGAGACCTATGGCCGCGACGTCGCCGGTTTCCTGGGCTTCCTCACCCGTCACTTAGGAGGGGAGCCCGATATCGGCGCACTCGGCAGGCTGACCGCCGCTGATTTCCGGGCCTGGCTTGCCGACGAAGCGGCGCAGAACCACGGCAATGCGACACGGGCCAAGAAGCTCTCCGCGCTGCGCACCTTCCTCCGCTATGCCGAGCGGGAAAAGGGCATAGCCAATGCGGCGATCGGCCTCGTCGCCACCCCCCGCGCACGTAAACCGCTGCCCCGGGCGCTGACGGTGGAGGAGGCCCGGGCCGTCGCGTCCGAAATCGGCGAGGTCTCCGACCAGGCAGCCCTCCAGGCGCGGGACACCGCCCTCTTCACCCTGCTCTATGGTTGCGGCTTGCGCATTTCGGAGGCGCTCGGGCTGCGCCGCGCGGATGCCCCGCTGCCGGGATCGGACGCGCCCTTGCGTGTCACCGGCAAAGGGGGGAAGACGCGAATCGTCCCGGTGCTTGCCATTGCGCGAGACATGATGGCGCGCTGGATCGCGCTCCACTGGCAGGACGAGCCAGAGGCGCCGTTGTTTCTCGGCGCCCGCGGCAAGCGGCTCGATGCCGCCATCGCCCAGAAGGCACTCAGGGACTTCCGGCGCCTCAACGGACTGCCGGAACATGCGACACCGCATGCGCTGCGCCATTCCTTCGCGACCCATCTGCTCGGCCAGGGCGCCGATTTGCGCGCCATCCAGGAATTGCTGGGACATGCCAGTCTCTCCACGACCCAGCGCTATACGGCGGTCGATGCCGCCCAACTGATGGAGACCTGGCGGCGTGCCCATCCGCGCGCTTGACATAGCCGTGCCTTGGGGCATGTCGGGGGCATGACCATTCAGATCATCGAAACAGATGCCCCGGTGCCGCAGGAGGCACGGGGTGCGACCGTGGCACTTGGCAATTTCGACGGAGTCCATCTCGGCCATGCCGCCGTCGTGCGCACCGCGCATGCGGCCCGGCCGGGCGCCCCGCTGGCCGTGCTGACCTTCGAGCCGCATCCGCGCGAATATTTTCGGCCCGACGATCCACCGTTCCGCCTCACCCTGCTCGCCGAAAAGGCGGCTGCGCTCGAGGAGTTGCATGTCGGGTGGCTCTTTCCGCTGCGCTTCGACTACAAGTTCAGTCAGCAACCGGCCGAGCATTTCGTGCGGGCGATGCTGCACGAGCGCCTGGGGGCAAGCCATCTTGTCTGCGGCGCCGACTTCGCCTTCGGCCATCGGCGCGGTGGAGACGTGCCCTTTCTCGCGGCCCAGGCCGAGGCGCTCGGTATCGGCCTCTCCATCGCGCCCGCCCTGTCCGATTCGACCGGGCCGATCTCCTCCACCCGCATCCGCCGCCTGTTGCAGGACGGCTATCCGGAACGGGCCAATGCCTTGCTCGGCCGCCCCTGGACGATCCGTGCGACGGTCGCCCATGGCGACAAGCGCGGGCGGACGATCGGCTTTCCGACCGCCAATCTGCCGCTCGGCCGGCATCTGGAGCCGGCGCGCGGCGTCTATGCCGTCACAGTGCGCCTCCCCGACGGCGCGGCTCACAATGGGGTGGCCAATATCGGCCTGCGGCCCACTGTCTCCGACAGCCTGGAAAGCCGGCTGGAGGCCCATATCTTTGACTTCGCGGGCGATCTCTACGATCAGGAGATCGCGGTCTCGCTGCAGCATTTCATCCGGGGGGAGCAAAAATTCCCGAGTTTCGAGGTGCTCCGGCGGCAGATCGAGACGGACGCGGCAGTGGCCCGGCAGCTCCTCACCGGCTCCCCGTCCTGACACAATTTCTTGTATTGGTCAGGCTTTAGCCTCGTGCTCCTGGCCGCGATGGCCATATGCCTCCCAGCAACGGAGGTTTCTGCATGAGGAAAACGACTCTGCTCAGACTTGCCGCGGGCGCCATGATCGCGCTCTCTCTCGGCGGCTGCTACTACCCCTATGGCTGGCACCACGGGCCGGGCTGGCATGGCGAGCCCCACGGACCGCCGCCGCCTCCCCCGCCGCAGCGCTATTATTGGCACTGAGCAAGCAAGGGGGAGGGCTGCGCCCTCCCCCGACACTTAACGGAAAACCGGCTCGTCGAAGGCGCGAAGCTTCCGGGAATGCAGCGAATGAAGCTGTCCCCTCAGCAGGTCGATCGTTTTCAGACCGATCGCCAGATGTTCCCCCACCGCGCGCTGGTAAAAGGACGTTGCCGCCCCTGGCAGCTTGATCTCCCCGTGCAGCGGCTTGTCTGAGATGCAAAGGAGCGTGCCGTAAGGCACCCGCAAGCGGTAGCCCTGCGCTGCAAGCGTTCCGCTTTCCATGTCGACCGCAATCGCCCGGCTGAGATTGATCCGCCTCCGCTCATGCGACCAGCGGAGTTCCCAGTTGCGGTCGTCATAGGTCACCACCGTACCGGTACGGAGCCGGCGTTTCAGCGCGTCGCCGCGATCGCCCGTCACCAGCGCCGCAGCTTCCTGCAGGGCCAGCTGCACCTCGGCCAAGGCCGGCACCGGCACCTCGGTCGGGAGAATATCGTCCAGAATCCGGTCCCGCCGCAGATAGCCATGGGCAAGGACGTAATCGCCGATCACCTGGCTCTGCCGAAGACCGCCGCAATGGCCAATCATCAGCCAGCAATTGGGCCGCAGCACGGCCAGATGATCGGTGATGTTCTTCGCGTTCGAAGGTCCGACGCCGATATTGACGATGGTGGTGCCACCCTCCCCGTCTCCGCGTTCCAGGCTGTAGGCGGGCATCTGAAAGCTCTGCCAAGGGGCGCGGGCGACGATGGCCGCCGCTTCCTCGGCCGAGGATTCACAGCGGACAGAGACGCCCCCGGGCAAATGCAGCGCGACATAGGGCGAGCCCTCGCGGTGCAGTTCCTGCAGCGCGAAGCGCACGAAGCCATCCACATAGCGCTGGTAGTTGGTGAGCAGGATCCAGGGCTGGATCGTCCGCCAGTTGGTGCCGGTGTAGTGCTGCAGGCGCTTCAGGGAGAAATCCGTTCGGACCGCATCGAAAAGGGCCAGCGGCCGCGGCCGATCGGGATCGAAATGCCACAGCCCGTCCGCCACCTCGTCGCCCACGGTCGACAGGCGCGGTGTCGGGAAGATGCGGGCAAGCTCCGCGACCTCCACCGTGCCCCGGGTGAACTCATCCCCGCCCTCGGTCACGTAAGGGTAGGGAATCTCGAGGTCGCTGACATGGACCGAGAGGCTGACGCCGAAATCCCGCACCAAGGGTTCCAGCTGTTCCAGAAGATAGGAGCGGAAGAAGGCGGGCTGCGTGATGGTGGTGGAATAGACGCCGGGCGTTTGCATCTTTGCCCAGGCGCGGGTGGTGAAGGGCACCGGGCCGGTCGGCCGCCAGGTGATGTCGAGCCGCGGATAGCGGAAATGGCGGCGCTCGGCCGGGGTCGGCCCAACACCCGTCTTGACGAAGCGGGCCAGTGACTCCCGCAGCGTGTCGCAGGCATGGTCGTAGTTGAATTCGAGCCGCGCCACCGCCTGTTCCGGGGTGAGTTCGTGCGCCGCCGTGAAATCGTCCATCAGCCACCTTTCCGAACGGATGATGCGCGCAGGCGTTAACCCGATTGGACAGGAGGCGCCAGCCCGCCTTGCCGGGGCGAGATGCTCCGGCAGATCATGGGAGGCCCAGCCAGGAAAGAACATCGACGCCGGTGGCGCGCCGTGTTCTGGTAGGAAAATTCCTGAGAGGCCTGACAATGAACGAGAAACTGACTCCTGTCCGGCGCCCGAGGCGCGTTCTGCCGGTCGCCATCGCCGGCCTGCTGGCGCTCACCGGCTGCGGCACGGCGGCGCAGAACGATGCGAGCTATGTGGCACCCCCCAGCCAGGGCGGCGCCCAGCTTCCGCGGCCGCGGACGGTCCTCGTCTATCCGTTTACGATCGATCCGAAAACCGTACAGCTCGATTCCGGAATGAAAGCCCGGCTGGAGGCCCTGGCACAGGCGCCGGACCCGGCGGCCGAACGCCGGAAACTCGCCACGGAGGTGCAGGAGGCGATCAGCGAAACCCTGGTCGATGCCATCAACCGGATGGGCTTGCACGCGGTGCCCGCCGGCACTTCCGCCCCCGCGCCGGGTGACGTCCTGATCGAGGGCCAGATCCTGCGGGTCGAGTCCGGCAATGCGACGCGGCGGGCTGTCATCGGCTTCGGCGCCGGCCAAAGCGCAGTCTACGGCTCGGCGGCAGTGCTCCAGCTCGGTGCCGACGGGCAGGTGCATCCGCTGCAGAGTTACGACGCGGACGCCAATAGCGGCCGCACGCCAGGCCTGGGCCTTGGCGCCGCGGGCGCGGCCGCCGGCCATGTTGCCATGGCGGTCGCGGGTGCGGCCGCGGGAACGGTCTCGCGCGAGCGGACGGGCCTCGCCCGCGACGGCGAGACTTTGGCCAAGAAGGTCGCGACCAATATCGGGACCTTCTTCGCGGCCGAAGGATGGATCGCCGCCAACTGATGCCAACTCTCCCTCACATTCCGAAGAGCGCGCATTCATGGTCGAGCTGATGGAATTCCTGACGCGGATCAAACCTAGTCTCGAGCTTTCGCTCGGCCTGGTGATCGCGCTCGCGGTAACGATCCATGTGCTGCAGACGAAACGGGACGTGGCGGCCGCGACGGCCTGGATCGGCCTCGCATGGTTCGCCCCCTTCTTCGGCGGATTCTCCTATTTCGTGCTCGGCATCAACCGTGTACGGCGGCGGGCGCTGCGGCTGCGCGGCGGCTCGACCGGCCGGTCGAACCGGCGCCATGCGGGCCGCCGGGCGGCGGAGGATCATCGGCTTGCGGCCTTGCAGGCGGGCATCGGCCATATCTGCGGCCGCCAGATCGAGACCGGCAATCGCATCGAGATCCTGCACAACGGCGACGAGGCCTACCCCGCCATGCTGGCCGCGATTGACGCAGCCGAGCGCAGCATCGGCCTCTCCAGCTACATTTTCCGAGCAGATACAATCGGCGAGCGCTTTGTCACGGCGCTTGCGCGCGCGATGCAGCGGGGCGTGGCGATACGCGTGATCGTGGACGGGATCGGCAGTGGCTGGCTCCGCTCCCCCGCCTATCACCGGTTGCGGGCGGCCGGCATTCCGGCGGGGCGCTTCATGCACTCCTCCATGCCCTGGCGCATGCCCTTCCTCAACCTGCGCAGCCACAAGAAGATCCTGGTGGTGGACGGCCGCATCGGCTTCACCGGAGGCGTCAACGTCGCCGACCAGAACGTCCTCGCGACCGACCCCAAGGACCCGATCCAGGATACGCATTTCCGTGTCGAAGGGCCGGTCGTTAGTCAGCTCGCCTATGCCTTCGGCCGGGACTGGGAATTTGTCAGCGGTGAGGAACTGGACGGCGAGGCCTGGTATCCCGCCCTGGACCAGACGGGCGACATCATCGGCCGGGTGCTGACCGCGGGGCCGGACGAAGATATCGAGAAGATCGAATTTGCAGTCCTGCAGGCAGTCGCCTGCGCGCGGCATCGCATCCAGGTCATGACGCCCTATTTCCTGCCCGATCAGCGCGTGATCACGGCTCTTGTGCTCGCCGCCCAGCGTGGCGTCGCGGTCGATGTCGTCATTCCCCGCAAGGGCGTGCATCGCCTGCTGGACTGGGCAGTACGGGCGAATGTGGGCCCGCTGCTCGAGAGCGGCGTGCGCATCTGGCGCTGCCCGCCTCCCTTCCGGCATTCCAAAGTCATGGTGGTCGACGGCGAATGGTCGCTGATCGGCAGCAGCAACTGGGACATGCGAAGCTTCCGCCTCAACTTCGAACTCTGCATCGAGGCCTACGACAAGGGCTTGGCCAAGGTTCTCTCAGACCTCATCTCCGAGAATCAAGGCAATGCCCTG
>NZ_DATJJK010000068.1:0-8734 GCF_035492295.1 Acidisoma sp. | reverse complement strand
CAGCGGCATATTGCCGAAGGTCGGCACGGTGAGGTGGCCACGGTCGATGCGCTCGTCGAAAGCCAGGGCCAGCGCGCCGATGCCGCCGCCGAGGCTGATGCCGCTGTAGCCGATGCGCCCCTCAATCTCAGGGTAGAGCCCTGTGAGCACCGAGACGGCAACCCAGAGGTCCGCAACACAGCCGCCCAGGATATAGTGATCCGGCTTGTCGATATCATGCAGCACATGCCATTGCGGATCGGTGGAGATCGGCGGCCGGCTGCTGCGTGAGAGGCCGCGGAAGCAGGGGAAGAGGATCGCTGTCTCCCGCACCGGAAGATCGAAATCCGGCTGATCCCGCCCGCCATAGCCGTGGCCCACCACGAGGCCGCGCTGGATCTTTCCTGCGCGCGGCAACAGAAGCCAGCCGCCGATGGGGAAGGCGTCGGCCGAGGTATAGGTGAGGTCAAACACGCGCCACTCTGCGTGCGTGATCCGGCTCTCCCTCAGCCGTGGCTGGGGATCGACGCCAAGCGCCTTCGCGTAGCGCGCACGCCAGAGATCATCGAAACCGGGGAGCGCCTCGGGCGGCTTCAGCGCGCGCAGGCCAGCGAGATCGAAGCCATAGGTCGGGTCGAAATCATAAGCGTGATCGGCCGGGATGCTCATGCGGGAAGTCTAGCCGGCCTCGCCGACTGCCTCCGTCAGCAGCACCAAAGCAGCTCGCGCGAATTCCCGCATATTCGCGGCACGCTCCGCCGATCCTGTCTCGATGGTGATGACCTTCGCCACGGGGCCGGAGACGGCGATGCAACAATGGCCCGGCGCGTCGCCGTAGCGATTGGCGGACGGTCCGGTGGCGCCGGTCTCGCCGATGCCCCAGACTGCGTTCAACCGTGCCCGCGCGCTTTCGGCCAAGAGCTGGGCATAGGCTTCGGTTGCGGGGCGCCCGACTGGCGGCGGAAGGGGCGTGGGCAGGCCGAGCAGACCCTGGCGGGCGTCCGCCGTGTAGATCACGCCGCCACCTTTGAAATAGGCGCTGGCGCCACCGAGCGCGAGAAGGGCAGCCGAGATCAGCCCGCCCGTGGAGGATTCGGCCACGCCGACCGTCTCGCCGCGGCTCTTCAGCAGGCGGGCGGCACTCTCTGCCAGGGGCAAAAGGCTTTCCATCGCAATCTCCTTCCGCGCCAGGAGAGCCCCGCAGGTGGAGCCGGTCAAGCCCGTCAAGCCGGCCCCGAAGTCAGGCCGCCGCCCCGCCGAGATAGGCCGATTGCACCCGAGCATCGCGGGCGAGGTCCTCGGCCGAGCCTTCCAGAAGAATGGAACCGCTTTCCAGAACGTAGGCGCGGTCGGCGATCTTCAGCGTCTGTCGCGCATTCTGCTCGACGAGAAGAATACCCATACCCTGGTCCCGCAGGCGCTGGACGATGGTGAAGATCGACCGCACCACAAGGGGGGCGAGGCCCATGGAAGGCTCATCCAGCACCAGCAGCCGGGGCTCCAAGATCAGCGCGCGGGCGATGGCCACCATCTGCTGCTCGCCGCCAGAGAGCGTACCGGCCAGCTGCTGGCGACGTTCGAGCAGTCGGGGAAAGAGGACATACATCGCCTCGATCCGCCGCTTCAGTTCGGCCTGCTGGCCGCGGATGAGATAGCCCCCGAGTTTCAGGTTCTCCTCGACCGAAAGGGGCGCGAACAAGCGGCGCCGTTCCGGCACGTGGGCGAGGCCGAGGGCGGCGATCTGATGCGCCGGCAGGCCCGCGATATTCTGGTCGCTCAGCATGATGTGGCCAGCCCGCACGGGCTCCAGCCCCGACAGGGCACGGAGCGTGGTGGTTTTGCCGGCGCCATTGCTGCCGAGCAGTGCCACGATTTCACCCGCCGCGACGCGCAGACCGATGCCGTGCAGCACCTCGACCTTGCCATAGCCGACGCGCAGGCCTTCGACGGTGAGCAGGCTCATGCGATGGCTCCCTGGCCCAGCGCGTCCGGCATCTCGTCTTCCTCTTCCTCGTCGCGGCCGAGATAGGCTTCGATCACGCGGGGATTGGTGCGCACCGCATCCGGCGCGCCATCGGCGATGACCTGTCCACGATCCATGACGATGACACGGTCCGACACGCCCATCACCAGCAGCATGTCGTGCTCGATGAGTAGAACGGTGGCACCGAGGTCGCGGATGCGGCGGATGAGACCCATGAGGGACTGCTTTTCGGTCGGGTTCATGCCGGCGGCAGGCTCGTCCAGCAACAGGAGTTGCGGCTGGCTGGCCAGTGCGCGGGCGATTTCGAGGCGGCGCTGGTCGCCATAGGCGAGGTCCCCGGCGCGCAGCCCTGCCTGGTCGGAAAGGCCCACGAATTCGAGCCAGCGGCGGGCGGCGGCGTAATGCAGCCCGGTTTCGCGCTGGGCGCGAGGGAGGGCCAGCATTTCGGCGACGACCGGCAGGTGAAAGCGGTGGTCCATGCCGACCAGGACATTTTCGAAGACGGTCATGTTGTCGAAGAGACGGATGCCCTGGAAGGTGCGGGCGAGGCCGCGCGCCACCACGCGATGCGGCGCGAGGCGGGCGAGCGGCCGGCCGTTCCAGAGGATGGCGCCGGAGGAGGGCGGGATGACGCCGGTCAGACAGTTGAAGACCGTCGTCTTGCCGGCGCCGTTGGGGCCGATGATGCTGAGGATCTCGCCGCGATGCACGGTGAAGCTGACGTCGCTGACGGCGCGCAGGCCGCCGAAAGCGCGGCTGAGCTGCTGCGTTTCGAGCAGAATCTCCGGCTCCCCCGCTACCCGTTCGGCGATCTGCTCGGCCGGGGCAGCATGGGCTACGCCTTCGGCCTCGGTTTCGGACGGGGCCGCGATATGGCGCAGCCGCGCTGGCCACAGGCCCTGCGGGCGGAGCAGCATGAGCAGGATGAGCGCGATTGCGAAGACAAATTCGCGCCAGAGATGGATGAAGCGGAGGGCTTCCGGCAGGCCGGCGACGATGACCGCACCGAGCAGCACACCCGGAATGCTGCCGCGCCCGCCAAGCACGACGATGATGAGAATGGAGACCGACTGGGCATAGGTGAAGGACGTTGGGTCGATGGCGCCGAAGCGCGCGGCGAACAGGCTGCCGCCGAGGCCGCCGACCAGCGCGCCCATGACATAGGCGAGCATCTTCACCCGCAGCGTCGGCACGCCGACCGCTTCGGCCGCCGATTCATCCTCGCGCAGGCTGGTCCAGGCGCGGCCGAGGCGCGAGCGCCCGAGCCGGATGACGAAGACGAGCACGACCGCGAGGAAGACAAGGCCGAGGGCATAGACCGCTTTCGGCGCGGTCAGATCATGCCCCAGAACGTCGGCCGGATTGATGCCGTAGAGCCCGTCCGGCCCGCCGGTGATGGTGAGATTGGTTACGGTGATGCGCACGATTTCGCCGAAGCCGAGCGTCACGATGGCGAGATAGTCGCTGCGCAATCGCAGTGTCGGGTAGCCGATGATGATGCCGGCGATGCTGGTGAGCACGAGAGCCGCCGGGATCGTCTCCCAGAAGGTCAGGCCGAGATGGGTTTCGAGCAGTGCCGTGGTGTAGGCGCCGATCGCGAAGAAGGCGGCGAAGCCGAGATCAAGCAGGCCGGCATAGCCCACGACGATGTTGAGGCCGAGGCCGAGGATGCCATAGGTGACGATGGTGAGTGCGACATCGACGATGTAATTCTTGCAGAAGAAGGGCAGGAAGGCCGCGACGACGAGCGTGACGATGCCTGCCGTGCTCAGCCGGTTCTGAAGGAGTGCCCTCATCCTACATGCGCTCCACGACACGTTCGCCGAAGATGCCGGTGGGTTTGATAACCAGCGTGCCGATCAGGACGATGAAGACGATCACGTCCGTCCAGCGCGAGGAGATGTAGCCGGCGCTGAAGGATTCAAGCAGGCCGATGATGAGGCCGCCGACCATCGCCCCAGGGATATTGCCGATGCCGCCGAGCACGGCAGCTGTGAAGGCGCGGAGGCCCACGACGAAACCCATGAAGAAACTGATCTGGGTATAGTAGAGCCCTTCCATCACACCGGCGGCCGCCGCGAGGGCCGAGCCGAGGAAGAAGGTGATCTGGATCACCCGCTCGACATTGATGCCCATGAGGCGGGCTGCATCCCGGTCCACCGCCAGCGCGCGCATCGCGGTGCCGATGAAGGTGTGATGCACAAAGAGATAGAGCGCGCCCATGAGCAGGAAACTCAGGATGATGATGCCAATCTGGATGTGGCTGATCTGAGCGCCGCCGACAGAGAAGCCGGCCATGCTGATCAGATGCGGGTAGGTTTTGAAGCCGGGCCCGAAGAGCAGGAGAATGCCGTTTTCGAGGGCAAGCGAGACGCCGAGGGCGGTGATGAGGATCGAGAGCGGCGGCGCCGAAAGCAGCGGCTGATACGCGAAGCGCTCGACAAAGACGCCGAGCCCGCCGGTGATCGCCATGGACAGGAGCGCTGCGATGAAGAGCGCGATGCCCCAGGGCAGATGCCCGGCGGCAAGGACGCTGAGCATCGTCCAGCCGAGAAAAGCCCCGACCATGAAGATGTCGCCATGAGCGAAGTTGATGAGGCGCACGATGCCATAGACCATCGTGTAGCCCAGAGCGATGAGCGCATAGAAGGAGCCGGTCGTGAGCCCGGCGATCACGAGTTGAAGAAATTCGCTCATGACGACGGGAACTCCGACCGGCTGTGCAAAATCATTACTGAACGGGCACCCACTTTCCGGCATCGCTCAGCTTCATGCCGGGAGTGAAAGCGCCGTCCTTGACGACCACGGTAATGTAGACAGCGGTTGCGCGGTCACCAGCTTTGTTGAAGGTGATGCTGCCTGTCAACCCTTGGTAATCTTTGATGTTATGCAGCGCAGTGATGATGGCGGCAGGGTCGGTAGATTTGGCATCCGCAATTGCCTTGGCGGCGACGCCCACGGCATCATACTCGTAGACGGAATAGGGGCCGGGGGCCGCGCCGTATTTCTTCGTGAAATCGCTCACGAAATCCTTCGCGCCGGTAAGGAACTGCGGCAGCGGTGCCGTTGTCGCGATCCAGCCTTCGGCACCCGGGCCTGCGGTTTTGATCAGCGTCGGATCGTTGGTCGCGTCGCCACCCATCATCTGCACTTTGAGATGTAGGGCTGCTGCTTCTTTCGCGATCAGACCGGCTTCGGAGAAGTATCCGGTGAAATAGATGACGTCGGGCTTGAGCGAGGCGACGTGGGTGAGCACGGCCGAATAGTCCATCTGGCCGGGCGTGATCGCATCGTAATAGACGACATCGACACCGTCCTTCTTCAGCGCCTGGACCGTGTTGTCGGCAAGGCCCTTGGAGTAGGTGGTGTTGTCGTCGATAACGGCCGCCTTCTTGGCGTGCAAATAGTCAGCGATGAAGGCTGCGGCGAAGGGTCCTTGTTCGTCGTCACGCCCGATGGTGCGGAAAACATTGTCGAAGCCCATCGAGGTCAGTTTGGGATTGGTCGCAGCGTCGAGCACGTAGGGAATGCCCGCGCGATGCAGCGCCACGAGTTCCGGCAGGGCCGCGCCCGAGCAATAGGAGCCGGTGACGACGGAGACGCCGCCATCGACCATTTTCTGTGCGGCCTGCACGCCCATCTGGGCATCGCAACCGTCATCCTCGGCCACGATCTCGATCTGCTTGCCCAGCACGCCACCATCGGCGTTGATCTTGGCCGCGGCCATCTTGGCTCCGTTGAGGATATCGGTGCCCGCGGCCGCATAGGGGCCGGAGAGCGGCACGGGAACGCCGAATTTGATGGTATCGGCGGCAAAGGCGCTGGCGGCACCGATAGTCAGCATCAGGGGCAGCCCAGCGTAGAGGATCGGCTTGATCATGCAATTCTCCGGAGGCGTTGGCTGTTTGCGACGGGTCAGGAAGCGGGACTTACGTTCCATTATGATTTGGCGATGCAAGTCATGGGCCATGACTGGAGAGCATGGCTACGGCCGCAGCCGGCCCGTGTTCACCCGCACCCATGTGCGGAGGGGCATGCCATCATGAATGCGTGAGCAGCGTCAATGCTGGGAGGCTGATGATGGCGCGGATGGCGAGGATGGACAAAGCCCATGTCGCACTTTGCCCATCATGCACGGTTCTGGCGCATGACACGGAACCGGATCGATGCCGGTGTGGAAACGTCTGCGTGGTCCCTACTGCCCTCGCGATGCAGCGGAGCGCAGCATTTCGGTGCGATCAGGGATTTTCTGCGAGAAGCCGCTTGATACGGTCGAGCACGGTCTGCGGCTGGTAAGGCTTTGCCTCGAGCGGCCCCTCCTCGCAGAGATCGTGTGCCGTCGCCGCTGCCTTTGCATTGCCGGAGGTCAGCAGCACTTTCACCTGCGGCTGGTTCTGCCGGATCCACCTGGCCAGACCGAACCCGTCCATCTCGCCCGGCATCTGAACGTCGCTGAAGACGACATGCACATCCTCCGAGGATTGGAGAACCTTCAGTGCCTCTTCGGCGTCGCCCGCCTCAATCACCCGATAACCGCAGTCCCGCAAGTAATCGGCGATGACCATGCGCACCAGAATCTCATCCTCAACGACAAGAACGGTCTGCGGGGTATCACGGGCAACTGGCTCGGCTTCTGGCATTTCGCCCACTGTGAAGAGAAGTTCGCGGAACTTATGTGGGCGGCGGCGGGTGCCACGCAAGGCGCCGTCGCGGACACGAAATGAGTGCGCCAGCGTTTGATCGGCCTGGATCGCGCTCTAACTTATTGATTAGGGCCTGATTCACGATTTCGATGAATCGCTCCCACTCACAATCCGAACGCGTCAGACCCTCAGGCGATAAATCTGTTCATCTGATCGATATGTGCGGATATCGCGTATGGTTAGATTAATTCTAGATCGTTAGGATCATGGCATTCAGCGATGTCGAGATGGAGGTCGCCATGTCCCAAACCACAATTTCCGCCAGCCGACCGCCCAACTGGGCAGTGCCCCAGACCGGCGTTCAGGAAATCATCCGCCAGTTCACCCCGAACTGGTTCACCGCTACCATGGGCACGGGTGTTCTTGCCCTCTGCCTCAACCAGTGGCCGCTGCCCGTACCGGGGTTGCATGCTGTGGCCGTGGGGTTGTGGCTGTTCAACATCGCCCTCTTCACCGCCTTCACGCTGCTCTATGCCGCGCGCTGGGTGATGTTTTTCGAGGGTGCCCGCCGCATCTTCGACCATTCCGTGATGTCGATGTTCTTCGGCGCCATCCCCATGGGCCTGGCCACCATCATCAACGGCTTCCTCGCCTTCGGCGTTCCGCTGATCGGACGAGACCTTGCGGTCGGCATTGCCGCGCCGCTGTGGTGGATCGACATGGCGATGTCGCTCGCCTGCGGGCTCGGCGTGCCCTTTCTCATGTTCACCCGGCATGATCACGCCATGGAGCGCATGACGGCGGTTTGGCTGCTGCCGATCGTGGCGGCGGAAGTGGCGGCCGCCAGCGGCGCGCAGCTGATCCCCTATCTCAATGACCCGCATACCGCGCTGACGGTCATGATGCTGTGCTACGCGCTCTGGGCATTTTCCGTGCCGCTGGCGCTGAGCGTGCTGGTCATCCTGTTTCTGCGGCTTGTGCTGCACAAGCTGCCGCACCGGGACATGGCGGCCTCGGGCTGCCTGGCGCTTGGCCCCATCGGCACCGGGGCGCTCTCCCTGCTGCTGCTGGGCGCCGATGCGCCGCATCTGGCAGCAAGCGTCGGCCTGCCCATGCTCGGCCCGGTCGCCCAGGGGCTTGGCCTCATCGGCGGCGTGGCTCTCTGGGGCTATGGCGTCTGGTGGTTCGCGCTCGCCGTGCTGACGACCATCCGCTACCTGCGGGGGGAGGGCCTGCCCTTCAACCTTGGCTGGTGGGGCTTCACCTTTCCGCTCGGCGTCTATACGGCGGCGACGATGGCGATCGCCCATCAGACCGGGCTGACCCTTTTCACGGTGATCGGCGGCGCCCTCATCCTGTTGCTGGCGGGGCTCTGGCTGACCGTGGCCTTCCGCACCGCGACGGGGATGATCCTTGGCACGCTGTTCGTCTCGCCCTGCCTCGTCCGCGGCTCGATCCCGGCCGATTTCGAGGCCGATGTCGTCTAAGCTTCCATCAATCGCCTGAGCCCCGCGAGCAGGGCGCGGGGTGTGGGCGGGCAGCCCGGGATGGTAAGATTGACAGGCAGCACGGCAGAAACCCCGCCCAGACAGGCGGGGCTTTGCGCGTAAAGCCCGCCACAGCCCGCGCAATCGCCGCACGCGATCACCCATTTCGGTGCCGGCATCGCCTCATAGGTCGCGCGGAGCGCGGCCTCCATATGGCCCGTCACCGGCCCCGTCACCAGCAGCACATCGGCATGGCGGGGAGAGGCGACGACCTTCAAACCACAGCGTTCGAGATCGTAGAGCGGATTGGAGAGGGCGTTCAGTTCCAGCTCGCAACCGTTGCAGGATCCGGCATCGACGACGCGGATGGCGAGGCTGCGCCCCAGGCGCCGCCGCGCGGCTTGGTCGAGGCCGTGGATCTCCCCCTCCGGCGCCGGCAGCGGTTCGGTGAAGGGGCGATGGATCAGGCTGTCGAAGAGCGTTTTGCGCATCGCCTGCCCTCTCAGAGGTCCACGCCCGAATAGGCGCAATTGAAGGATTTGTTGCAGAGGGGGAAGTCCGCGATGATGTTGCCTTCGATGGCGGCCTCCAGCAGTGGCCACTGGAACCAGGATGGGTCGCGCAGATGGCAGCGCCCGATC
>NZ_DATJJK010000067.1:0-6282 GCF_035492295.1 Acidisoma sp. | reverse complement strand
GGCGTGAGACTGGGCCGGCCCTCGGAGTGCTGCATAGCGGCTGCGACTGCGGGCGTCGTGCTGGGTGGCGACACGCGCCCAGTGATAGACGGCAGGCTCTTACTTGGGCGGCTCTGCTGCTCGTTCTCGAACTCGGCTTTGGCCGTCTTTAGATTGTGGCAGCAGGAATCGGCGGCTCTGGTGTTTTTGCTTTCGTCGGATGGATTTCGCTCCTCCGGCCTGTATCGGGAACGGTTGCGCATCGCCGATGTTCCGAGAGCGGCGGGTTTGCTGTTTTCGAACCCCGCCATCGACGGTGTTGCCATGCCGGCTATCTGTGGCCGTATTGCGACCCATTGCGGCTATGGACCGGCCCGGGTTTTCCGGAGACCAAAACTCTTGAGTTGAGTGAGGTCATGATGAAGAAGAGAACCCCGTCTTTCTCTGCCGAAGTGCGTGAGCGCGCGGCACGTATGGTCCTTGAGCATCAAGGGGAGTATCCGACGCAGTGGGCGGCGATCACCTCTGTGGCCGGCAAAATCGGCTGCATGGGCGAGACGCCGCGCAACTGGGTGCGGCAGGCCGAACGCGATCAGGGCTGGCGGCCAGGGCCGACGCTGGAGAAGGAGCGCAGCAGGGTCCTGGAACGAGAGAACTGGGAATTGCCGCAGGCTGATGAGGATGGACCGCGCGTCTTTGGATCTTGGCTACACCAACGTCTGGGCGGACCCTGACTATCAGACCAGAATAGCTCAGTTTAGGGTGCGATGCGACGCTCTCTATAGGACCGCGGCTGCAAAGCGCGACATTGCTTATGGCGGGCGACCGCGCGAACGCTTCGACTGGTTGTCCTGTGGCCAGATAGCGGCACCGACCTTTGTCTTCATTCATAGGGGCTATTGGCAGAACTACACTAAGGACGAGATGGTCTTCGTCGCGAGAAGTCCACTGGGGCGTGGGTTCAACGTCATCCTCGCGGAGTATACGCTTGCTCCCGAAGCAACCATGACGGAGATCGTCGGCGAGATCGGGCGACTGCTCGACTTTCTGCAGGTATATGACGCAGCGGTAGGTTTTGGAGGGCGGCCCGTCTGTCTGTGTGGCCATTCCGCTGGTGGACAACTGGCCGCGCTTCACGGGGATCATTCGGCTGTCACGCTGACTCTGGCGACAAGCGCAGTTTTTGACCTTGAGCCGATTGTCCTCTCTTGGCTGAATGAGAAACTCAGCTCAACACGCGAGGAGATCGGCCTGTATACCCCGATTCTACTGGCCTCCAAGGTTCGAACGATCGTGTCCGTGGGTGAAGCGGAGCTCCCGGAACTGGTCCGTCGATCGCATAGTTATGTGGCAGCGCGCAAAGAGCGAAGTGAGAATGTCGCAACTTTGTCGCTTCCCGGCCGAAACCACTTCTCCATCCTCGGCGATCTGGCGGATCCCGACGGCATTCACATGTCGACGTCGCTGAGGCGATCGCCCCTGCAGGCAATATGTGAAATATCCAAGTATAGATAGACCTCAGCACCAGCGGCATCGACGTTCCGCCTCGCGTTGGATAACTCGGGCCATCGGCTAGCGCATAATCGAGCGCCTCAGGGTGAATTGCACCACAGCGATTCAGAGGCACTGTGACAGTGCCGCCTGCGGCTCGCCGCTCAGCGCGGTTGACGCCGTTCTGACTGCTCCTAGCAACGTGAGGCTATCCGCACGGTTATAGGAATTTGATAGTCAGACCCCGGCAGGACTCAATACGTGTAACCTCCTCGCTTTGGTAGACCCTCAGCTGAGGTACTTCACCGATTCCCGTCGGATCAGTGCGCTCTTGAGTTCGTGGCGGCGCGGCGGTTCGGACAACCCGTCGATGCGGTCGATCAGCATAGCTACGACTGCCCGCCCCAGATCATAGGCGGGCTGGGCGATCACCGTCACCGCCGGGGTCGTGGCGCTGGTCCAATCGGCATCATGGAAGCTGATCAGCGAAAGATCGTCCGGAATGCGCCGCTTCAGCGCTTTTGCCACCCGGAACACGGCGAGGGCGATGAGACTATCGGACGCGAGAACCGCCGTCGGCGGCGGGGTCTGGCGCAGTAGCGCGGCGATGGCTGCATGACCCTCGGGCGTATTGCCTGCGTCGAAAAGGATGTGACGATCGGGGTCGGGAATGCCGGCCTCGGTCAGCGCCTCCAAAAGGCCGGCGATACGGTTGGCAACCGTCGATAGATCGATCAGGCTTTGATCGGTGTAAACCGGCTCTTTCAGTTTGGTTGCCGTGATATAGTGGATGCGGCGATGGCCAGCCGCGATCAGGACTTCCGTGGCACTCCTGGCGGCTGCCTTATCGTCAATGATAACGCAATCGACCTCGAGTGCAGAAAGTTCGCGGTCCATCAGCACGACCGGCCGGCCCCCACGGATGAACTCCGCCAGATGGTCCCACTCCCGCGCGACGGCGGGCGCGATGATCAGTCCGTCGATCTGCTTGCGCGCCAGAACCTCGACGGCGGCCTTTTCCTCGACCAGATCCTCGCCCGAATTCGCCAGGATCACATTGAAGCCGCGCTCCTTGGCGCCGTCGCTGATGCCGCGCACGGCGAGGCCAAAGTAGGGATTTTCGATGTCGCCCACGATGACGCCGATCGTCCCGGAGCGCCCGGTCGTCATCGTCCGCGCCAATTCGTTAGGGCGGTAGCCAAGCGCTTCCGCGGCCGCTTCTACCTTCGCCGTGACCTTGGCGCTAACCGATCCATACCGACCTAGGGCGCGCGCCGCCGTCGCCTTGGACACTTTCGCCAAGCGCGCGACATCCTGCACCGTCGCCGGCCGGCGCGCCTCTTTCTCTTGGGTCATACCGCGCCGTAACGGCTTTCGATCCTTCTCGTCAAGACCGTAAAATTTCTATTGAGACCGGTCTCTTTTTTGTGGCAGCTTCGCGAGGGCAGGTGGCCACAACGGTCGGATGCGTCTTGGCGTAATAACTCTTCAACATGGAAGCTTATCCGATGCAGAAGCCGTCCCGGAGACTTCTTGGCATTGTCGCGCTGGCGGCACTCGGACTGATCGGCAGTGGCAGGGCGCCGGTCCTTGCTGCACCGCCGCCCGGCAATCCCTATCATCTGATCGATCGGACCACGATCACCGTCGGCAGCGTGGGCGATTCCAAGCCCTATGCCTTTACCGACGCGAGCGGAAATTTCACCGGCTTCGATATCGAGCTGTTCCGCGATGTCGCCCGAAGGCTTGGCTTCGACAGCAGCCATGTCATCGTCATCGGGCAGGATTTCTCCGCGCTGCTGCCCTCCGTCGCCAATGGCCGCTTCGACGTTGCGGTGGCTGCCATCGGCACCACCGCCGCGCGGAAGAAGGTTGTGGATTTCTCAGACGGCTATCTGGTCGGGTTTCTCTCTGTCCTGACATCCGAGAGCACGATCCGCACGCCGGACGATCTCGCGGGCAAGCGTCTCGGTATCCTGCAGGGTTCGCTGGAAGCGATCTATGCGGAGAAACATTTCACCAAAACCAGCCTGGTGGAATTTCCCGATGACAATTCTGCCGTGTCCGCGTTGAACAGCGGGACGATTGACGCTCATTTCCTGGATTACGAGTCAGCCAAGCAGGATGCGCAGCGTTTCCCGTCTCTCAAGATCGCAGTCAATATTCCGTCTTTCGATGCGCCGGCCGGGTTCGTTGTGCGAAAGGGCAACACCGCCTTCAAGGATGCCCTCAACAAGGCGCTCCATGCCGCAATGCAGGATGGCACATGGGAAACACTCTTCAAGAAGTGGTTCCCGGGTGATCCGCTGACGCCGCAATATCTGCCGCAGCATTGATGACAGTGACGTCTTGATTGTGCCTGTTGTGCTTCTCGTGCCGATGGCGCTGAGTTTGAGACTGGTTTTGGTTCGGCGGAGGATTGACGATGGGATGGTTGGAGACCCTGCGGCAGACCTTCCTCGATTGGCCGTCGATGCTCGCCGTGCTGCCGAACATGATTGCGGTCGGCCTCAAGAATACGCTGATCCTGGCAGTCACGTCTACCATCCTCGGCGTCCTGATCGGTCTTGTCCTCGCCGTGATGGGCATCTCGCGCGCGGCCTGGCTGCGTGCGCCGGCGCGCATCTATACAGATATCTTTCGCGGCCTGCCGGCGATTGTCACCATCCTGCTTATCGGCCAGGGCTTTGCCCGTTTCGGCCGGATACTGTTCGGCCCATCACCGTTTCCCCTCGGCATCGCGGCGCTCAGCCTGATTGCGGGGGCCTATATCGGCGAAATCTTCCGCTCCGGGATTCAGAGTGTGGAACGCGGCCAGCTCGAGGCGTGCCGCGCCCTGGGGATGAGTTATGCTAAGTCCATGCGCCTGATCGTCATTCCGCAGGGCATCAGGCGGGTTCTCCCGGCCCTGGTCAACCAATTCATCGGCAATATCAAGGATTCTAGCCTCGTTTACTTCCTCGGTCTCCTGCCCATGGAGCGCGAGTTGTTTCGTGTCGGCCAGGATGAAGCGGTGGTCAGCGGAAACTTGTCGCCCTTGCTGCTGTCCGGGGTCTTCTATCTCGCCATCACCGTGCCGCTGACGCATTTGGTGAACTACATCGACCAGCGCATGCGCAGCGGCAAGCGGCCGAGCGCGCTGGTCAGCGGCCTGGAGGAGGTCGGCGAGGCACAGGGTGCGCCATCAATGGGCGCGGCAGGATCCGGCAAGGAACTTCGCGGTGGCAGCCTGGAGGTGCGGGGGCTGGAGATGCAGTATGGCCCGCTGCGGGTGCTGCGAGGCATCGACCTCGCGGTGAAGCCTGGGTCGGTTACCTGCATCATTGGCCCCTCCGGATCTGGCAAATCGACGCTGTTGCGCTGTCTCAACCGGCTCGTGGAAGCCAGCGGCGGCGATGTGCTGCTGGATGGCCGGACGATGCGGGCAGTCAAGCCGGATCAGCTGCGGCGGCGCGTGGGCATGGTGTTTCAGCACTTCAATCTCTTTCCCGATCATACGGCGCTCGGCAATGTCACGCTGGCGCTGCGCAAAGTCCAAGGCAGGTCGAAGGCGGAGGCCGATAGGGTTGCCCGCGCACGGCTCGCCGAGGTCGGCCTTTCCGCCCGTGCGGATCATCGGCCGATTGATCTCTCCGGTGGTCAGCAGCAGCGGGTGGCGATCGCCCGCGCCCTGGCGCTCGATCCGGAAGTCATGCTGTTTGATGAGGTAACTAGCGCGCTCGACCCGGAATTGGTCAAGGGCGTCCTCAACCTCA
This sequence comes from Acidisoma sp., assembly GCF_035492295.1. Taxonomy (GTDB): domain Bacteria; phylum Pseudomonadota; class Alphaproteobacteria; order Acetobacterales; family Acetobacteraceae; genus Acidisoma. Next base: position 1,057 of record NZ_DATJJK010000067.1, on the reverse strand, counting down.
TGGCTGAACTCGGCCGACGCGGGATGACGATGGTCATCGTGACCCATGAAATGAATTTTGCCCGAAAGGTCGCCGACCAGGTGGTTTTCATGGATGAAGGAAAGGTCGTCGAAGTCGGCCATCCTGAAGCGATTTTTGGAAATCCCCAAAGCGCGCGGCTGCAGCAGTTCTTGTCCGAAGTGCTTTGACCCAGTTCGCGAGCTCCCGATTGATCATATCGAAAGCAGGCTCTCATGCATAGCCCATCGTCCCGTGCTCCCATCGTCGTCATCGGCGCGGGCATTTTTGGCGTATCCACCGCCCTTCATCTCGTGCGGGCGGGTGCCACCGTGACACTCGTCAATGATGGCCCGCCTGGAAACGGCGCCTCCGGTCGGTCGCTTTCGTGGTTGAATTCAGCGCGGCGCCGCTCGGCTGTCTATCATCAACTCCGGATGATAGGAATCGATCGCTACCGAACGCTGGCCGCGCAATCTCCGGATGCCCCCTGGTTGCGCTTCGACGGCGGTCTGACCTGGGATGCAGATGATGCATTCAATGACATCGTGGCCGTCCACGCGCATGAGCGCGCTCTCGGCTATGACGCGGAGCTTCTGGCGCCGGAGTCGGTGGCCGCGGTGACGCCCGGCGTTAATGCACGGGCGATCACCCCGCAAGGCGCGATCTTCAACCCCGGCGAAGGCTGGGTTGATCTGCCCTCGCTCATCGCTCTCCTGCTCCAGAATTTCGAAGCACTTGGGGGGAGGACGATTACCGAGGCTGGCCGTGCCTCCGTCGATCTAGCGGGCGGGCGCGTCAGCGGTGTGATTCTGGGGGACGGCATACGTCTCGCGGTGGAGACCGTTGTGGTCGCGACCGGCGCTGGCGTGCCGGAACTGGTCGCGGCGACCGGGCGGCATCTGCCCGATGCGACGCCGATCTCCGTTCTTGTCAAAACCAAGCCGGTCGCGACGGGTCTTCGTGCTGTCTTGAATACGCCGCGCGTTGCCGTGCGGCCAACGCCGGACGGCGCCCTCGTGCTCGATTCAGCCTGGTCTGAGGAAGAGGTGATCAGACA
>NZ_DATJJK010000066.1:0-14666 GCF_035492295.1 Acidisoma sp. | reverse complement strand
CCCTCTCCCTGTGTATAGGTATACTTGTCATGCGACCGTGAGGTCGACACGTGAAGATTCTATGGCGCTCCTGCTTTCAAAACCGCAGACGGCCGGCGCTTGATGCGCAGCCTGCACCGATCGTTCCATTCGCGTCAGGGGGCCGCCCTTGGCCGGGCGTAAGTTCACGGGCAGCAATGGTGCTGTCCCTTCCACCTATACTGTTGAAGACATGCAAACTTGGTAATGGCGGGTGCATCATTAGACGCGTTACACTACTCAATTGACGTGCATATTTGACAAAAACTTCAAAGACTTACACAAGAGTTTTGTGGGATGGGTGTAGGGAGCGATTTCACAAGCATCCGACGATTCCACCATCGTCATGGGTGGGGCCGTCACCAAAAGGGACCTGGTGCAAGCAGAGGCAGCGCCAGAGGGCATTTGTTTCCTTTGTCGACTTCCTTGGCTTGTATATCGATACACCAAAGATATCGTTGACCGTTCTTCACGCATTGACCGGATTTCTCCGGCTATTTGCCAGCCCGTCCGCCACCGAGGGCGCGCTCCCTACCTTGTTTGCCGCCACCTCACCAGACGCTCGTGGGGGATCCTATTACGATAAAGCAATGGCAAGGTTGAAGGGACAATCAGCCGGCTAAAGACAATGGAGCGATCCATGTATAGGCGCGCGAACACCTCTCCTGAGGGCTCGTCTATTGCCTTTGCATCTGCCCGCCCATCGAGGAAGATCCCTTTAAGGAACATTGACAACTGAGTGTCTGCTTTGTTTCGGCTCTGCGGATTTTGCATCGCCGGGATCGCTGTCCCGCTTCAGAAAACGTCAACCACGTGACAAACCGCATGTGATGGGTTTCTCTGCCGCTTAGAGAAGGACCGGCTCGGAGAGATAGCAGGGGTAGCGCCGCTTCTGCCGACGGGAGAGACCGGCATCCAGTTCCAGGACGCGAAGGCTTGTCTCCGCGGAGGTTGTCGCCAGCAGGCTCCCATCAGGTGCAAAGGCAAAGCCCGGGCCGCCAAACAGGGGCCCGCCGTCCACCTGACCGACGCGGCTCGAGCTGATCACGTAAGCGCCGGAGACGACCGCGGCCATGGCTGCGGCGATTTGGCACGGAGATCCGGGGGGCGTGGCGCGGGGAACAACGATCAGTTCGGCCCCTTGCGCTCCGTAATGCCGCGCCCATTCGCTGAACATCAGTTCGGTGCAGATCAGCATGCCCACTCGCATGCCCATGATATCGGCGGTGATGAAGCCCTCACAGCCCGGCTCATACCAGACTGTCTCGCGCCAGCCTTCCTGATCGGGCAGAACGTGCTTGCGGTGGAGGAACCTCACCCGATCGCCTTCGATGACCACCCCTTCGTTGACAAAGCGGTCCCCGCGCCAGACTGGGCGGGTGGTGACAACGGCCGGCACGTCCAGTGCTGCGAGGGCAACCAGGCCTTCCGCATGCAGGGCAACGCTCGCCGCCGCCGCTTCCCTGTCGAAGCGCGGTGCGGCGGCAAGCCATGGACCGAACGGCAGTTGATCAGTGATGAGAAGGTCGGGCTGGGCCAGTTCGACGGCGGCGGCGATCCTGTCCCAGGCGGGACCGGTCGGCAGAAGGCCATCGGGCCATTCGACGAAGGCTACACGCATGACGTTTCTCACAGATCGTCGCGACAGCAAACTGACTGCGTGTGAAGACTATCACTAGTCGCGCTCCCCGGAAACACCATCCATGGACGGGGCGCGCCGTTGGCGGGCGCTGCCTGACCGGCCAGCCGGGTGCCGACGGAAGGGCTTTGCCGACGAAACGGTTCACTCTATCCTGCCGTTATCTCAGACCGGGAGAGGAATGTTGGAGCGCGGCACCTACGGCGCGAGCATCGCTCGGCTGTTTCAGTTGACCGAGGCGCCTTTTCTGGCTGCCAAGGGGGCGGGGACAACTGCCATAGCCGTGACCCGCCTGCGCAGCGACCGTCCTCTCGCGGAGCCGACCTCACCACCCCCGCGCGAGGCCGCCTACAGCATTCATCTTCATCTGCGCGACAGCGCCGATCATGAGCTCTGGCTTCGGGGCAAACGCGTTTTTGGGGGCGCCTACCGCCAAGGCTGCACGAGCCTGCTCACTCTGGACGATGAGCCCAGTGCCCGCATCGGCAATCCGTTCGATTTCCTGCAGGTCTATCTGCCCTACGGCTCCCTCGATGATGTGGCAGCGGACCACGGCGCGCCGCCGATCCGGGAGCTGGTTTGGCCCCGGGGGGCGGAGGATGCCGCTGCCGCCGGCATCGCCAAGCTCCTGGTCCAGGCCATGGAGGGGGAGCGGTCCAACGCGCTTTTCGTCGAACATATCCTCCTCGCATTGCGGATTCACGTGGCCCAGCTTTATGGCGGCATGTCGGCGCAGTCGCGCTCCCCCGGGGGCTTGGCGCCCTGGCAAGAACGTCGGGCCAAGGACCTGCTGCGGGCGCATTTCGCAGGACCGGTCTCGATCGCCGATCTGGCGCGGGAATGCGGCTTGTCCCCCAGCCACTTCACCCGCGCCTTTCGCCAGACCTTGGGCATGCAGCCCTATCGCTGGCTGTCGGGTCTGCGCATCGAGGAGGCGAAACGCCTGCTGAGACAGAATGAGCTACCGCTTTCAGAGATTGCACTCGCCTGCGGTTTTGGCGATCAGGCCCATTTCACCCGGGTCTTCAGCCGAGACGTGGGGGTGGCACCGGGGGCGTGGCAACGGAGCCAGCGCGGGTAAGGGCAGGGCACGCCGATGCGGGGTCCGGCCTGGCCGTCGTTCCAGGCGGATTACGCCGCGCGCAAACGCCGCCAAGCGCCTGGACTGCAGCCGATGGTCCGAGTGAAGACCCGGGTGAAATGGGCCTGATCGCCAAAACCGCATTCCATCGCAATGTCTGACAACGACAAGGGGGACGCCGCCATGAGGCGCTTCGCCTCCTCGATCCGCAACTGCGTCAGATAGCGGTAGGGGGGCAGCCCGAAACTCTTTTTAAACGAGGCCGCGAAGTGCCTCGGTCTCAGATCGATCGCCTCGGCGATATCCTCGATTGTGAGCCTGTGCGTCAGGGAAGCGCGCATGAAATCATCAACCCGCTGCTTCTGCGCGACCGTCAGGCTAGGCCGGGCTGGACCGGCGAAATCGACGCCGCCGTAGTCCCGTGCGGCATGGGCGAGAAAGGCCATGGCGACATGATCGACAAAGAGCGGGCTGGCTTGGGCAAACCCGTGGATATAGGGCAGGAGGAGCGAGGCCATCTGCCAGGCGAGCGGATCGGGTTCGGCGCGCGGCCGAACCATATGGCCGATGGGGGCGAGGCCCCGTTCCCGGCAGAGATCGTTCAGGGCGGCCCGGGGCACATAGAACTGAACGGCCTCGAACCGGCCCGACAGGCGCGATTGTGGCCGATCTTCGAGATCGACCACGCTGACTGCGCTGGCCGGCACTGGGCCTGAGAAATGGGGGGAGGCGCGCAGCGTCATGCTGTGCCAATCGAGCGGCGCCAGCTGGACCATGATGCTGAAGGCCGCCTCTACGGGCGGGATGGGCGTGGGCTCCGGTCCAAGCTTGTCACTGAAGAGATAGGTCATTGCGATTGCCGGCGCATGACGTGCGCCCGCGGTGAGGACGGCACTGCGATCGAATCCGAAGTGACGCGACACTCTTGGGCCGAACAGGCCGGACTGATGCTCTGTAACCATCGGCTCCGCAATCTCTCCTTGTATGGCGCCGTGGCCAGCGGGCTCATTTGTATCCGGACCGAAACCAGGCGAGATGGGGCTGCTGGACAAAGCGACGTCAGGTCGCGCGCATCACGTTAGTTGCGCGGCATTCGCTGTGGCAAGCGACGTTTGCGCGGGTTCGCCGGAGTGACGGCAACCCGCAATTATGAGCAAAATCTGCATAAACCTGACAAGACGACCGGGTCCGCGGACCTTACCCTATCGTCGCGACCGGGTTGGAGCAGGATGCTGCGTGAGCCCGGTCTTCAGGGGAAGACCTTATGATCGGTGGCGTTGACGGTGCCCGGCGCTCGCCGGATCAATGCAGATTGGTTTTTTCCGAGGATCGGATCGCCCGCTCGCTGTTCGGCCCGTGGCGCCGATGATGCCGCTTGGAGACCGCCAAGGTTCGTCGCGTTCCGCGCCCATTTTCGATGAGGCCTGGCTCGAGAGGGCCACGATGGTGCTCGTCAGTCGCAACGGAGAGCACGCGGCCTATCGGCTCCAGGACGAGGAGACCCAAACTGCTTGGGTGATCGAACGCGCACCCTGGCATGACGCAAGACTATGCCGCGCGTTCGAAAATGCCGATCGCATGGCCGCGCGTCTCGATCCTGCCTTCGCCTTGGTGCCGCGCTCCTTGATCCGGACCAGGCAGGGCCCTGTCCTCGTCTTCGCGGACGAGCCTGCACAGCCCGTCATGCTGCCAGCAGGGGAGGTCCTGCCCCTTGCTGCCTTTCTGGACATTGCCCTGGGCGCCACTGCGGCCCTGGCGCATGTACATCAGCGCTCGGTACTTCACCGCGACATTCAACCCGGGCATCTTCGCCGCGCATCCGACGGCAGGATACGGCTGGCGGGTTTTGGCCGAGCGACGCCTTTGGACCTGGTGGATGAGGCGGGGACAGAACTTCCGCTCGGTGACGATGCGCTGCCTTTCGCCGCCCCCGAGGCCGCGCATCGGGTCTCCCCCGTCACAGATCAGCGGAGCGACCTCTATTCCCTGGGCGTCACTTTCTACCAGCTGCTGACGGGTCGGCTGCCCTTCAACGGGCAGTCTCCTGCCGGGTGGCTGCACGCCCATTTGGCGATGCAGCCTGTGCGGCCCACCGCATTGCGCGATCTGCCGCCCGTGCTCGAGGATTTGATCTTGAAGCTGCTGGCGAAGGACCCGGCGGATCGTTACCAGAGCGCCGCATTGCTACAGGCAGATCTGCAGCGATGCCGCGCGGAATGGGCCGCATATGGGACGATCCCGCCCTTTCCCCTCGGGCAAGGCGCGATGCCGAAGCTGGCCCTGTCCGACCAGCTGTTTGGGAGGAGCGGGGAGATCGAGGCCCTGGAAGGGGCGTTGGAGCGGGTCTCACGGACGGGCCGATCTGAAATCCTCCTCATCGCAGGTGCAGCCGGCGCGGGGAAGTCGGCCCTCGCGGGCAGTCTCTCTCCCCATGCCGGGCGGCAAGGCTGGCGTTTCGCGACCGGCAAAAGCGACCAGCACCAGCGCGACATCCCCTTCGCGCCGGTGGTGCAGATATTGCGCTCCCTGATCGAACCGCTTCAGAGCGGAAGCGATGAGGAAAGGGCGGCCGCCCGCGAGCGCCTGCTGGCCAAGTTGGTTGGCCACGGCCAGCTGATTGTCGATCTGGTTCCGGAATCGGACTCATTGATCGGGCGACCGGCACCGGTCGCCGAACTGCCCGCGGACTTGGCGCAAAGACGCCTCAACGCGGCGGTTCTACACGCCTTGGAGGCGTTTGCCGCATCGGGCGCGCCTCTCGTCCTGTTCCTGGATGACCTGCAATGGGCCGACGATTCGACATGGTCGCTGATCCAGGCCTTCGTCACCCAGGCGCCCAACCATCTCCTGCTCCTCGGTGCCTATCGTGACAGCGATCACGGCCGAGCTACCGAGGTCCATGCGCTGCGCGCGGCCGCCGCCACGCAGCGCATGGGCTTGTCTGAAATCCTCCTGCGGCCACTCTCCACCGCCGAGGTCACGGGCATGATCGCCGAGGCGACGGGCAGCGAGGAGGCCGATGTCGCGGACCTCGCCGCCACGCTCCATGAGAAGACGTCAGGCAATCCTTTTTTCATCGGGCAGTTGCTGCGCAGCCTGGTGGACGAGCGACTGTTTCGGTTTGACTGGTCGTACAGGCGATGGGAGTGGGACCTTGCCGACGTCGTCCGCCTGCCATCGACGGACAATGTCGCGGATCTGATGTTGCGGCGTCTGGACCGCTTGCCGCGGGAAGGACGCGACATTCTGCGTATTCTGGCCTGCATCGGGCCGCGCTGCGACGAGGGGCTGCTGGCGGCCGTTCTGGATATCGGCCTCGATAGGGTGAGACAGGGCGCGCAACCGCTGAAGGAAGCGGGGCTGCTGTCCCGGGAGCCGGACGTCTATGCTTTCGCCCATGACCGGGTCCTCGAAGCAGCGTATGCCTTATCGGGCGGTTCGGAACGGGCGCATCTGCATCGGCGTATCGCCATGATCATGATCGACCTGTGGAGCGACGCCAGCCAGGAGATGGCTTTCGTGATCGCAAGCCAGATCGAGCGCGCGGCGATCGACGACATCGGGGCGCCACAAAGGATCGCCTTCGTCACCGCCCTGCTGACCGCAACACGGCGCGCGCAAGCCGCCGCCGCGATCGGCCAGGCGTCGGATAATCTTGCTCTTGCGCAGACAATCCTGGGCCCGGACTCATGGTCAGCCCACCACGTGATCGCGTTCGAGATTCTCTTTCTCCAATGCGAATGTCTTATTCTTCGCACCGACCTTGATCAGGCTTCAGACGAAATCGATCGTCTGCACCGTCACGCGCGATCGCCGGTTGACCGGGCGAAAGCCAGCCGGCTAAGGGCCGCCCTGCAGACGCTTCGCTCGGATTACGAGGGCGCCATCGGGGCCGTGCTCTCGGGTCTGGCCTCGCTCGGGATCAAGCTTCAGCGCTACCCGTCTCCGGCGGAGGCAGCGCAGGCCTATGAGGCGGTCCAGCGCGCGCTGAAGGAGCGCCCCATCGCGGCGCTTGTCGCCATGCCGGTTGCCCAAAACCCGGAAATAGAAGCGGCGATGGCGCTTCTGGTGAGTTGTCAAGCGTCATTCTTCGTCAATGACGGCATTAGCTTTTTGCATCTCGCCAAGATCGTGGAACTCACGATCAATCACGGCCCGACCCCGGCCTCGGCCTACGGGCTGTCCTGGTTCGGCGTCTATGTCGCGCATCACTATGGCGCCTATCAGGACGGGTTTGCCTATGCACAGGCCGCCCTGGCTTTGATCGAGCGGCACGGCTGGGAGGCGGCGCGGGCCGCGACCCTGGTTGCCTTGGACCAGGTCAGCGTCTGGACCCAGCCGCTGCCCTACGGTCTGGCCAGCGCCCGGCAGGCCGCCGCGGCCGGCCGCCTGTCGGGCGATCTCGGCATGGAATGTTATGCCTGGAATCACATCATTTCGAATCTTCTCGTCATGGGAGAGCCGTTGTCGCGCGTTATTGACGAGGCGCAGACCGGCATTGGCATCGTCCGGCAAGTTGGTTTCCGGGATATCGAGCGCCTGATCGGTGCGCAGATCGGATACGCGGCCTCTTTGCGGGACGGGTATGATCGTGCGGCGGCGAGGGATGGGGACGAGTTTGCCGAACTTGGACGTTCGACAGTCTCGCAGCCGACGTTGTTCTGGGAATGGCTCTACGCCGGCATGACGGCGTTCTTCTTCCGCGATTTCGAGCGCGCTGCGCAGTATTTCGCAGCGACCGAGCAACTGACCTGGGCAATCCCTGCCCATATCAACCTGGTCGATTACCATCTTTTTGCGGCGCTGACGGCGGCCTGTCTCGCGGATGAACATGGGTCGGATGTGGCTGACCGGATCGCGCCCCATCATGCGGCGCTGAAGGTCTGGGCAGCGCTCAACCCCGCCTCCTTCGGCCACAAGCAGCGGTTGATCGAGGCCGAGCAGGCGCGCCTGCATGGCGATGCGCTAGGGGCCATGCAATGCTACGAGGCGGCGGCGGCCGCGGCCGCTGCCTCGGGCTTCGTCCACGACCAGGCGCTGGCCCATGAGCGGGCTGCGCGACATGGGGCGGCGCTGGGCCTCACGCTTGCGGCGCGCCAGCATCGTCGCACCGCGATGGAGTGCTATCGCCGGTGGGATGCCGGCGCCAAGGCGGCGTCCCTGGCGGTGGATTTCGCAGCATCAGAGGACGAGATAGCGTTGCCGCAGCCGATGCATCATGGCCAGACCGCACTCGATGTCGCGGTCTGGGTGGAGGTTGCGCGGGCCGTCTCGGAAGAGCTCCTGCTCGACAAATTGATCGACAAGCTCATGACAAGCATGATCGTTCACGCGGGTGCTCAATACGGTGTTCTGCTGTTGATGCGCGGTGAGATGCCGATGGTTGAGGCGATTGCGGGCATCGCGGGCCAGGCGATTACGGTCGACGTCACACGACAGGAGCCATCGGCGGACACGATCACTCTGGGGGTTTTGCAAACCATCATCGAGACGAAGAAAGCGGTTGTCATCGACGATGCAGGCTGGGAGAGCCGGGCCGCCGCCGCCGCGCGGTCCACTCGCTCGGTCATGGGTCTTCCTCTGATCAAACAGGGGCATCTGATCGGCGTGCTGTATCTCGAAAACAATCTCGCGCCTGGCGTCTTTACCCCGAACCGCCGGGCGATGCTGGAGGTGATCGCGCCGCAGGCGGCGATTTCGCTGGAGGCGGCCCGCCTTTATGCCGAGCTTCTGGACGAGAGCAATCAGCGCCGGCAGGCTGAAGCGGCCTTGCATCATGCGCGTGCGGACCTTGCGCGAACCGCCCATTTGACGGCCATGGGCAGTCTTGCGGCTTCGATCTCTCACGAAATCAATCAGCCGCTGACCGGGATCGTGTCGGAAGCCGCCGCCGGAGTCCGCTGGCTTCGGCGTCCGCAGCCGGATATCGAAGAGGCCACGGCCAATCTTGAACAGATCAAGCATAACGGCATGCGGGCGGCGGAGATTGTGCGCGCCCTGCGCTCACTCGCCAAGCAATCGCCGATCGTGTTTGTCGAGGTGCGCCTTGATCAGGTGATCCGCGAGGTGCTGATCCTTACCGCCGCCGAAATCGAGGCCAATCAGGTGATACTCGAGACCGACCTGGACAGCGCTGCCTGCCTGGTTCTCGCGGATCGTGTGCAGTTGCAGCAGGTCGTGTTCAATCTCGTGACGAATGCCGTGGAGGCGATGGGCGAGGTGGCGGCGTCGGCGCGGCGGCTCACGCTTAGCGCGACGACAGATGAGAGCAGGATTGCGGTGAGCGTGACGGATAGCGGCAGCGGTATCAGCACGGAGGTGATCGAGCGGATTTTTGATCCGCTGTTCACGACAAAAGAGAGCGGCATGGGGATGGGGCTTGCGATCTGCCGCACGATCATGGAGGCGCATGGCGGCACGCTCCATGCGAAGACAACCAGCGGTCAGGGCACGACCTTCGTGTTCACACTGCCTGTCGTACCGGCAGGACCGTCAATCACCGCATAGGGGGTCGATGCAGGCCATCAGGCTGTCGCTATCCACAGGCTTCTGCATGAAGGCGACGGCACCGCTTGCATAGGCCCGGGTTCTGAGTGTCTCATCAATGAGACCGGACATGAGGATGACGGGAAGCGATATCGCCTGGGCTGCCAACGCCGCCTGCAACTCAAGCCCGTTCATGCCTCCCGGCATCTGGACATCGGTGATCAGGCAGCAAATGCCCGAGAGATTGGCCTGGGCCAGGAATGCTTCCGCCGACGCGAAGGTCAGGACCGCATAGCCGAACGAACGCAGCAAGCTCGAGAGTGCGGAGAGCACCGCTTTGTCATCGTCGACGATCGCGACGGGCTTGATGTTTGGCACGTGCTCAGTCCTCCGCATGTCTCTGAGGTCTCAAATGTGCCAGAACACGGTCCAGTTAGCGGTAGGGCGCAGGGAGTGACAATTATACCGATGTATCGCGGGTGACGGGGCGCGCCTCGGGTGTTGATTGATCGGGATCCGCCGAGGGGCGCTCCGGGCCCAGAACCTGGCTCGCGCGGACAAGATCGGGGAGCGAGCGCACGTTCATCTTTCGCATCACGTTGCCCCGGTGGATTTTGACCGTGATTTCGCTCAGACCGACGACATGCGCGATTTGCTTATTCATGAGACCGGTTACGACATGTGCCATGATTTCCCGCTCCCGCGGCGACAGGGTTTCAAACCGTCTGCGCTGTTCGGCGATGCCGCGCTCCTCCTCACGAACCCGCCGGCTGTGGGCGAGGGCCTTCGCTACCGCATCCAGCATTTCCTGATCGAGGAAGGGCTTGGCAAGAAAATCTATCGCGCCGGCCCGCATGGCTTTCACCGTCATGGGAATATCGCCGTGCCCGGTCATGAAGACGATGGGCAGGTTCATCCTCAGCCGGTCGATCTCCGCCTGGAAATCGAGCCCGCTGATATCGGGTAGGCGCACATCGAGGATGAGGCAACCGACCTGGGCGGTGGGCGGCGGGTTCATAAACGCCGCGACCGACGCGAAGGTCTCAATCTGAAAGCCTGCTGAGCGGAGCAGGCTGCGCAGGGCGCTTCGCACTCCCGCGTCGTCATCGATCACGACGACGATTTCAGCATCCGCCGCGTTCGGTCCACCCGGTCCTGACTTGTCCATCCGCCCCGCTATCAAGCCCGCGCCACCCGATTGCCCGGTTCCCGCCGCGTTCTGGCTGCGAGAACCGGTTGCCGGACCTTAGCCGCTTGCCACGCCTCCGGCCACTATACAGGGGTATGACGCCTCGCGCGGGCTCAGCTCGCATTCGCCACCGGATAGTCCGTATAGCCTTCCGGCCCTTGGCTATACCAGGTCGCCATGTCGTCCGGGTTGAGCGGAAGACCATGGCGCAAGCGGCTGGGCAGATCGGGATTGGCCAGGAAGGCGCGGCCGAAGGCGATGGCATCGGCTTGGCCCTCATCGAGCGCGGCCTGGGCACGGGCAGCGTCGAAATCGGAGTTGAGCACCAGCGGGCCCTTGAAATGCTTGCGGATCGTCGGGTGCACCGGGGGATGGTCCGGCTTGCCGCGGGTGCCATCCGGCGGCGGCTCGCGCAGTTCAAGAAAAGCCAGTCCACGCTCTGAAAGCGCTGCCGCGACGGCGGCAAAAAGCGACTCGGGGTCGCTGTCATTGACGCCCTGGCTGTCCCCGTTCGGCGACAGCCGCACACCCGTCCGGTCGGCGCCCATAACACCGGTCACCGCGTCCGTCACCTCCAGCAGCAGGCGCATGCGATTGGCAATCGAGCCGCCATATTGATCCGTGCGGAGATTCGCGCTGTTGCGCAGAAACTGGTCGATCAGATAACCGTTCGCCGCATGGATCTCGACACCGTCGAAGCCGGCCGCGCGGGCATTGCGGGCAGCATGGCGGTAATCCTCGAGCAGACCTGGAATTTCGTCGAGCCGGAGCGCGCGGGCTTCGACATGGGGCGGCTTGCCCTCATAGGTGTGAGCGTAGCCGGGCGCCGTGGTGGCCGAAGCCGAGACCGGCTGGCCACGCCCCGGCATGCTGGAATGCACGATACGGCCCATATGCCAGAGCTGGCAGACCATGCGTCCCCCGGCGGCATGAACGGCCTCGGTGATCGGCCGCCAGGCCGCCACTTGCGCCTCTGTCCAGATGCCGGGGGCATAGGGCCAGCCGAGCCCCTGCAGGCTGATGCCGGTCGCTTCTGAAATGATGAGGCCAGCGCTGGCACGTTGACGGTAGTATTCGACCATGAGCGCGGTCGGCACATGGTCGCGCGTATTGCGGCCACGGGTAAGCGGCGACATCAGAATTCTATTTTGTGCCGGGATCGCGCCGAGCTGGATGGGATCGAACAAAGATGGCATGAGTTCACCTGTAAGAAATTCGCTGTCAATCAGGACTATAACAAAGACCGTCGGCCGCGGCATTGATACCTATGGATGGTCATGGCCCTGTGCCAGGCCTGCTAGGGAGTCTCATCACAGATCCGAACGAGGTTCAAAATGACCAAGACTTGCAGTCATCTTAGCCAGATCGTCAAAGTCCACCCAAGTGCGCGCGGATGCGAGGAATGTCTGCGCATCGGCAGCATGTGGGTGCATTTGCGCGTGTGCCGATCCTGTGGCCATGTCGGCTGCTGCGATGAATCACCCCACCGCCACGCGACACGTCATTTCCGGGAGACAGATCATCCCATCATGGAAGGTTACGACCCGCCCGAGGGCTGGGGCTGGTGCTATGTGGACGAAGTCATGATCGATCTCGGCGGTGACACGACACCACAGGATGGGCCCATTCCGCGCTTTATATGAAGGCGCGAGAGGCCGCTGACTGGCCCACGGAGCCCATGCCTGCCGCATGGGCTCCGTGGGCGCCGCCTCAGCTGAAATGAAGATCGGTGTCGCGCACGGAAGGGCGTGGGGTCGGCGTAAAAACCTCAGTACCGGTCGCGGTCTCGTTACCATATCCCGCCGCCGTCTTGCCGCGAAATACCCAGTAGGCGTGGCCGAGATAGGCGAGAATGACCGGCAGCACGATGATGACGCCAATTCCGACGAAATGGAGGCTGCTGTCGTCCGCGGATGCGCTCCAGATGGTGGCGTGACGGGGCACGACATACGGCCAAAGGCTGACCGCGAGGCCGGCGAAGCCAACAAGAAAGAGCAGGACGGCGAGGCCGAAGACGCGGCCCTCGCGCGGGCTCCACAGGCTGCGCCAAATCAGCAGCGCGGTGCCTGCGGCAGCGAGCGGGAGAAGGGCAAGGGGCAGCAGCCAGGGCCAAGCGAACCAGCGTTCCGCTACATCAGGCACGGTCAGGGCCGTCCAGGCGCTGACGAGCAGCATGCCGGCCACCGTCAGAAGAAGGGCGGCGCGGCCCACCTCGCGGCCGAAAATCTGCGTGTGGCCGTTGGTGCGCCAGATCAGCCATCCTGCGCCGAGCAGCCCATAGCCGCCAACCAATCCGGCACCGCATAAAAGGCCAAGGAGGGTGAACCAGGAGAAGGGACCACCCGAGAAGGCGCTGTTGGTGACCGGCACGCCGCCGATGAACCCGCCCAGCACGAAACCTTGAGCGAGCACCGCGAGCAGGGAGCCGCCGGCGAAGGCATAGTCCCAGACGCGTCTGAACTGTGTGGCCTGAAACCGGAACTCGAAAGCGACGCCTCGAAAAACCAGCGCAAAGAGCATCATCATGAGGGGCAGATAGAAGGCCGGCAAAAGCACATAATAGGCGATCGGGAATACCGCCCAGAGCAATGCGCCGCCGAACACGAGCCAGGTCTCGTTGCCGTCCCACATGGGCGCGATGCTTTCCATCATCACATTCCGTTCCTGCTCGCTTGGGGCAAGCGGAAACAGCAGCCCGACACCGAGATCAAACCCATCCGCGATGACGTAGATAGCGATGCCGAGAACGGCAAGTAATGCAAAAACAACGGGAAGGTCCACAATCATTCTCCGGCCAGGATCGCGGGCTGTCCGCCAGCGCGATCGACAATAGCGGGACCGGCCTGCTCGATGCCCGGCCGCAGCGCGTTAGGGGAGGTCGAAACGGCGCCCTCGGGCCCACGCATCACCACGCGCGCGCCGTACCAGAAGAACGCCAGCAGCAGGACGTTGTAGACGAAGACGAAAATCAGGAGAGAGAAGAGAACGGACCCCGCCGCAAGCGGCGCCGCCGCATCGGCGGTACGGAGCAGTCCATAGACGACAAATGGCTGGCGCCCGGTTTCGGTCACCGTCCAGCCGGCAATGACGGCCACGAAGCCGAGCGGCGTCGATGCCATACACGCAAGGTAGAACCAGCGCGCCGAGAACAGACGGTCGCGCCAGCGCAGGATCCCTCCGGTCGTGGCAATCGCGAGCAGGAGCAGGCCAATGCCGACCATGATGCGAAAAGCGAAGAAAACAATCGGAACGTAGGGGCGGTCCGCTCTTGGCACAGCCTTCAGTCCTTCGACATAACCATCCCAGCTATGGGTGAGATAGATGCTGGCAGCGTGCGGCACGGAGATTTCGAACAGGTTCCGCTCTTGTGCCATATCGGGCCAGCCGATGAGGGTTGCATCGGCCCCCTTCGCCGAGTTCCAGAGACCCTCCATGGCTGCCAGCTTGATGGGTTGATAGTGCAAGGTGTTGCGGCCCTGTGCATCACCCAGGATGAGCTGTAGGGGGACAAGGATGAGGGCGGCCCACATCGCCATCGAGAAGGCCGCGCGCGATGCTTCGATATGCTGCCGCCGCCAAAGATGATAGGCGGAGACACCCGCGACCACGAAGCTGCCGGTCACGTAACTGGCACAGACCATATGCAGGAAGCGGTAGGGAAAGGAGGGATTGAAGACCGCCGCCCACCAGTTGGTGACGTGGAAGATGCCCTGCGTGTCGATGGAATACCCTGCCGGTGTCTGCATCCAGCTGTTGGAGGCCAGGATCCAGCTTGCGCTGAAGAGGGTGCCGCAGGCCACCATCAGGCAGGCGAAGAAATGCATGCCGCGCCCGACGCGCTTTTCGCCGAACAGAACGATGCCGATAAAGCCCGCCTCCAGAAAGAAGGCGGTCATCACCTCAAACATGAAAAACGGGCCGAGCACGTTGCTGACCGCGCGTGAGAAACCGCTCCAGTTGGTGCCGATCTCGTACGACAGAACAAGACCGGTGACGACGCCCATGCCGAAGCCGAGCGCGAAGATTCGGATCCAGAATCGCATCAATGCGCCATAGAGGGGCTTTTCCGTCCGCCACCACAGAAAGCTCAGCCAGGCGACGAAAGAGGCGATGCCGATGGTGAAGGCCGGCCACAGAATGTGGAAGCCGATGGTAAATCCGAATTGAATGCGCGACAGTGTCAATGCGTCCATGGGTCAATGGCTCCTTGCCGCCGCGCGCAGAAGCCGTATCGGAATCGCCTTGTAGGATGG
>NZ_DATJJK010000065.1:0-24090 GCF_035492295.1 Acidisoma sp. | reverse complement strand
GCCCAGGCGCAGGCGGCGGACCAGTTGATGACACCCACGACGGATGACGCGACGAAGCTCGCCGCCGTGAAGATCATCGCCGCGCGCGGCGACCTGACCGCGCGCAACGAACTCTCCTCGCTGACCGGCCTCTCGAAACCGGTGCAGGCGGCGATTGCCGCCGCCATCACCCATATCGATTTCCAGCTGAAACTGTGGAACTGGCTGGAAACGGTCTATTACGGCATCAGCCTCGGCTCCGTGCTGCTGCTGGCGGCGGCGGGCCTCGCCATCACCTTCGGCGTCATGGGCGTGATCAACATGGCGCATGGCGAGATGGTGATGATCGGCGCCTACACCACCTTCTGCGTGCAGCAGGTCTTCCGCGCCTATGCGCCCGATCTTTTCGGCACCAGCGTGATCGTGGCAATCCCTGCGGCCTTCCTGGTGGCGGGTGCGATCGGCATCCTGATCGAACGCTGTCTGATCCGCTTTCTCTACGGACGGCCGCTGGAAACCCTGCTCGCGACCTGGGGACTGAGCCTGGTGCTGCAGCAGGCGGTGCGCTCGCTGTTCGGCGCCGAGAACCAGAATGTTGCGACACCCGACTGGATGAGCGGCTTCTTCATGGTCGGCGGCCTCACCATCACGCTCAACCGTCTGTGCATCATCATCTTCGCTTTCGCTGTGGTGGCGGCATTGATGGCGGTGATGCGCTACACGCCGCTGGGTCTGCGCATGCGCGCGGTGACGCAGAACCGCCGCATGGCGGCGGCCATGGGCATCCGCACGCCCTGGATCGACGCCATGACCTTCGGCCTCGGCTCCGGTCTCGCGGGGGTGGCTGGTGTCGCGCTCAGCCAGATCGACAATGTCTCCCCCAATCTCGGCCAGAACTACATCATCGACAGTTTCATGGTCGTGGTCTTCGGTGGTGTCGGCAATCTTTGGGGCACGGTCCTGGCGGCCCTCACGCTCGGCATCGTCAACAAGGGCTTGGAGCCGGTGGCCGGTGCCGTGCTGGGCAAGATCGTGGTGCTTGTCCTCATCATCCTCTTCATCCAGCGGCGCCCGCGCGGGCTGTTCCCGGTCAAGGGACGGGCGGTGGAAGCATGACCCGCCTCTCCCTCACCCTGACGCCGGTGCTCATCATCGGCGTCGCACTCGTCCTCGCCGTGCTCAACCTCGCGACGCCTGCGGGCAGCGCGCTGCATGTCTCGGACTTCGTCGTGGGTCTCGCTGGCAAGTATCTCTGCTACGCCCTGCTCGCCCTCGCGGTCGATCTCGTCTGGGGCTTTGCCGGCATCCTGACGCTGGGCCACGCCGCCTTCTTCGCCTTGGGCGGCTATTGCATGGGCATGTACCTGACGCGCGAAATCGGGGCACGCGGCGTCTATGCCAATGCCAACCTGCCCGACTTCATGATTTTCATCGGCTGGAAGCATCTGCCCTGGTACTGGTCCGGCTTCGACTGGTTCCCCTTCGCCATCCTCATGGCGATGGTGGTGCCGGCGGTGCTTGCCGCCATCTTCGGCTTCCTCGCCTTCCGCAGCCGCGTTTCGGGCGTCTATCTCTCCATCATCACCCAGGCGCTGACCTACGCCCTGCTGCTTGCTTTCTTCCGCAACGACATGGGCTTCGGCGGCAATAACGGCATGACCGGTTTCAAGGACATCGCCGGCTTTCCGCTGGACCGCAGCAGCACAACAACGGCGCTGATGCTGCTCTCGGCCATCTTCGCCGCGGCCGCCTTCCTCTTCGCCCGCTGGCTGGTCGGCAGCCGCTACGGTCAGGTGCTGGTGGCGGTGCGCGATGCGGAGAACCGCACGCGCTTCCTCGGCTACCGGCCGGAATACTACAAGCTGGTGGTGTGGACGCTGTCGGCGGTGATCGCCGGCATCGGCGGCGCGCTTTATGTGCCGCAGGTGGGGATCATCAACCCGAGCGAATTCGCCCCCGCCAATTCCATCGAAGCGGTGATCTGGGTCGCGGTCGGCGGGCGCGGCACACTGTCGGGCGCCATCCTCGGCGCCGTGCTGGTGAATTTCGGCAAAACGGTCCTGACCGGCGCGATGCCGGGTGCCTGGCTCTATGTCCTGGGCGGGCTCTTTATCCTCGTCACCCTGTTCCTGCCGCGCGGCATCATCGGCACGCTGCGCCGGCGCCGGAGCGACGTGGCGCTGCCGACGGAGAATGAGCCGCAGGGCCTTGCCGCCATCGACACGGAGGCGGCCGACCTGCGCGAGGCCGGCGCGGACGGGGAGAAGACGGCATGAGCACGCAGCCCATCGGCGCCGTCAGCGGCGACCTTCTCTATCTCAGCGGCGTGAACAAAACGTTTGACGGCTTTAAGGCCATCAACAACCTGTCGCTGACACTCGCGAAAGGCGAAATGCGGGCGGTGATTGGCCCCAATGGCGCCGGCAAGAGCACGATGATGGACATCATCACCGGCAAGACCCGGCCCGATACCGGGCAGGTCGTCTTCGGCGCCTCGACTGACCTCACCCGTCTGGACGAACCGGCAATTGCCAAGCTCGGCATCGGGCGAAAATTCCAGAAGCCCACGACCTTCGAGAGCCATACGGTGTGGAACAACCTCCTTCTCGCCCTCGCCGGCAATCGCTCGCCCTGGTTTACGCTCGGCGCCCGCAAGACCCGCCGCGAGGAGGAGAAGATCGAGGAACTGCTGGAGACGATCCGGCTGACGGCGCATCGTGACCGTCTCGCCGCCAACCTCTCGCACGGGCAGAAGCAGTGGCTCGAAATCGGCATGCTGCTGGCGCAGGATCCGCAGCTGCTGCTGGTGGACGAGCCCGTCGCCGGGATGACGGATGCCGAGACCGAGCAGACGGCGCATCTCTTGCGGGACATCAACCGCACCCGCTCCGTCGTCGTTGTCGAGCATGACATGACCTTCGTGCGTGCCTTGGGCGTGAAGGTGACCGTGCTGCACGAAGGATCGGTTCTGTCGGAGGGATCGCTCGACCATGTCAGCGCCGATCCGAAGGTGATCGACGTGTATCTCGGGCGATAGGGGCGAAGCGATGCTTGAAGTCCAGAACGTCAATTTGCATTACGGGGCTGCCATCGCGCTGCGTGGCGTCTCCATCCGCGCGGAACTCGGCACCGTCACCTCTATTCTCGGCCGTAACGGCGTCGGCAAGACCAGCCTGCTGCGCGCGATTACCGGTGCGCATCCCGTCTCCGGCGGCGATATCCGCTGGGAGGGACAGAGCATCACGCGCATGCCCTCCTATGAACGCGCGAAACGCGGAATCGCTTGGGTGCCGCAGGGGCGCGACATCTTTCCGCTCCTCACGGTCCGGGAAAATCTGGAAACCGGCTTCGCCGTGCTGCCGCGCCGGGAACGAAAGATCCCAGAGGAGATTTTCGAACTCTTTCCGATCCTCAAGACCATGCTGGGCCGGCGTGGGGGTGACCTGTCCGGTGGGCAGCAGCAGCAGCTCGCCATCGGCCGCGCCCTGGTGATGCGGCCGCGCCTGCTGGTGCTGGACGAGCCGACCGAGGGCATCCAGCCCAGCATCATCAAGGATATCGGCCGGGTCATCGCTCTTCTCCGCAGTCGCGGCACCATGGCGATCCTGCTGGTGGAGCAGTATTACGACTTCGCCCATGAACTGGCGCAGACGCTGGCGGTGATGGATCGCGGATCAATCGTCGTGTCGGGCGACCGGGACAGCTTGGACGAGGCGGAGGTGCGGCGTCACCTCTCGGTCTGACCCGGATGGCCCTGGCGCTTGCTTCATGCGAGAGAGATGGCATGGACGCCTCGCCCCTTCTCCTCTCCCCCCGCGCGCAACGGGCGTTTGGCCGGTTGCGCATCGCCTTTAACCGGCGGGGTGAGCAGACCGTGCTCGCCGTGCTGCGGCAGGAAGGGTGCTTCAAGGCGCGCCACCCGCGGCCCGAGCCCGGCGCCATTCCCGAAACCGTGCTGCTCAATACCTCGGGCGGAATCACTGGCGGGGATGATCTCGCACTCTCAGTCGAAGCCCGCCCCGGCACGCATTTCGTCGTCACCACCCAGGCTGCCGAGCGCTTCTACAAGGCGAGCCCGGCCTCGCCCCCCGCCACCATCCGCTCTGACCTGAGGGTGGCGGAGGGGGCGCTGCTCGAATGGCTGCCGCAGGAGACGATCCTCTTCGACCGCAGCTCGGTCGACCGCAGGCTGTCCGTCGATCTCGCGCCGGGCGCGCGTTTCCTTGGTGTCGAAAGCCTCATCTTCGGCCGCCAGGCCATGGGCGAAACGGTGGAGCAGATCAGCTTGCGGGACCGCATCCTCATCCGCCGGGGCGGACGGCCGATCCTGCATGACGCGACACGGCTGGAAGGTCAGGTCGGGATGCTGATGGCGCGCGCCGGCACCTTCGCCGATGCCCGGGCCATGGCGACCGTCGTTTTCGCAAGCCCCGAGGCGGAAGCGCTGCTCAGCCCCTTGCGCGAGCGGCTCGGCGAGGGTCTCCTGCCGGATGCGGCGGTCGAGGCCGGGGTTTCCGCCTGGAACGGCCTTGTTCTCGTGCGGATTTTGGCTCGAAATGGCGCTGGTCTGCGTGCGGCGGTGATCGCCGCGTTGGAACAAATGCGCGGGGGCGCGGCCCTTCCGCGCGTCTGGCAATTGTAAAGGGAGGACGGGTCCGGTGAACCTGATGCCACGTGAGAAGGACAAGCTGCTGATCGCCATGGCGGCAATCGTGGCGCGTCGCCGGCTGGAACGTGGCGTCAAACTGAACCACCCGGAGGCCGTGGCGCTGATCACTGATTTCGTGGTCGAAGGCGCACGCGACGGCAAAACGGTCGCCGACCTCATGGAGGAAGGCGCGCATGTGCTGACGCGCGATCAGGTCATGGAGGGCATTTCCGAGATGATCCACGACGTTCAGGTGGAAGCGACCTTTCCGGACGGCACCAAGCTCGTCACCGTCCATAACCCGATCCGCTGAGGAACCGCCGCATGATCCCCGGAGAATTCCTGCCCGCAGTGGGCGATATCGAGCTGAATGCCGGCGCCACGCCCATCACGCTGACGGTCGCCAATGCCGGGGACCGGCCGGTGCAGGTCGGCAGTCACTACCATTTCGCCGAGACCAATCCAGGCCTGCAGTTCGATCGCGCGGCAGCACGCGGCTACCGGCTGGATATCGCGGCCGGCACCGCCGTGCGCTTCGAGCCCGGGCAATCGCGCGAGGTAACGCTGATCCCCATCCGCGGCAATCGCGTCATCTATGGTTTCCGGGGCGAAGTCTCCGGCAAGCTCGGAGGCTGAGACCATGGCCCGCATGTCCCGACACGCCTATGCGCATATGTTCGGCCCCACGGTGGGGGACCGCGTGCGCCTGGCCGATACCGAACTGTTCGTCGAGGTCGAGCGTGACTTCACGACCTATGGCGAGGAAGTGAAATTCGGCGGCGGCAAGGTCATCCGTGACGGCATGGGCCAAAGCCAGGTGACGAACGCCGCGGGTGCGGCCGACACCGTCATCACCAATGCCCTGATCATCGATCACTGGGGCATCGTGAAGGCGGATGTGGCGCTGAAAGGCGGGCGAATCGCGGCCGTCGGCAAGGCCGGCAACCCGGATACGCAGCCGGGCGTGGATATCATCATCGGGCCAGGGACGGAAATCATCGCCGGCGAGGGGAAGATCCTGACCGCCGGCGGCTTCGACAGCCATATCCATTTCATCTGCCCGCAGCAGGTCGAAGAAGCGCTGGCCTCCGGCCTCACCACCATGCTCGGCGGCGGCACGGGGCCTGCCACCGGCACGGCCGCCACGACCTGCACGCCCGGCCCCTTCCACCTCGCCCGCATGCTGCAGGCGGCGGAAGGATTGCCGATGAACCTCGCCTTCGCCGGCAAGGGCAATGCCTCCCGCCCCGAAGCCTTGGAGGAAATGATCCGCGCCGGCGCCTGTGCGCTGAAGCTGCATGAGGATTGGGGCACCACGCCCGCCGCCATCGACAACTGCCTGACGGTCGCCGACCGCTTCGACGTGCAGGTGATGATCCACACCGATACGCTGAACGAAAGCGGCTTCGTCGAGGATTCCATCGCCGCCATCGGCGGCCGCACCATCCACGCCTATCACACCGAAGGTGCCGGCGGCGGCCACGCGCCGGATATCATCCGCGTCGCCGGCCTGCCCAACGTCATTCCGTCCTCGACCAACCCGACGCGTCCCTATACGCGCAACACGCTGGATGAGCATCTCGACATGCTCATGGTGTGTCATCACTTGGATCCGGAGATTCCCGAGGACATCGCCTTCGCCGAAAGCCGTATCCGACGCGAGACGATCGCGGCCGAGGACATCCTGCACGATCTCGGCGCCTTCTCGATCATCAGCTCGGATAGCCAGGCGATGGGCCGCGTGGGTGAAGTCATCACCCGCACCTGGCAGACGGCGCATAAGATGAAGGTGCAGCGCGGAGCGCTCCCCGGAGACGGTGACGCGGACAACAACCGCGTAAAACGCTACATCGCGAAATACACCATCAACCCGGCGATCGCGCATGGCATTTCGGAACATGTCGGCTCCATCGAAGTCGGCAAGCTCGCCGATCTCGTGCTGTGGAACCCGGCCTTCTTCGGGGTGAAACCCGATCTGGTGCTGAAGAGCGGCACCATCGCCATGGCGATGATGGGCGACCCGAATGCCTCCATCCCCACGCCTCAGCCGATCCATGCACGCCCGATGTTCGGCAATTTCGGCCGATCCTTGACGCTCTCCTCCGTGCTCTTCGTCTCGGGGGCCGCGCTTGACGCCGATATCGGCCGCAACCTCGGCCTCTCGCGCGAATTGCTCGCCGTGAACAATACGCGCGGCGGCATCGGCAAGGCGAGCATGGTGCATAACGATGCCACACCGACTATCGAGGTTGATCCGGAAACCTACGAGGTGCGCGCGGACGGCGTGCTTCTCACCTGCGAACCGGCGACAGAGCTGCCGATGGCGCAGCGCTACTTCCTGTTCTGACCATGCGCGCAACCGAACACCTCCTTGCAGGCACCTGGAAACCCGAAGACGCGGCGGATGCCGTGCTGCTGGATCATGACCACCGGCATCGGCGGCGTTTCCTGCTCAAAACCGTGTCCGGCGCCGAATGCCTGCTCGATCTGCCCCAGGCCGTGGCGTTGAAGCATGGCGACGGGTTGAAGCTCGAAGACGGGCGCATTCTCGCCGTGCAGGCAATGCCGGAGCGGGTGCTGGACATCCATGCCCATGACGAGGATGCGCTGATGCGCATCGCCTGGCACCTCGGCAACCGGCACCTGCCGGTGCAGTTCCTGCCCGGCGAAATCCGTATCCGTTATGATCACGTCATCGCCGAGATGGTGGAAATCCTGGGCGGCCATGCGGAAGAGAACGAGGCCCCCTTCGACCCGGAATCAGGCGCCTATGCACCCGGCACCGGGGGCGGCCATCACCACCACCATGACGACGACGACGATCTCGGCCATCATCATTATGACTGACGCGTCCCTCAGCGATGACGGATTCCTGAAACTGCTGACCTGGCTGTCGCCCGCCTTCCCGACGGGCGGCTTCGCCTATAGCCATGGCATCGAATGGGCGGTCGAATCGAACGATGCCAAGTCCACCGCCGGGATCGTCGCCTGGATTTGCGATATCCTGGAGCATGGCAGCGGGCGCACGGATGCGATCCTGCTGCGCCACGCCCATCGTGCAGCGAACGATGCGGCCGCGCTTACCGAAATCGTGGAACTGGCCGCCGCCCTGCCCGCCTGCCGGGAGCGCCTGCTGGAAACCACGGCCCAGGGCAATGCCTTCATCGCGGCCGCGAAAGCCTGGCCGCATCCGGTGCTGGCGGGATTGGCCGGCGAGATCGCCTATCCGGTGGCGGTCGGTGCCATCGCCGCCGCCCACGGCATCGCCGAGGACCGCGCCGTGCTCGGCTTCCTGCACGCCTTCGCGGCCAATCTGGTTTCGGCCGCCGTGCGCCTCATTCCGCTCGGCCAGCAGGCGGGGCTGCGCATCATGGCCGCCCTCGAACCCGTGCTGGTTTCCGTCACCGAGGAGAGCCGCGATCTCACGCTTGACGATATCGGCACGGCGGCAATCCGCACCGATCTCGCCGCCATGCATCACGAAACGCAATATACGAGGTTGTTCCGCACATGAGTTCTTCGCCCCACGGCCCGCTTCGCGTGGGCATCGGCGGCCCGGTCGGCACCGGCAAGACCGCGTTGATGGACGCGCTCTGCAAAACGCTCCGCGAGGTCTACAATATCGCCGCCATCACCAATGACATCTACACCAAGGAAGATGCCGAGTTCCTGACCCGCGCGGGCTCTCTCACGCCGGACCGCATCCTTGGCATCGAGACCGGCGGCTGCCCGCATACGGCGATTCGCGAGGATGCCTCCATCAACCTCGCGGGCGTGGCAGATCTCAACAAGCGCTTTCCGGGTCTGGACGTCATCCTCATCGAAAGCGGCGGGGACAATCTGGCGGCGACCTTCAGCCCGGAGCTTGCCGACATCACCATCTACGTCATCGACGTCTCGGCCGGTGACAAAATCCCCCGCAAGGGCGGCCCCGGCATCACCCGCAGCGATCTTCTGGTCATTAACAAGATCGACCTCGCCCCGCATGTGGGCGCGAGCCTGGAGGTGATGGACCGGGACGCCCGGAAGATGCGCAACGACCGGCCCTTCGTCTTCACCAATATCCGCGCGGGCCAGGGCGTGCCGGAAATCGCCTCCTTCATCGAACGCCAGGGCGGGCTCCGCCGGGCCGCCTGACAGGAGAGACAGACGCAGATGGCGATCGCTCTCGTTCTTTTCGACATGAACGGCGTCCTCTGCCGTTACGACAAGGACCGCCGGATCGCCCATCTCGCCCGTCTCTCGGGCCTCCCGCCGGCGCAGGTGGAGGTCGCTATCTGGGGTTCCGGCTTCGAGGATGCGGGCGATGCCGGCATGATGGACCAGGGCCGCTATCTTCGCGGCTTCGGGGAGGCGCTCGGCCATCCGCTGACGCTTGCAGAGTGGAGCGAGGCACAGGCCGCTGCCTTGACCCCTGATCCGGCCATGCTGGCGCTGGCACACCGCCTCAAGGCGAAGGCGCGGGTCGCCGTTCTGACCAACAACAACCTTCTTCTTCGGGACGAGATCGGCCGCCTTTCGCCCGAGATCGCCAAAGTCTTCGGATCGGATTTCCATGTCTCGGCGGAATTCGGCGCCCGCAAGCCGGAACCCGAATGCTATCTCGGCTGCCTGACGGCGCTGGGCGCCCGCCCGGATCAGACGCTTTTCATCGACGACAGCGCGGACAACGTGGAGGGCGCGCGTCAAGCCGGTCTGATCGCGTATCATTTTCAAACCCAGGCTGCACTGGACGCGCTGTTGGCCGAGCATCTGCGGGACTAAGCTTGGCCTCGAAGATCGTCACGACGGAGTCCGCCATGACCGAGACGTTGAAAGCTTCCCTTCCCGCCTTGCTGGCGCAGCTGCCGCGCGCGCCCTCTGCCGTCTGGCCGGAGGGTGAGCCCTTCGTCGATGCCATCCGCCATGGCAGCATGTCGGTCGAGGTTTTCGCGCCGCGCGGGCAGGATCGGCAGAGCCCGCACACCCAGGACGAGCTTTACATCGTGGCGAGCGGCCAGGCCCGGTTCGAGCATAACGAGGCCATGACCGAGGCCCGCACCGGCGATGTCCTGTTCGTTCCGGCCGGCGACACGCATCGCTTTCACGACATGAGTGCGGATTTCGTAACCTGGGTGATCTTCTGGGGTCCCCGGGGAGGCGAAGGGAGCATCATCCATGTCTGACCGTTTCGTCCTCGCCGCGGCGGAGGATCTGGAGGCCGTCCGCACACTCACGGAAGCCGCTTACCGGCCCTATACGGAAATGCTCGGCGCGCCGCCCTTGCCAGTTACGACCGACTACGCGCCCCGTATTGCGGCCGGCGAGGTTTGGCTGCTGCGCGAGCCCTTCGGCCTCGCCGGGCTGCTCGTGCTGGAACTGCATGCCGATCACGGCATGATCTACAGCGTGGCGGTGGCACCCGCCTTCCAGGGGCAAGGCCATGGCGTGCGCCTGCTGCGCCATGCGGAGCAGCAGGTCCTCGCCGCGGGCCATGGCGAAATCCGCCTCTATACCAATGCCCGGATGGAGCGGAATCTCGCCCTCTATCAGTCCTTCGGCTATCGGGAGATCGGGCGGCGCCCCAATCCGCATCGCCCCGGCTGGATGATCGTCGACATGGCGAAGCCGCTCACGGCCATTGCCGCGCGGGCCTGGAATGAAATACTGGGTCAAACGGCGGCGGGGGACGTGACGCAAGAACCAGCACGGAAGCGTCCGCACTCTCCAATAGCGGAGCCTTGATCTTGAAGCATATCGCCGTCATCGGCGCCGGTGTCACCGGCGTCACCACCGCCTATTCGCTTCTCAAGCGTGGCTATCAGGTCAGTGTCTTCGAGCGCCATCGCTATGCGGCGATGGAAACGTCCTTCGCCAATGGCGGCCAGCTTTCCGCGAGCAATGCCGAGGTTTGGAATTCCTGGGCAACGGTCTTCAAGGGCATCAAATGGATGCTCAAGAAGGACGCGCCACTGCTGGTGAACCCGAAACCGTCCTGGCACAAATACAGCTGGATGCTGGAATTCATGGGCCAGATTCCGCATTACCGGCGCAATACGGTCGAGACCGTTAGGCTCGCCATCGCTTCCCGCAAATTCCTCGACGAAACCGCCGAGGCCGAGGGAATCGACTTCCACCGCGAGCCGCGCGGTATCCTGCATATTTATCGCGACAAGAAGAGTTTCGACGACGCAACCCGCGTCAACCAGCTCTATGCCGAGGGCGGGCTGGAACGCGTTGCCGTGACGCCGGACGAAATGCGGACCATCGAACCCACGCTCAATGGAGATTTCTTCGGCGGCTACTACACCGCTTCCGACTATACCGGGGATATTCATGCCTTCACCCGCGGCCTTGCCGCCGCCTGCGTCAAGCGCGGCGCGGTCTTCCACTACGATACGGCGGTGACCCGGCTCGCCCATGGGACAGAGGGGATCGACATCACCTGGCATCCGGCCACCGCCCAGGGCAGCAGCCATACCGCCGAGGAGAAAGCCCATTTCGACGCGGTGGTGATCTGCACCGGCGTCTCAAGCCGGCATTTCGCGGCCGCCCTCGGCGATAAATTGAACGTCTATCCCGTGAAGGGCTATTCCATCACCGTCCCATTGCAGGACGAGGAGAGCCGCCGCGGCGCGCCCTGGGTGAGCCTGCTGGACGACGGCGCCAAGATCGTGTCGAGCCGGCTCGGCGAGGGCCGCTTCCGCGTCGCCGGCACCGCCGAATACAACGGCTATAATCTCGACATCCGGGCCGACCGCATCCGCCCCCTGGTCGAATGGACGCGCAGCCTCTTCCCCGCGGTGGATACCAGCCCCGCCGTGCCTTGGGCGGGCCTCAGGCCTATGATGCCGAACATGCTGCCGCGGGTGGGTCCGGGTTCCAAACCCTGCGTCTTCTACAATACCGGCCACGGCCATCTCGGGTGGACGCTCTCGGCCGTGACGGCCGAAACGGTCGCCGAGGGCGTCGCTCTCAATCTGCCTGTCGGCGCCAGCCAGGTGCCGTCTAAGGCATCGCCTGCGCCGCAGGGGGCCGGGCCACGTCAAGCCGCGGAATGAAGGGCCGCGCGGTCACGCGGTTGCGGCCGGCCGCCTTGCTCTCGTAGAGCGCGGCGTCCGCGACCGTCAGTAGTTCCTCCGCCGCGCCGTCCGGTCCAGGATCGGCATGGCTGAGCCCGATGCTCACGGTCACATAGCGATGCCCCGGGGCATGGGTCATGGCCTGCTCCTCGATTGCGGCACGAATCGATTCGGCCACGCGCAGCCCGCCGGGCAGTGCCGTATCGGGCAGCACGATCGCGAATTCCTCCCCGCCATAGCGGGCCGCGATGTCTCCCGGCCGACGGATGCGCGACTGGATGCAGTCTGCGATGGTGCGCAGCACCTGGTCGCCCGCCTGGTGGCCGAAATGATCGTTGTACCTCTTGAACTCGTCGGCATCGATCATGAGCAGGGTGATCGGCCTGCCCGCGCGGCGGCAACGCCGCCATTCCCGTGCCAGATTCTCGTCGAAACCGCGGCGGTTGAGCAGACGGGTGAGCGGATCGGTCCGCGCGAGTTCGGCCAGTTGCTTGTTGGCCGCCAGAAGTTGTTGGTCCACCAGCATCTTGCGGTAGAGCTGGCGTGAAAACAACACCGCCAGCACCAGCAGAGCGACCGATAGTAAGATGACCGCCGAGACGATCACCACCGCCAGATCGTTCCAGTAATGGAAAATGTCGGTCGTCGAAATGCCGACGAGGACGACCAGAGGCAGCCCACCGACCCAGCGGGCGGAAACGCGCCGATCGACGCCATCTATATGGGAATGCCGCACTTCGACCAGGATCCTGTCGCGCGGCAGCCTGTCGATGATACCGTGGTTTGCCAACTTGATGCCCAGTTGGGCGCTGACGAATGGTTTGCGCGCGAGCAGCACTCTTTGCCCGTCAACGAGGCCGATCGCCCCACCCTGGCCCAGTTCGATCGCATTGAAGACACCCTGAATCCAAGCCATGGGCAACAGGGCGATAACGGCCCCGACCTGGCCACAGCCGGCCCCCGCGCAACGCCGGATGAGGGCGAGTTCCGGCTGGATATGGCCGCCCAGCGTGACGGTGCTGATGCCGAGGCCACGCAGGCCGATCTGCTCGTGAGCCAGGATAGAGGGAAGATAGGGCACGTAGCCCGGGGTGACCTCTGGCCGCGAACTGGTGATCACCCCGCCTGCGGCGTCGGTCACGATGATGTCGCCGATGTGTTCGCGCACTGCCGGACCGCCGAAGAGATCCTTGGCTGTATGGGCGGCCGTCGGGTCAGCCTGGAGGGTAGACCGAACATCCAGGAGCCGCGTGTCATAGCGTCCGATCTCGATCCGGACGGTCTGATCGGCGAGCACGAGAATATTGGCCGCCATCATGTCCGCCCGGCGGGCGAGTTCATGGCGGCTTTCAAACAGAACGGAGATGCATCCCGCAATCAGCAGCAGGACGGCGAACACGCTGACCCCCGCGACCAACCGAAAGGACTGCAGTGCGGAGGACCTTGTCCGGCGGGGAGGCGTATCCGACATCAGGGCGACGTCTCAGCTTCGCAGTTGCGTTCCTCACCGTCGCACCTGCCGGCCCAGCGTCCAGAGCCGAAGATGCGGGCGCGCCCTTCTCGAACGTCGCCACCGAATCGCCGAAACAACGCGCATGTTCAGCGGCTTCTGGCAATTGACCGCTCCCGCACGAAAGCGAGAGCGGTCGCCATCGGTGAGCTTTACTGATCGCGCTCGTCGGTGTCCTTCTCGACCTCGATTTCGGTCTCGATCGCATCGTCATCGTCGTCGAGATCGGCTGATTCATCGAGGACGTCGTCATCCTCGACAATCTCCTCGACCTCCGCCGCTTCGACGTCGACCTCTTCCTCGCGCGCCGCCGCGACGGGCTTCTTCAGCCGTCGGTCTTCCACGGGGGGACCGCCACGCTTGAGGCGCGGCTGCTCGGGCGGCTGCTCTGTGCCGCATTTCGGGCAGCTGGGCGTCGCAACGCCCAGATCGTAGAAGCGCGTCCCGCAGGAGACGCAGACGCGCTTGGTGCCTAGTTCAGGCTTGACCATCAGGAGCCTCGTCAGGGGGTAGCTGTGTTCGGAAAGGGGGCGGCCTTGCCATCCTCCGAGGCCGCTGTCAAACCCCGTTTCCTCGCATGTGCCTTCCTCGCGTCAAGAGAAGCCGATGGACCATTCCCCCACGACCGCCCAACCACTCCAAAGCCAGCCCGCCGGAGCGCCGCTTTCCGGCCGCATCCGCGTGCCAGGCGACAAGTCGATCAGCCATCGCGCCCTCATGTTCGGGGCGCTGGCGGAGGGTGAAACCAGCATCACCGGTCTGCTCGAAGGCGAGGATGTGCTGCGCACGGCGGATGCCATGCGCGCGCTCGGGGCTGAGGTGACACAGCATGCCGCCGGCCGTTGGACCGTGCGCGGCCAGGGCCGCGGCCACCTGCGGGAACCAGCCGATGTGCTCGACATGGGCAATTCCGGCACCGCCGCCCGCCTGATCTGCGGCATTCTCGCGAGCCACCCGATCTTCGCGGTGCTGACCGGCGACGGCAGCCTGCGCGGCCGGCCAATGAAGCGGGTGACGGAGCCGCTGGCCGCGACCGGCGCCCGATTCGCGAGCCGCGCCGGCGGCCGCCTGCCGCTCGCGATTGAAGGTAGCGCCAGCCCCGCCCCCCTCACCTATCGCCTGCCGGTCGCCTCCGCCCAGGTGAAGTCCGCGATCCTCCTCGCCGGGCTCAATGCCGAGGGCGAGACGGTGGTGCAGGAGCCGGAAGCAACCCGCGACCATACCGAGAACATGCTGCGCCATTTCGGCGCGACCGTCTCGGTCACGGTCGAAGGCCAGGGCCGGGTGGTGCGCCTCGAGGGCAAGCCAAGGCTGACGGCCGCCGATATCGTGGTGCCGGGCGATCCCTCCTCCGCGGCTTTCCCGATCGTGGCAGCCCTCATCGTGCCGGGCTCCGCTGTCACCATCGAGAATGTCGGCCTCAACCCGCTGCGCACCGGGCTCTTCACCAGCCTGGTCGAGATGGGCGCTGATCTCACAATTTCGAATGAGCGCGTCGAGGGTGGCGAGCCGGTGGGCGACATCACCGTCCGCGCCGGCACGCTGAAGGCAATCGAAGTGCCGCGCGCCCGCGTGCCGAGCATGGTGGACGAATTCCCGGTTCTGTCCGTCGCGGCGGCTTTCGCCGAGGGCACCAGCCGGTTCCGCGGCCTCTCCGAACTCCGCGTGAAGGAGAGCGACCGGCTCGCGGCGACGGCCGCATTGTTGACCGTCAACGGCATCGCCGTGGAGATCGAAGGCGACGACCTCATCATCCACGGCACCGGCGGCAAGCCGCCCGCCGGCGGCGGCACGGTCGAGACCCATATGGACCATCGCATCGCCATGTCGGCCCTCGTCCTCGGCCTCGCGACCGCGTCACCCGTGACGGCGGATGACGCGGCTTTCATCGAGACGAGCTTTCCGGGCTTCGCCGATCTCATGCGCGGCCTTGGCGCCATCATGGTGCGCCCATGACGGCACAGGAGGACGCGCCGCTTACCGTCGCGATCGACGGACCGGCCGCCTCCGGCAAGGGCACGCTCGCCCGCAGGCTCGCCTCCCTGCTCGGCCTGCCCCATCTCGATACTGGCCTTCTCTATCGCGCGACCGGCCGTCGTGTGCTGGATGCGGGCGGCGACCCGGCTGACGCGACTGCCGCCCAGGCGGCGGCAGAGGCGTTGACGGCCGAAGACCTGCAGCGCCCGGATTTGCGCGGGCCGGCCGCGGATGCCGCCTCCTCCAAAGTGGCGGGCTTCCCCGGGGTACGCGCGGCGTTGCTCGACTTCCAGCGGCGTTTCGCCGCAGGGGGCGCAGTGCTGGACGGGCGGGACATCGGCACCGTCGTTCTGCCTCAGGCGATGGTGAAACTCTTCGTGACCGCGACCCTCGACGTCCGCGCCGAGCGGCGCTTCCTGGAACTTCAGGCGCGCGGCGGGCCGGTGCCCGACCTCGCCACGATCAGGACCGAGATGGCGGCGCGGGACGAGGCCGACGCGAACCGCGCGACCGCACCGCTGCGACCGGCCGAGGATGCCGTGATCCTGGACACCTCCCGCCTCACGGCCGCGGAAGCGCTCGCCCGGGCGGAAGCGATCATCCGCCACCGGCTCGGCGTCTGACCCGGAGATCGTTTCGTATTGTGGCGTGGGGCAGCCGCGCGGCCCGTCACGTCGCTTTCCCTTGACTTGGGCCGAAGTCGGCGTATCTGTCGCGCGAGCACCGGACCCGGCAAGGGTGCGGTCGCTCTCTATTAGACCCGGCCCGCAGGACCTGCGGGCAAGACGTGTCGGCTCGGGATGGTCCCGTCAGCCACGATGCGCAGACCCTGTGCGGCTCCTTGCCGCACGCTCTGATCAAGGACAGAAACCGCCACATGTCAGCAAGTTCCGCCCTCCGCCCTGCCGGCCACGCCGCGGAGGAGGATTTCGCGTCCCTGCTCGACGAGACCCTCGGCCGTGACACCGGCTTCGATGGCTCCGTCGTCTCCGGCCGCGTGCTTCGCGTCACCGATGATGCCGTCATCGTCGATGTCGGCCTGAAGAGCGAAGGTCGCGTCCCCCTGAAGGAATTCGGCCCGCCGGGCCAGAAGCCGGAAGTCGCCGTCGGCGACGTGGTTGAGCTTTACGTCGAGCGCTACGAAGACCGTGACGGTTCCATCGTGCTCTCGCGCGAGAAGGCCCGCCGCGAGGAGTCCTGGAGCAACCTCGAAAAGGCCCACGCTGCCAACCAGCGCGTGAACGGCACGATCTACAGCCGCGTCAAGGGTGGCTTCACCGTCGATCTCGGCGGCGCGGTGGCCTTCCTCCCGGGCAGCCAGGTCGATATCCGTCCGGTGCGCGACGTCGGACCCCTGATGGGCACCCCGCAGCCCTTCCAGATCCTCAAGATGGACCGCGCCCGCGGCAACATCGTCGTGTCCCGCCGCGCCGTTCTCGAAGAGACCCGTGCGGAACAGCGCAGCGAGCTGATCCAGGGCCTCAAGGAAGGCATGGTGCTCGACGGCGTGGTGAAGAACATCACCGACTACGGCGCCTTCGTCGATCTCGGCGGTGTGGACGGCCTGCTGCATGTCACCGACATCGCCTGGCGCCGCATCAACCATCCGAGCGAGGCCCTCCAGATCGGCCAGCCCGTGAAGGTGCAGGTCATCCGCTTCAACCAGGAAACCCAGCGCATCAGCCTCGGCATGAAGCAGCTCGAGATCGATCCCTGGGAAGGCGTGGCGCTCAAGTATCCGCCGGCGGCGAAGTTCACCGGTCGCGTCACCAACATCACCGACTACGGCGCCTTCGTGGAGCTGGAGCCGGGCGTCGAGGGTCTGGTGCACGTTTCCGAAATGTCCTGGACGAAGAAGAACGTCCATCCGGGCAAGATCGTCGCCACCAGCCAGGAAGTCGACGTGCTCGTGCTGGACGTGGATGCCGGCAAGCGCCGCATCTCGCTCGGCCTCAAGCAGGTCCAGCGCAATCCCTGGGAGCAGTTCCTCGAAGAGCACCCGGTCGGCAGCGAGATCGAAGGCGAAATCCGCAACATCACGGAATTCGGCCTCTTCATCGGCATCAGCGCAGACATCGACGGCATGGCGCACATGTCCGACCTGTCCTGGGACGAAGCCGGCGAGCAGGCGATCACCCGCTACAACAAGGGCGACATCATCAAGGCGAAGGTTCTTGACGTCGATGTCGAGAAAGAGCGCATCAGCCTCGGCATCAAGCAGCTTAGCGATGATCCGGCGGCCGGCGTGTTCGACCGCGTCCACAAGGGCGACATCGTCACCTGCGTCGTGACCGCGGTTCAGGCCAATGGCGTCGAGGTTTCGGTGGACGAGGTTCTGACCGGCTTCATCCGCCGCGCCGAACTCGCCCGCGACAAGGCCGACCAGCGCCCCGACCGCTTCGCGGTTGGCGAGAAGGTCGATGCCAAGATCATCTCCGTGGATCGCGCGGCCCGCAAGCTGGCGCTGACCATCCGCGGCAAGGAGATGGACGAGGACAAGCAGGCGGTTCAGGAATACGGCTCTGCCGACTCCGGCGCCTCGCTCGGTGACATTCTGGGTGCCGCGATCCGCAGGCGGAACCAGCAGTCGGACGTCTGATTTACGTCCGGCCTTCGGGCTCGCTAGGATGGGCCGCGGGTGGCGCGCAAGCGTCGCCCGCGGCTTTTTCTTTGCCCTCTCTCAGGATCACCGATGTGAGTCTGGAAACCGACCTTTTCCTCGACCGCCGGCGGCTCAAGCGCGGCATCATTCTCTGGCGCGTGGTGGCGGTTGTGGCTCTGGTCGTGGCCGCGCTCGGGGTCTGGGGTTTCAGCCTGCCCGGCGGGCGGCATGTCGCAGTGCTGAATGTGAAGGGGATCATCGGCAACGAGGAGAAGTTGGCGGAAGCGGTGGATGACCTCGCCGACGACCGGCAGGTCGCGGCGCTCATGGTGGTGATCGACAGTCCCGGTGGTGCTGTCTCGGGCGGTGAGGCGCTGCATGACGCGATCGCCCGCGTCGCGACCCGTAAGCCGGTGGTCGCCGTCATGCAGGGGCTCGCCGCCTCGGCCGGCTATATGATCGCCGTACCGGCGCAGCGGATTTTCGCCCGCAACGCCACCATCACCGGCTCGATCGGCGTCATCATGGAAGCGCCGGAATTCTCCGGCCTCCTGGATAAGCTCGGGATCGACGTGCAGACCCTGGTCTCCGGGCCGCTCAAGGGCCAGCCGAGCCTTTCCGCGCCGATGACCCAGGCAGGTCAGGCGGCGCTGCAGAGCCTGCTGATGGATCTCTACGATCAGTTCGTGGGCATGGTGGCGCAAGGCCGCCACATGAGCGTCGCCGACGTCCGCACATTGGCCGATGGCCGTGCCTATACCGGCCGTCAGGCCCTGCCGCTGCACCTGATCGACGCGATCGGCGGGCAGGATGAGGCACGCGCCTGGCTCGCGCGCGCCAAGGACGTCCCGGCTGGCCTGCCGACCGAGACGGTGCAACCCCGGGGCCGGGGCCCCTCCTTCTTTGGCCTGCACCTGGGCGGACTGGCTAATCTCTTGTTTTCGCAGAGAGTTACGCTTGACGGCGCCATGGCTCTCTGGCAGCCTGCCGGCCTCTGACGCGCCCTCAAACAGGGATCGTTCGCTGAGATACCGCGTCCGCAGGGACTGAGCGCGTGCTGAGAGAGGGTGAAGGCCAGCCGAATGACAAAGTCCGAGCTGATCTCCGCCCTGGCCGAGGCGAATCCCCACCTGACCGCCCGGGATGTGGAAACCATCGTCGCCACCATCTTCGACCAGATCAGCGAGGCCCTTGCCCGCGGAGAGCGCGTGGAGCTGCGCGGCTTCGGCGCCTTCACGGTCAAGCAGCGCATCGCCCGTACCGGCCGCAACCCCCGCACGGGCGAGGCCGTCGCAGTGGACGAGAAGGCTGTGCCCTTCTTCAAGGCGGGCAAGGAACTCCGCGGCCGCGTGAACAAGGGCCCGGGCAAATCCGGCGGCTAGCCGCAGCCCCGGCCGTCTGGCCCTCCATCACCGGATCATCGGGGCTGACACCTCGTTTTGTCGTGGCCTGGCGGCCTCGGAGCGTCGTAGGCTCGCCCCATGGTTGCGCAAGCGATAGCCGATAGGTTTGGCGGCGACGGGCCGGTTGACAGGATCGCGCTGGCCACGCCTCCGACGATTGGGGTTGGGGCGGTTGCCGCGCGATGGCGGCAGCGCCACATCTGACTGTGCGCGCGTGACCAGCAGGTCCGGCGCGGAGTTCACCATTCAGTCCGGATCCCCTAAGCTGTCGCCATGCTGCGTCTCATCCCCGCCCTCATCCTCGTCCTCATCCTCATCGTCTTCGGTCTTTCGAACCGGGAATCGGTGACCCTCGGCTTCTGGCCGACCGATTACTCGGTCGTGTTGCCGCTCTCGGTCGCGGTGCTCGTGGCCATGGCCGTGGCCTTCCTGCTCGGCGCCGGAATCGTCTGGCTGGACCATCTCGGCCTTGGCCGCCGCGCGCGCCGGGCAGAGGCAGAGGTGCGGCGCCTTCAAGCGCAGCTGACCCAGGCCGAGGCCCGCCGGCAGCCGCCCTTCGTGCCGCCGGCAGCAGCCACGGCGCGCAGCCTGCAGCCGACAGCGGCGCCCGCCTCGCTGTCCGTCAAAGACTGACGCGCCATGACCCGACCGCAGAATCCGATCATCGCAGCCGTCGACACGACCGATCTCGTGACGGCTCAGACCTGGGCGCGGAGCCTCACGCCGCATGTCGGCCTGCTGAAGCTCGGCCTTGCCTTCTACCTCGCCCACGGCCAAGCGGGCGTGCGGGCGGTGACAGACCAGCCCGTGTTCCTCGACCTTAAGCTGCACGACATTCCGAACACCGTCGCTGGCGGCGTGACCGCGGTTCTGCCGCTCGGCGCCGCGATGCTGACGCTGCATGCCTCGGGCGGCTCGGCGATGATCGCCGCCGCCCGCATCGCCGCAGAAAAGGCCGGTACCGCGCGCCCGAAGCTGCTCGCCGTGACCGTGCTTACCAGCCTTTCGGCCGAGGCGCTGACGGAGACCGGCGTCGCGGACAGTCCCGCCGCACAGGTGCTGCGGCTGGCGAAACTGGCCCTTCGCGCGGGGGCCGATGGCCTCGTCTGCAGCCCGCAGGAAGTGGCCATGCTCCGTGCAGAGATCGGGCCCGAGCCGCTGCTCGTCGTCCCTGGGATCCGCCCGGTGGGCGCGGCCGCTGCTGATCAGGCCCGCACGCTCACCCCGCGCGAGGCGATCAGTGCCGGGGCGGATTGGCTCGTGATTGGGCGACCCATCACGGGAGCGGCCGATCCGGCCGCCGCCGCGGCCGCCATCGCGAGCGATCTGGCGAGAGGACAGGCCGCATGAAGGTCAAAATCTGTGGCCTGAACAGTCCGGCCGCTTATGAAACCGCTGTGGATGCCGGGGCGGATTACGTGGGCTTCGTCTTCTTCCCACCCTCCCCGCGCTTCGTCACGGGCAGCCAGGCCGCCGCTATTCGTGCCCGGCGCCCGGACGGGCCGCCGGCTGTCGGCCTCTTTGTGAAGCCCGAACTCGACCAGATCGCTGCGGTGCTTGAAACGATGCCCCTAGATATTTTCCAGATCTACGACACGCCTGAACGGGCGCGGGAAATCCGCGCCCGCTTCGGCCGCCCGGTCTGGCTCGCCCGTGGCGTGTCTGCCCGTGCGGAACTGGCCGCGGCCGAGGCCGCCGGAGACGGGCTGGACGCGCTGATGATCGAAAGCAAGCCGCCGGCCGGTGCCAATCGCCCGGGCGGCAATGCGACCGCGCTTGACTGGTCTCTGCTCGCGGGCTGGAGCCCGGTTCTGCCCTGGCTGCTGGCCGGGGGGCTGACGCCCGACAATGTCGCGGAAGCGATCGCGGCCTCCGGCGCGCAGGCGGTCGATGTCTCCTCCGGCGTCGAAAGCGCGCCGGGGGTCAAGGACCCCGCGCGTATCAAGGATTTCATCAGAGCGTCACGTATGCCGGGCCTGACCCTTTCGGGCGGCACGGCAGGGGAGTATGAGAGCTCCCATCAGGGGGTCCCGTGAACAAGCATTTCTCTCCAGATCTGGCCGGCGGCCAGAACAGCCTGCGCAATTTTCCCGATGATCGGGGTCATTTCGGCAAGTTCGGCGGCCGCTATGTCGCTGAAACGCTGATGCCGGTCATTCGCGAGGTCGAGGCGGCCTATCTCAACGCCCGCGACGACGAGGATTTCCACGCGGAACTCGCCGGCTATCTCAAGAACTATGTCGGCCGGCCCAGCGCCCTCTGGTTCGCGGAGCGCCTGACCAAGCATTTTGGCGGCGCCAAAATCTACCTGAAGCGCGAGGACCTGAACCATACGGGCGCGCACAAGATCAATGCCTGCATGGGCCAGATCCTGCTCGCGCGCCGCATGGGCAAGACCCGCATCATCGCCGAGACCGGCGCCGGCCAGCATGGGGTGGCGACCGCCACCGTCTGCGCCCTCTTCGGTCTGCCCTGCACCGTCTATATGGGTTCGACCGATGTCGAGCGGCAGAAGCCCAATGTCTTCCGCATGAAGCTTCTCGGCGCCGAGGTTCGGCCGGTCGCGGCCGGGGCCGGCACGCTGAAGGACGCCATGAACGAGGCGCTGCGCGACTGGGTGGCCAATGTGGACGACACTTACTACCTCATCGGCACCGCCGCGGGCCCCCATCCCTTTCCCGCCATGGTGCGCGATTTTCAGTGCGTCATCGGCAACGAGGCGCGGGCCCAGCTGATGGAGGCCGAAGGCCGCCTGCCGGACGTCGCCATCGCCTGCGTCGGCGGGGGTTCCAATGCCATCGGCCTGTTCCATCCCTTCCTCGACGAAGCGGTGCGCCTCATCGGCGTCGAGGCCGGCGGTCACGGCATCGACACGGACAAGACCGCGGCAAGCCTCGCGCGCGGCCGCCCCGGCGTGCTCCACGGCAACATGACTTATCTGCTGCAGGATGCGGACGGGCAGATTCAGGAAGCGCATTCGATCAGCGCCGGGCTGGACTATCCGGGTCTCGGGCCCGAGCACTCCTTCCTCTTCGAGAACGGCCGCGTCGAATACGTGCCGATCAATGATGACGAGGCGCTGGAAGCCTTCCAACTCTGCTGCCGTGTCGAAGGCATCATCCCGGCGCTGGAAAGCGCCCATGCCCTGGCCCATGTTGCCAAGCTCGCGCCGACGCTCGGCCCCGACCAGATCATCCTCGTCAACCTCAGCGGCCGTGGCGACAAGGACATCTTCACGGTTGCCGCCCATACGGGGGATGACCTTTGAGCCGCATCGCCGCACGTTTCGCGAAGCTGAAGAAGGAAGGGCGCGGCGCGCTCATTCCATTCCTTGAAGCCTTCGACCCCGACCTTGAGACCAGCCAGGCGATTCTCGCGGGCATGCCGGCGGCCGGCGCCGACCTCATCGAAATCGGCATGCCCTTCACCGATCCGATGGCCGATGGCCCGATCATCCAGCTCGCCGGCCAGCGCGGCCTGAAGGCCGGCGCCACGCTGAAGGGCACGCTCGCCATGGCGCGCCGCTTCCGCGAGACGGACGATCACACGCCAATCATCCTCATGGGCTATCTCAACCCGATCGTCGCCTACGGTCCTGAGATCTTCTGCCAGGACGCTGCGGCGGCCGGGGTAGACGGGCTGATCGCGGTCGACCTGCCACCCGAGGAGGCCGAACTCCTCGCCCCCCACGCCGTGGCAAGCGGGCTCGACATCATCCGCCTGGTTGCCCCCACGACGGACGAGACGCGCCTGCCCTATGTTCTGGAGGGCAGCTCCGGCTTCATCTATTACGTGAGCATCGCCGGCATTACCGGCACGCGCAGCGCGACCTCCGCCGATTTGTCCTCGGCGATTCCCCGCGTGCGGAAGTTCAGCGACCTGCCGATTGCCATCGGCTTCGGCGTTCGCACGCCGGAACAGGCGGCGGAAGCGACCAGGATTGCGGATGCCGCGGTCGTCGCCTCCGCCCTGATCGACACCCTCGCCCGGAATCTGGACGAGGACGGGCGCCCCCGGCCCGGCACGGTCGAGATCGTGCTGGATCAGGTTCGCGCCTTGGCAGCAGCCGTGCGCGGCGTCCGCGTGGCCGCCTGACTCCAGCACCTTCCCGTTATTGAGTTGAGAGACTGCAGATGAGCTGGCTCACCGAATTCGTCCGCCCCAAGATTCGTACCCTGCTCGGCCGCAAGGATGTGCCCGAGAACCTGTGGCACCAGTGCCCGGCGTGCCAGCAGATGATCTTTCAGCGCGATCTGGATGCCAATCTCAAGGTCTGCCCCCATTGCGGCAATCACATGCGGGCATCCGCCCGCGAGCGCCTGACCTGGACCTTCGACGAGGGCCACTTCACCCTGATCGAGACGCCGCGCGTGCCGCAGGACCCGCTGCGCTTCCGCGACCAGAAGCGCTACACGGACAAGCTGAAGGATGCGCGGGACAAGACCAAGCTGGATGACGCGATCCTGGTCGGGCACGGCGAAATCGGCGGCCAGAAATCGGTGGTCGCCGCGATGGACTTCTCCTTCCTCGGCGGTTCCATGGGGGCGGCCGTCGGCGAGGGAATCGTAGCCGCCGCGCGCCTCGCCGTGATGCAGAAGGCGCCGCTCATCATCTACACCTCCTCCGGCGGCGCGCGCATGATGGAGGGGGCGATCAGCCTCATGCAGATGCCCCGCACCACCATCGCGGCGCAGATGGTGAAGGAGGCGGGCCTGCCCTATATCGTCGTGCTGACCGACCCGACCACGGGCGGCGTTACCGCGAGCTTCGCCATGCTGGGCGACATCCAGATCGCCGAACCCGGCGCGCTGATCGGCTTCGCCGGCGCCCGGGTCATCGAACAGACGGTGCGCGAGAAGCTGCCGGACGGTTTCCAGCGCTCCGAATATCTCTACGACCACGGCATTATC
>NZ_DATJJK010000064.1:0-4826 GCF_035492295.1 Acidisoma sp. | reverse complement strand
CACACGCCCTATCGCGTCATCAACTGGCATGTCTGCAATAGCTGCTGGAATGATGACACGACGGATTTCGACAATCAGGATCGGGCGGATTTCCTCTGGTGTCCGCGCCATAAGGATACGCCGCGCATGTTCGAATGCTCGCGCGCCATCACCGCGCGCCAGGTCATCGCCGCCATCCGCCGCGTGCCCGGCTTGTCCGGCCGATCCTGATGGAAGATTGGACGGAGACCGCAGAAGCGCTGCGGAAGATTGCCAGCCGGCAGATCTTCTTCCTGGGCGGGGCACCCCGCTCCGGCACCACGTGGTTGCAGCAGATGCTGGATGTGCATCCGCAAGCCAGCTGCCAAGGCGAAGGGCTTTTCGCCAAATTGCTCTATCCGTTGCTGGACGACTATCTTGGCCGCTGGAAAAAAGACCTCTCGGAGAAGAACCGCGCGGTCTTCGCCCATCTGGCCGGCTATCCCCTGCCGGGCGCGGAGGAGCGGCATTTCCTCGCGGCCAGCATGATCCTGCTCGCTTTCCGCCGGCAAGCGGCCGGCCAGAACTATCTCGCCTATGGCGAGAAGACGCCGGAAAATCTTTTCTTTATCCCGCAGCTCTCGGCCCTGTTTCCGCAGGCGAAGTTCATCATCATCGCGCGGGATCCGCGCGATGTGCTGACCTCCGCCTGGCATTTCTTCTACCAGGGCAAGGCGGGGGAGGATGCGGAAGCAGCGAAGCTCGCCTTCATCCGTGGCGCTTTGCCGCCCATGGTCGAAGGCGCGCGCATTGCGATTGCGCATGAGCAGGAGCACCCCGATATCTGCCGCACCGTGACCTATGAGGCACTGCGCCGGGCGCCGGAGGAGACGCTCGCCCTGCTGTTCCGCTTCCTCGGCCTGCCGGACGATCCAGGGATCGTGGCGTACTGCGTCGAGCAGACCCGCTTTGAGAAAGCAACCGGCGGGCGCCGCGCCGGACAGGCGCAGGACGGCGCCTTCCTCCGCCTGGGTATCACGGGCGACTGGCCCTCTACCCTCGCGCCCGCCATGAACGATCTCATCCTGCAGGCGCTCGGCTGGTCCTTCCCCTATTTCGGCTGGGCGCCCTAGCCCTTCAGCATCAAGGCGGCCTGTTCGCAGGCAGCGCGCAGACTGGCGGCACTCGCGCTGCCCTTACCGGCAATCTCGAAGGCGGTGCCGTGGTCCACGCTGGTGCGGATGAAGGGCAGCCCGACCGTGATGTTCACGCCCTCGTCGAGGCCGAGATACTTCACCGGAATCAGCCCCTGATCGTGGTACTGCGCCACCACGACATCGAACTCCCCCTGCCGCGCGCGCATGAAGATGGTGTCGCCCGACAGCGGGCCCACCACCGCGATCCCCTCGGCGTGCGCGCGGGCCACGGCGGGCGCGATGATCGCATCATCCTCATGGCCGAACATGCCACCCTCTCCGGCATGCGGGTTGAGCCCGGCAACGCCCACACGCGGCTGCGCTATGCCGAATTGCAGCCCGGCCCGGTGGGCAAGGCGAATGGCCCGCAGTTCGTTCTCCTGCGTGACCATGGCGACCGCCTCGGAAAGCGGCACATGGATGCTGACGAGCAGCACCCGCAATTCCCGGTTCGCCAGCATCATGGCGTAATCGCGGGTGCCGGCGCGCTCGGCCAGGATTTCGGTATGGCCCGGATAATCGATCCCAGCCTCGTGCATCGCCTGTTTGGAAATCGGCGCGGTCACGATTGCCGAAATGGTGCCCGCCTGCACGGCGTCGATCGCGCGGTTGATATAGTCGAAGGCCGCTTGCCCCGCTTGGGCATCTACCCGGCCGAAGAGCAGGTCCTCCGGCAGGCGGCTGACGGGGATGACTTCGATCCGCCCCGCGCCACCGCGCGCCGCGCGCGCGCTCTCGATCTCAACAACCTCGACGGGCGCGCCGAGGATGCCTGCCGCACGGCGGAGAAGGAGAACGTCGCCGAAAACCACGGCCGGGGCGGGCGGGCCTTCGGCGAAGAGCTTGACCACGATTTCCGGGCCGATTCCTGCCGGATCGCCCATCGTGATGCCCATCGGCGGCTGCGTCATGCACATGATTCCCCTGCGACTTGCCCTCCACCTAGCCCGTCCGCGCTGGTGTACAAAGCAAGCGCCACGCATGAGAGGGACGCCCGCGATGGAGAGGAAACAGACGGCTCTGGCCGCCATCGCCGCAAGCCTGGACGAAAGCGGCTTCGCGCAGGTCCGCGCGGCCGAGATGGGCCCGATCCTGGCGGCGGAAGGCCTGACTGGCTGGTCCAGCTTCGCCGGAAGCTGGAATGATCTCGGCCTTGACCGTTTCATGGCCGATGGGGGGCGCTATCGCCGCCGGCGCTTCGCGGCCTTTGCGGCGGATGCGGCGGGCGTCACCCGCAAACCGCATCAGCCGCATTACCAGAGCCGGGACTACAATGCGCTGAACGGCGGAATCGAGCGTTGGTTCGAACCGGTGACGGATGCGACGGCCGAACACCCGGCGCTGCATGCCATACTCCGTGTCTGCAACCGCCTCTTCACTGACCTCACCGCGCCAGACCTCAGACCCCGGCGCTGGCATGTGGAGATAC
Source organism: Acidisoma sp. (assembly GCF_035492295.1). Taxonomy (GTDB): domain Bacteria; phylum Pseudomonadota; class Alphaproteobacteria; order Acetobacterales; family Acetobacteraceae; genus Acidisoma. Next base: position 2,243 of record NZ_DATJJK010000064.1, on the reverse strand, counting down.
ACCAGTTCCGGATCGAGGCGCAGCCCGATGCGCTCGGCCAGCCGACGCCGGAAGGCCTGCACCGGGACGGCGTGGACTGGGTGCTGGTGCTTCTCGTGCGGCGGGAGAACGTGGCCGAGGGCGAGACCAGCATCACCAATCTGGAAAAACAGCTGATGTCCCGTTTCACCCTGGCCGAGCCGCTCGATGCCGCCCTGGTGGATGACAGCCGGGTCTATCACGGCGTGACTCCGGTGCGACCGCTCGACCCGGCCGCCCCTGCCTTCCGGGATGTGCTCGTCGTCACTTTCCGCCGCGAATAGAACAGCACATCCCACCCGCTTGGAGGCCCCGATGGCGAAGCTCAGCGTCAATCTGAACAAGATCGCGCTCCTCAGGAATTCCCGCCACACCGGCGTCCCGGATGTCGAGCGCTTCGCGCGCTTGGCGCATGCAGCGGGGGCGGCCGGGCTCACCGTCCATCCCCGGCCGGACGAACGGCACATCCGCCGCTCGGACGTTGTCATGCTGGACCGGCTGATGCGGCCCTGGCGCCCTGGCTTCGAATTCAACATCGAAGGCTATCCCGATCCGCGCTTCATGGAACTCGTCGGTGAAATCCGGCCCGAGCAGGTGACGCTGGTGCCTGATGCGCCGGGCGCCTTCACCTCGGATGAGGGCTGGAAGCTCACCGAAGATCAGACGGCACTGGTGCGACCGGCCCTCGCCGCCCTCCGTGCCCAGGGCGCGCGGGGGATCCTGTTCGTCGATCCTGATCCCGCCATCGTGCAGCGCGCGGTGGGCGCCGGGGCGGCCGGGATCGAGATCTATACCGGCGGCTACGCCCATGCCTTTCGCGAGGGAACGCACGCCGGCATCCTCGCCGCCTGCGCGAAGACGAACGAAGCCGCGCAGGCCGTGGGCCTCACCGTCAATGTCGGCCACGATCTCAATCTCGACAACCTGCCCGCGCTCGTCGCCGCCCTACCGGGCCTGGCCGAAGCTTCCATCGGGCATGAGTTGACGGCGGACGCGCTTTATTTCGGCTGGGAAGAGGCGATCCGCCGCTACGCCGCCGCCCTCGCCGGGTAGAGGCGGCTAATCCGGGCGCCCGGCGAGGACGCGGCCTCGAGCCGAGGCGGTAACCGTGCGGGCAACACGCCGGCCGAGTTCGCTGCCCGGGCGCTCCACCAGCACATGGGCGGCAGTCGCCAGCAGCACGGCAAGAATCGCCGCCCCCAGCAACACCGCCCAGAAAGCCGGTTTCGCCAGCGGCATGGGCAGCAGCGCGAGCGTCGACAGGACCAGGCCGTGCAGCAAATAGAGAGGATAGCTGACATCGCCGAGGCGGCGCGCCGGGCGGGTGCCGAGAAAGCCGAAGACCGTGCAGCCGGAGGCGATGGCGTAGAAGGCCAGACCCAGGCAGGCGACCGAGAGCGGTGAGAAGGCCGCAGGAGCAGCGAAGGAAGCGGCGACGAGTGCCATGACCGCCAGCGAAAGCCAGCCGTCGCGGCCCGCGGCCCGGGGTAGAGGCGGCAGCGAAGCGGCCAGCATGCCGCATAGAAACAGCGCACAGGCGATCGGCAGGGGCGGCAGTGCGCTCCCCGTATCGGGGTGGAGCAGCGCCCAGGCGAACGTCAGAGCGAGGGCAACGGCCAGCATGCCGACCGCGCGCGCTCGGCCGCCTCGCGCCATCACCGCGAGGCCGAGCAGCGCCAGATAGAAGAACCACTCGTAGCGCAGGCTCCAGGTCACGCCCGCCGTCAGCAGGAAGGTGCGTGAGAGACCATTGACGTTCGGCATGCCGGCCTGGGCGCCCAAAGGCAGCCAGACCGCGACCGCGTGCAGCAGATGGCCGAGTCCGCCCTGCAACGTCCAATGCGTGCGAAAACCGACCGACAGCAGCATCAGCGCGATCGCGAGCAGATAGACCGGACCGATGCGGAAGAGCCGCCCGACATAGAGCACCAGCCAATCGGGGCGCCCCCGCTCGCGCAGCATCTTGCCCCAGAACAGGTAGCCGGTGATCATGAAGAAGACCGCGACGGCGCCTGGGCCGAGATGCGCGAAAATCCGCGAAGCCGGTACCTGCCACACGCCGTCCCGCAGCAGGCCTTGCCAGAGATAGCCATGATAGAAGACCACGCTGAGCGCGAGAACGCCGCGCAATCCGTCGATCGACGAGCTGCGCTGCGGTGCCAAGGTCGGAGGCTGGTCCGCGCCACGCAGCACGGGTGTCGTCGCTAAGGCGTAGATAGCAACGA
>NZ_DATJJK010000063.1:0-11395 GCF_035492295.1 Acidisoma sp. | reverse complement strand
CCGGCACCCCTGGAGGCCGGCTTTTGTCATTTATAGGAGCGTAAACATGGCCAATTTCGAACTCATCGAAGCTGAGTCGCGTTCGCGTGCCGGCAAGGGGGTGGCGCGGGCGACGAGGCGTGCGGGCAAAGTGCCTGCGGTAGTCTATGGCGCCAAGCAGGAACCTTCTTTGATCGCCCTCGACCCGCGCATTGTCATGCGCGAGCTGAAGCGCGGCGGCTGGCGTTCGCGTCTTTATGAAATTCAGGTTGACGGTCAGAAGACCCGCGCTCTGATGCGCGACGTGCAGTTTCACCCGGTCACCGACCAGCCGGAGCATGTCGACTTCCAGCGCCTCGCCGCCGGTGAACGCGTGCGCGTGTCCGTCGCCGTGGTGTTCCTCAACGACACAACCTCGCCCGGCATCAAGCGCGGCGGCGTGCTGAACGTCGTGCGCCACACCGTTGAAGTCGCCTGCGACCCGGACAACATTCCGGAGAAGTTCGAGGCCGATCTCGGCGCCCTGGACATCAACGACAACATCCGTTGGACCGACCTCAAAGGCACCGGCGACGCCCGTCCCACCATTCTCGACCGCGACTTCGTCATCGCCACCGTCGCCCCGCCGACCGTCTCGGCTGAGGCGCAGGCCGAAGATGCTGCCGCGGCCGCGGCTGCTGCTGCCGCCCCCGCCAAGGGCAAGGCCGCGCCGAAGAAGAAATAACCCCGTCGCCGCGCCATGTTGTTATGGGTCGGGCTTGGTAACCCGGAGCCAGGCATGGCGCGGCAGCGCCACAATATCGGCTTCATGGCCGTTGATGTGATCGCGCGCCGCCATGGCTTCTCGCCGTGGCGGCAGCGCTTTAAAGGTGTCGCCGCCGAAGGCCAGATCGCCGGCCACAGAATTCTTCTGCTGAAACCGATGACCTACATGAACGTCTCCGGAGAGGCGGTGCAAGCGGCTTCGGCGTTCTATAAAATTCCGCCCGCCGCCATCACGTTGTTCCATGACGAGCTCGACCTCGCCCCGGGCAAGATCCGGGTAAAGCGCGGCGGCGGGGCGGCTGGCCATAACGGGCTGCGCAGCACCGATCAGCGCCTCGGCACACCCGATTACTGGCGGGTGCGCCTGGGCATCGGCCATCCCGGCCACAAAGACCGCGTCACCGGCCACGTGCTGGGTGACTTCTCCAAGGCCGACCTGGAGTGGCTGCTGCCCTGCCTGGATGCGGTGGCCGACGAGGCCGGCCTGCTCGCCGGCGGCAAGCCGGAAGATTTCATGACCAAAATCGCTCTGCGTACAGGGGACCAGAAAAATGGGCTTTAACTGCGGTATCGTCGGCCTGCCGAATGTCGGCAAATCCACCCTGTTCAACGCGCTCACCGCCACCGTGGCCGCACAGGCCGCGAATTATCCTTTTTGTACAATCGAGCCGAATGTCGGCCGCGTCGCGGTGCCCGACAAGCGGTTGGACACGCTGGCGGTGATCGGCAAATCGGTGAAAACCGTGCCCACCAGCCTGGAATTCGTCGATATCGCCGGCCTGGTGCGCGGCGCCTCCAAGGGCGAGGGGCTCGGCAACCAGTTTCTCGCGAACATCCGCGAGGTCGATGCCATCGTCCATGTCGTGCGCTGCTTCGAAGATAACGACATCACCCATGTCGAAGGCAGCATCGACCCGGTGCGCGACGCCGAGACGGTGGAGACCGAGCTGATGCTGGCCGATCTCGACAGTCTGGAGCGCCGCCTCGATGCCACGGCCAAGAAGGCCAAGGGCGGCGACAAGGAGGCCAAGACTCTCCTCGGGGTGATGGAAGCCGCCCTCGTCGAGCTGCGCGCCGGCCGCCCCGCGCGCCGCGCCAAGATCGCGGCGGAAGATCGCGAGGTCTTTCGCCAGCTCCAGCTCCTGACCGCCAAGCCCGTGCTCTATGTCTGCAATGTCGAGGAATCCGCCGCAGCCACCGGCAATGAATGGTCGAAGAAGGTCGCCGAGCGCGCTGCCCAGGAAGGGGCGGCCGTCGTCGTCATCTCGGCGGCCATCGAGGCGGAGGTGGCCCAGCTCACCGGCGCGGAGGAGAAGCGCGAATACCTCGAGACCCTGGGCCTCGAAGAACCCGGCCTCGACCGGGTCATCCATGCGGGCTACAAGCTCCTCGACCTCGTCACCTTCTTCACCGTGGGGCCGAAGGAGGCCCGGGCCTGGACCGTCCACCGCGGCGCCCGCGCGCCCGAGGCGGCCGGCGTCATCCATACGGATTTCGAGCGCGGCTTCATCCGCGGCGAGACCATCGCCTATGATGATTTCATCGCCTGCGGCGGCGAGCAGGGCGCCAAGGAAGCCGGCAAGATGCGGGCCGAGGGCAAGGAATATGTCGTCCAGGACGGCGACATCTTCCACTTCCGGTTCAACGTCTAGGCCGGACGACAGAATAGGGAGCGAGACTTGCCGGCTGCAACACGGCTCTCGACGGAATAGTAGGCGACGGTCCCTGGCCGCCGGTTAAGGCGCGCCGGTGGCCATTATTTCCTGGCCGTCAGAGAGTGAGGCTTCACATCGGCATCACTGGGCTCGCCGGGATGACGAAGTGACTGGCGGTCTTGACGAACAACCGCGAGTTGAGGCACTGAATCAGGGATGTCGAAGCGCCTTGCCCTGATCGCCCTTCTCGCCCTGGCCGCCTGCTCGACCGTCGACAAGCGGGCGCTGACGAATTTCTCGTCCAGCGGCTCCGGCTTTACGTACACCTCGCAGTACGGCCAGCTCTTCCTCAAGGACGACAAGCAGGCCGAGACCCAGCGGCTGACCTGGCTCGCCCAATATGTGGCGGACAATCACCTCTGCCCCAACGGCTACAAGATCGTGAGCCGCACCGCCGACGAGACCAACGCCACCGCCGGCACGCTGATCTACAAGGGCGTCTGCACCTAAAGGGCCGGGCGCGGCAGGGCGCAACTGGCGCCGGGGCGGAATTCGACCGGCAGCATGATCTCCCGCGGCGGCTCGCCATGGAGGGCCGCCATGAGAAGCTCGGCCGCCGTGGTGCCCAGCTTCGGGATGTCGCGATAGATCGTGGCCAGCTCGACGAAGAGGAATTCCGACAAAGGCAGGTCGTCGCAGGTGACGAGCGAGATGTCGCGCGGCACCTCGAGCTGCCGCCGGCGCAAGGTCTTCAACACCCCGACCAGGATCTGATTGCTGCCGGCGATCAGGGCCGTCGGCGGCGCCGCAGCTGCGCCATCGAGCAGCTCCGCGGCGGCCGCCTCGCCATACGCCGAGGTGTAGCTGCCGCAGACGGCCGAGGCCGTGATGCCATGGAGGCGGCAGGCCTCCTGCAGGGCGGCGACCCGCTCCCGCGAGGGCCGGACCCGCGGCGAGCCCCCGATGAAGCCGATATGGCGGTGGCCGAGCCCCGCGAGATGGGCGACGGCCGCCCTGACGCCGCCGGCATGATCGGAGAGGACGGAATTCGCCGTCTTGAGCCCGCGCACCACCCGGTCGAGCAGGACGAAGGGCTTGTCCAGGCGCTTCAGCGCCGCGGCCGTCGTCGGGTCCTCCTCGTCGGAGAGCGAGAGGATCAGCCCATCCACGCGGCGCTGCTTCAACAGGCCGATCTGGCTCACATCCCGCTCGGGCGCGCCCAGGGAATTGGCGATCAGCACGGAATAGCCGGCCTTCTGCAGGGCCAGGTCGGCGCCGATGGCGATCTCCGCGAAGAGCGGATTGGCAATATTGGAGATGACGAAGCCGATGGTCCAGGTCGAGCCGCGCCGCAGACTCTGCGCCAGAATATCGGGCTCGTAGTTGAGCTGGGCGACCGCCTCGCGCACCCGCATCCGCATGGTGTCGCTGACATCGGGGTGATTGGAGAGCACGCGCGAGACCGAGGAGATGGCGACTCCCGCCTGCTCCGCGACCTGGCGGATGCCTGCCCGCGCGCCGGCGCCGCCGCTGTTGCGCCCTGCCGCTTTCATCGACCCGTTTCGAGTCTCCTTTGTCAGCGCCTCACACCGCCAGCCGGTAGCACTTCAGGAAGGCTTCGTCGATCTCCCAGCCCAGTCCCGGCCGATTCGAGAGCTGCAGGATACCATCCCTGAGCTTCGGCCGGTTGGCCGGTAGATTCCACCAGATCGGGTCCCGGTTCGGGTGGAAGCATTCGACGAAAGTGCCGTGGGGAATCGATGCCAACAGATGGGAGGCGACCTGCGGCTCCTCGTGATGGCCCATGCGCACCCCGAAGATCGCGGCCAGCGACGCGGCCCGGCGCCATTCGGTCGGGCCGCCCGACCAGGAGGCATCGAAATTGCACACGTCGATGGCGCCGGCGATCATCAGATCGCGGCAGCCCCCGGCCGAGAACTCCGTCTGTCCCGCGCAGACGCGGATCCCCGTCTTGAGGCGCACATCGCGCATCGCCAGCCGGTCGTTGTCCCAGCGGCAGGGCTCCTCGAACCAATAGATATCGGCCTTCTCCGCCAGCCCCACGAAGCGGATCGCATCCTCCACCGGCCAGCCCTGGTTGGCGTCGACGCAGATCGTGAAATCGGGCCCTGCTGCCGCGCGGGCTTGGAGCACGCGCTTGGCGTCCTCCTCCGGCGTGCGACCCCCGACCTTGAACTTGATCCCCGCCAGGCCCATCCCCTGAAGCTCTTCGATCTCGGCGGCGATCTCGAGGTCGCCGTAATAGCCGCCGATGGAGATCATGGGAAGTTCGCTGCGATAGCCGCCCCAGAGCTTCCAGAGCGGCTGACCCAGCGCCTTGCCGACGGCATCCCAGATCGCCGTGTCGACGGCGGCGCAGGCGACCAGCCCCAGCCGCCGGTCCCGCAGGATGTTGAAGGTGGCCGGCCGCGCCGCTTCCCAGCACTGCTCGACCCGGAGCGCGTCCAGCCCCTGCAGGTGCGGGGCGATCTCGTCGCGGATGATGGCGCAGATGGTGGCGAGGGATTCGTCCTCGTCGCCGGCCCAGGCCTCGCCGATGATTCCTTCCTCCGTATGCAGCCGGCAGAGGACCGTGGAGCGATGGGTCATCTGGTAGTAGCTGCCGCGGTAGGTCTTGGGCAACGGCACCCGGATGCCGATGACCTCGATCTCGCGGATGGTGAGCGCCGGCACGGCGGATTGCAGGGGGCGATCCATGAGGAACCTTGCTGGCCCTAGGCCTGTTTGGGCGGTGCGGCGGGGACGCCGTAATCGGCGAGAAACCCGCCATCGGCATAGAGGACATGACCGGTGATATAGGCGGCATCGTCGGAGGCGAGGAAGCGAATCACCTTGGCGATCTCCTGCGGCGTCGCCATGCGGCCCATCGGCGTGCGGTCCATCACGGGCTGGAGATTGAGCCGGCCGGATTTGACGAAACTCTCGACCAGCTCGGTCGCGACATAGCCGGGGCCCACGGCGTTGACCCGCACGCCCCTGGCCGCCCATTCCACCGCGGCCGTGCGGGTAATCGAGACCAGCGCCGCCTTGGCCGCGGCATAGGAGGCGCGGCCGGCGGCGCCGCGCTCGGCGGCCACCGAGACGATATTGACGATCGAGCCCTTGCCCTGGGCGAGCATCTGCTTTCCGACGGTTGTGAGGCAGCGCAACGCGCCGTTGAGATTGACGTCCATGACGGCGTTCCAGGCCGCCCAGTCCAGATCCGCCAGCGGCGAATGGCGCTGGATGCCGGCGCTGTTCACCAGGATGTCGATACGGCCATGGCGGCGGACCACCTCGGCCACGGCCTGGTCGACGGAGGCCTGATCGCACACGTCGAGCGCGATGGCCTCAGGCTTCGCGTTGATTTCGGCGGGCAGCGACAGCCCAGCCACCCGTTCATGGTTCAGATCGCCGATGACGACCCGATAGCCGGCCCGCAGGAACTCCTGCGCCGTCGCCCAGCCGATGCCGCTGGCGCCGCCGGTGACGAACGCGACGGGGGAAGCGTCAACCATGGGTCACCTGTCCGCTGCGCCGCGCGGATTTCGCCAGCGCCTTGCCGTCGAGCTTGAGGCCTGTGCCCGGCGCCGTCGGCGGGGAGAGCCGGCCTTTGCCGATCCGGTCGAAGGCGGGCTCGAGGATCAGCATATGGGCGCAGTCGAAGGGCCGGTCGGTGGGAAAGACCTCGACATGATCGGCAAGCCCCAGGCCGAAGGCCAGATGCTGATGCACCTCCGGCCGCTCGTGGAAGGAAACCCGCATGCCGCGGGCGGCCGCGGCACGCGCGACTTCCTCCGCCGGCCCGAAGCCGCCGAGGGTGGTGGCATCGACCCGGGCGACATGAAGGGCGTCAGCCTCGATCAGCCGAAGCATCTGCCGGGCCTGCGTCGTCTCATCGCCGGCGCCGATGGGAATTCCGGCGCCGGCCGTGACGGCGGCATAATCCGCCACGCGATCACGGTGGAAGGGATCCTCGAGCCAAGCGATGTCGAGATCGCGCAGCGGCGCGGCGCATTTCAGCCCATGCTCGACGCTGGGCCAGGACCAGGCGAAATCCAGCACCAGACGCAGATCCTTGCCGGCATGCCGGCGGATCGCGGCGACCCGAGACGCCAGCAGCGCCGGAGTCTCGTAATGCGCGGCCTCCAGCTTCATCATGCGATAGCCCTCCGCATGGCGCGCCTGGAGCCGTGCGGCGAAGCTTTCGTCATCCTCGCCGGCCATCTCATAGCCTTCGACCAGCAGCACATCGAGCGGCTCGGCTTTATCGCGATACAAGCGCCAGAGGGGCAGCCCGGCCGCCTGGGCCTTCAGGTCCTGCAGGCACATCTCCAGCAGCGAGACGCCGCGGCCGAAGACGCCGTCGCGCTCCAGCGCGCGCAGGGTCCCCGCCAGATCGGCAAGACGGGCCGCGGTATCCAGCGCGTCGCGTCCGATCAGCGCGGGCGCCAGCACATCCAGTATCGCTACATCGACGGGCGCCTTGCGGGTCTGGGCCAGGCAATCCGCGACCAGGCCGCCTTTGGTGCTGACGCGCACCGCCGCGTATTCGCGCGTGCGCACTTCGAAGGTGCCGAAGCGCAGCGGGGTGGGCAAAGGCAGCGAGCAGGCCCAGGCCTCGATCCGGTCGATGGTCGTGTCCAACGATCCCTCCCAAATCAGCAAACGTTTCCAGATAAAAGTTAGGCCCGGGACGGAACCGAGTCAACCGACCGGGTGCCTCCCTGCCCTTATTTCCCATGTATAGGCGTTATATCGCTGTGCCGTCTTGACTCCCCGTCGAACCCTATGTCACTTTCTTGGAAACGTTTCTAGGAAGTCAGGCACCGATGGGTTTTCTCGCCCGCTGCGGTCAGCCGACGAAAAAGTCCCGGGGGAAGCCCCATTTTCGAAGGAGGAGAAGCCTAATGTTCGGTCTGCCAAGCGCGAGCCCCACTCGCCGCGCATTGATTCTCGGGGCGACGGTCGTCGCCCTGGCTCTGGGGGTCGGCACGAGCCTCGCCCGCGCCCAGGAATTCAAGAACGAAGCCCAGCCGCTGTTCGATAATTGCGGCGACCCGTCCTATCAGAAGGCGGTATCCGACGGCATCACCATCGGCATCTCGCCCTCCCCGCCCTTCACCTCGATCAATCCCGATACCCAGAAGGCCGAAGGCCTCGAGGTCGAGCTCAACGAGGCCGCGCTGGCCTGGATGGGTGTCACCAAGATCAAATACGAGATCATGCCCTTCGGGCAGCTCATCTCGGCGCTGCTCGCCAAGCGCATCGATGCCGTCGCCGCCATCCACATCACGCCTGACCGCCTGAAGGTCATCTCCTTCAGCGGCCCGGCTTATTGGTACGGCCCGGCCCTGTTGGTGAAGAAGGGCAATCCGGACGGCATCACGTCCTTCGACGCGCTGAAGGGCAAGAAGATCGGCGCCATCGCCGGCTCCGCCGCCGACGAATATCTGCGCACCGTCGGGGCCGATGTCGTGCCCTTCCAGACCGACGCCGAGGAATTCAGCGCCGTCTCCACGGGCCGGGTCAGTGCGATCCTCGAGGACGACACCAAGGTGGTGCTCTTCCTGAAGGCCAACCCCTCGGCACCCATGGAGATGGTCACCGGCATCGCCGTGCCCGATGAGCTGATCTTCAAATACGGTTATGGCTATGTCCGGGTCGGGCTGCGCAAAGACGATTGCTCGCTGCGTGCCGCCTATACCCAGGGGCTGTCCGAGGTCCGTGCCAATGGCAATGTCTCGGCCATCCTGAAGAAGTACGGTTTCAGCAATCGCAACCTGTTCTTCTTCCCGCTGCAATAGCGATCGGCCTATCGATCGGGGACGTCCGCCGGCGGCCGCAAGGCCGCGGGCGGACGCCGTCCCGTCCCCTCTCGCGAACCCCCTCGCCTCACGCCCGCCCCTCTGAGGTGATAGCCTCGCCCGCCGCTCATCCCGCGGGCAGTCGGAGGACCAACAGGTGAATCTCCTCGATTTTACGGTCATTCACGATTACTGGGGCGTCTTCCTCAGGGGATTGACGATCACCATCTTCCTGACGGTGGTCACCATGATCCTGGCGACGATCTGCGCGATATTCATCGCGCTCGCGCGCCTCTCCCACAACCGTGCGCTTCGCTGGCCCTTCAACGGCCTGGTCGAGTTCGTCCGCGCCACGCCGCTGATCCTGCAGCTGATCTACATTTATTATGTGCTGCCCAGCGCTGGCATCTTCCTGGATCCCATCACCGCGGCGATCACCGGGTTGACGATCCATTATTCGGCCTATCTGAGCGAGGTCTTCCGCGGCGGCATCCTGTCGATTCCCAAGGGACAGACAGAGGCGGCTCTCAGCCTCGGCCTCTCGCGCTGGAAGACCTTCCGCAAGGTCGTGCTGCCTCAGGCCGTGCGCGTCGTCTTGCCGACCCTGGGCAATTATCTGATCTCGCTGTTCAAGGATACGGCCATCTGCTCCGTCGTCACGGTGCAGGAGCTGATGTTCACCGGCCAGATCATCGCGGCCCGGAATTTCCAATATTTCACCGTCTATACCGTGACGGCGATCCTCTATTTCGTTGTCTGCTACCCCTCGGGCCTCATGGTCCGCAGCCTCGAGGAACGCATGCGCAAGGGCTTCGCCACGAAATAGCGCCTCGTCGGGGCAGCCGGCATCTCGGGCTGGTGGCGGCGCGCGAAATCATGGCAGATTGCCGGGCATGAGCCTCGAACACGGGACATCTTGACGTGAGCCTCGAACTCACGGCGCCGGAACGCGCCATTGCCGCCGGCGACCGCGGCGCGGGTGCGGCCATGGCCATGCGCATCCTGGCCGAGATGGGGCGCCTGCTGGGCGCGCCGCGGCTGATCCCCGTTGCCTCGGCGCATATCGACGGCGCCCTCTATCACGGCGACAGCGGCGTCCATTTCGCCGAGCGGCTGGTGGCCGGCGGCGCCAAGACCGCCATCCCCGCTTCCCTCAATGTCGGCGGCCTGGACCTGATCCATCCCGGGACGGTGAAGGCCGATCCCCATCGCCATGAGATGGCCCTGCGGCTGATGCAGGCCTATGAGGCGATGGGCTGCTGGCAGACCTGGACCTGCTCGCCCTATCACGCCGGCCATCGCCCCACCCTGGGCAGCGATGTCGCCTGGGGCGAGAGCAACGCCGTCGCCTTCTGCAATTCCGTGCTGGGCGCGCGCACCAACCGCTACGGCGATTTCCTCGACATCTGCTGCGCCATTACCGGCCGCGCGCCCTACTACGGGCTGCATCGGCCGGAGAACCGGCGCGCCACGCTGCGGGTCGATACCTCGGCCTTGTCGGCCCGGCTGAAGCGCGCCGATGTGTTCTATCCCGTGCTGGGCTGCTGGTACGGCATGGAGATTGGCACCGAGATCGGCGTCATCGACGGCCTGCCCGCGGATATCTCCGAGGATTGCCTGAAGGCGCTCGCCGCCTCGGCCGCCTCCAGCGGCGCCGTCGGGCTCTTCCATGTCGCCGGACGCACGCCGGAAGCGCCCAGCGTCGAGGCAGCAGGTGGGGGCGAGGCGCCGGCCCGCGTCATCCGCCTGACGCCGGCGATGCTGCAAACCGCCCGCGACCGGCTCTCGACGGCCCGGGGGCAGGGCATCGATGCGGTGGCGCTGGGCAGCCCGCATTTCTCCCTCGCCGAATTCGATGCGCTGGAGGCGCTGCTGCCCGGGGGCCGAGTGAACATCCCCTTCTTCGTCTGCACCGGCCGCAATGTCGTGGGGGCGTTGGAGGAGCAGGGCCGTCTCGGCAAGTTCGCCGAGGCCGGCATCACCATCGTGGCCGATACCTGCGTCGTGGTCGCACCCATCCTCCCCGCCAAGGGCGGCGTCCTCATGACCAATTCCGGCAAGTTCGCCCATTACGCCCCAGCCAATACGGGCTATGAGGTGATCTACGGCAGCCTGGCCGATTGCATCGCCTCGGCCGCGACCGGCCGGCTGGCCCGGGACGAATCCTTGTGGCAATGACCCTGCAAAGCCAGCCCCAGATCGCCGGTAGCGCGGAAGGCATGGTGCTGAAGCTCGCGCGTCCCATCAGCTTCTGGGGCGGCGTCGACCCCACGACCGGACGCATCAGCGATCCGCGCCATCCCGACCACAACAGCGAGATCGCCGGGCGCATCCTGGTCCTGCCCGGCATGATCGGCTCCAGCTCCTCCAGCTACATCATGCTGGAGCTGATGGCCATCCGCCGCGCCCCCGCCGCCCTGGTGCTAGCTGTGCCCGATGCCATCTTGGGCCTCGGCGTGGTGGTGGCGAGGGAGATGGACTACGGCTCGATCCCCGTTGTCGTCCTGCCCGGCGATCAGCAGGCGGCGCTGACCACCGGGCAACGCGCGCGAATTAGCGACGACGGCGGCATCGAGATCCTCCGCTAGCGCCGGCCGTCACAATCCGCTCTGCGACCGCGATCCGAAGGCGGCATCGATCATCGCGGCGAGCCGCGCGTGGATCTCCGCCCGCGAGCTTGTGCCGCGGTCCTGGCACAAGGCTTCCTCTTCCCCCTCGCTGCGGAGGATGGCAGCGCCCTTCGGCTTGCCTTCGGCAAAGCCGCTGAACGCCGTCGCATCGGCCAGTTCGTCGTAATGGGCGCCGGGAATGGCCTGGGCGAGCTTTGCGCCCTCCACCCCCGGTGCCGCGTCACCGAGATGGATGATCTCGACGGGAATCGACAGGCGCGCCAGGCTGGCCGCCGTGAAGCTCCCGCTGAGCTCGGGGTCGACGAGGACGGCAAGGCCGATACGCGCATCCCGATGCGAGGCCGCGAGCGCGGCGGCGTCCACACGATGGAGATCGACACCCGCCTTGGCGTACCAGGCGCAATCCGGCCCCGCTCTGCCGTCATCGCAGCTGCTGGCGTAGCCTTGCGCATCCAGCTCGCCGCCGGCCAGGGACAGCGCGGCGGTCCCGCCCAGGAAAAAGCCCAGCACGCCGATTCGGCTCGCATCGATCCGGCCGGCGAAGGCGGGATACCTTTCG
>NZ_DATJJK010000062.1:0-32076 GCF_035492295.1 Acidisoma sp. | reverse complement strand
GCGTCCATCGCCCGGTTGATCGCCCAAAGATTGGTGGGATCGAGGCCGATCAGCCGGGGTCCGATTTCGGTGAGGCCCGCGCGTACGCCGCGGGCATAGGACGGGAGATAGGCGGAGCCGAGGGGGCAGCATTCGGCATAGCCGGTGATGCCGGCGTCGGTTTCGACCGCGACCACGGTCGTGTCGAAGACCTCGACAAAATTACCGTTGGACCAGCTGTAGCGGCCTTCCTTGAGCGGCAGGTCAATCGCCCAGGCGGTGATGGCGGTGATCTTCATCGGCCTTGCTTCCGTGCTGCGGGCTTCTGGTTGACATAAGAGGCCGAGGCTCGCAATGCTGGTCCTTACCAAGGGGGGCCCCGCCAAGGGGCTGAGATTCCGCTAGGCCATCCGGGATGGATGCAGCGCGGTGACCCTGCCGGCAAAAGCCTCCCAGGGCTGCGCCGGGGAACCTGATCCGGATCATGCCGGCGGAGGGACTGGTACGGAAGAGGGAGCGCCCCTGCGTCACCATTCTTCCGCCCATCTTCTCGCACGGCGAGGAGGTGTTTCGATGCCAGACGATCTCGCCACTCCCCACACCGTCACCACGGGCCCGATTGCCGGGTCCAGAAAATGCCATTCGGCGCCTGAGGATTTTCCCGATATCCGCGTGCCCTTCCGTGAGATCGCGCTCGACCCTTCGGCGCGGGAAGAGCCGCTGCGGGTTTACGACACCTCCGGCCCCTATACCGATCCTGAGGTCGCGATCGACCTCGGCCAGGGGCTGCCACGTCTGCGGGAGGGCTGGATTGCGGCGCGGGGCTTCGCCGAAGCCGAAGCCCGCAGCGTGAAGCCGGAGGATAACGGTTTCGCAGAGGGCCGCCATCTGGTTTCCCCCTGTCCGGCCGCGCACGCGGTGCGGGTGGGCGGCGCCGTGCAGCGTGTCACCCAGCTCGAATACGCGCGCGCCGGCCTCATCACCCAGGAGATGCGCTTCGTCGCCCATCGCGAAAATCTCGGACGTGCGCGGGCCGTGCCGGGCGCTTCGGCGCGTCGGGCGGACGGAGAGGATTTCGGTGCGGCCATTCCGGATTTCATCACGCCCGACTTCGTGCGCGCCGAAATTGCGGCGGGTCGCGCCATCATCCCCGCCAATATCAATCATCCGGAACTCGAGCCCGTCATTATTGGGCGGAATTTCCTGGTCAAGGTGAATGCCAATATCGGCAATTCGGCCGTCACTTCCTCAGTCGCGGAGGAGGTAGAGAAGCTGGTCTGGGCCACCCGCTGGGGCGCGGACACCGTCATGGATCTCTCTACGGGGCGGAATATTCACAACATCCGCGGCTGGATTCTGCGCAATGCCGCGGTGCCCATTGGCACGGTGCCGATCTATCAGGCGCTGGAGAAGGTGGGTGGCGAACCGGAAAAACTGAGCTGGGAGGTTTTCCGCGACACGCTGATCGAACAGGCGGAGCAGGGAGTGGATTATTTCACCATCCATGCCGGCGTCCGACTGCATCACGTGCCGCTGACGGCGGGCCGGGTCACTGGCATCGTCTCGCGCGGCGGATCGATCATGGCGCGCTGGTGCCTGGCGCATCATCGTGAAAGCTTTCTCTACGAACATTTCGCCGATATCTGCCAAATCATGCGTCGCTACGACGTGTCCTTCTCATTGGGTGACGGGCTGCGGCCCGGCTCCATCGCCGATGCCAATGATGCGGCACAGTTCGCGGAATTGGAGACGCTGGGGGAGCTGACCAAAATCGCCTGGGTGCATGGTTGCCAGGTTATGATCGAAGGGCCCGGCCATGTGCCCATGCACAAGATCCGCGTGAACGTGGAAAAGCAGCTGCGCGACTGCGGGGAAGCGCCTTTCTACACGCTGGGGCCGCTGACGACCGATATTGCCGCCGGCTACGACCACATTACCTCGGCGATCGGTGCCGCGATGATCGGCTGGTTCGGCACCGCCATGCTCTGCTACGTCACCCCGAAAGAGCATCTCGGCCTGCCCGACCGAGACGACGTCAAGACCGGCGTCATTACCTACCGGATTGCGGCTCACGCCGCGGACCTCGCCAAAGGCCATCCGGCAGCGCGGTTGCGGGATGATGCGGTGAGCCGGGCGCGCTTCGAATTTCGCTGGGAGGATCAGTTCAACCTTTCGCTCGATCCCGATACGGCGCGTGCCTTCCATGACGCGACCTTGCCAAAGGAAGCTCATAAGACCGCGCATTTCTGCTCCATGTGCGGGCCGAAATTCTGCTCCATGCGCATCAGCCAGGACCTGCGCGCCGATGCCGAGCGATTGGCCGGATTGGCCGAGAAAAGCCAGGAATTTCGGGCCAGAGGCCACAGCCTTTATTTGCCGGAAGAGGGCTGACGGCCGCCTGCGCCGGGCGGGCGGCGTCCGGCGCAGGCGGCGGCATGGGGGGCATGTGACAATCTGATGGCAATTTCATTTGCCTCCCGGCCTGGGAATGATAGCCAGGGAGGACGATGAACGCTCAGGACTTCCTCCCGCATCCATCCTCTTCCACCGCGTCGTGGCCGGGCATCCGGTTCGGCATGGGCCAGCGCCGGCCGCTGCGGCCACGCGCGATCAGCGGTGCCTTCGTCATGGAGGATGGGGCGATCCTGCCCTACCGGGAATGGCTGCCCGAGGGCCGCCCGCATACCGTGGTCCTCGCGCTCCACGGCATCAATGACAGCGCGGACGGCTGGGAGGCACCGGCCATCCATTTCCAGAAGGCCGGGATCGCCCTCATCGCGCCGGATCAGCGTGGCTTCGGGGCCGCCTCCGGCCGTGGGCAGTGGCACGGCACGGACCGGCTGGTGGCTGATGCCGAAGCAATGGTGACGGAGGTTCGCGCGCGCTTTCCAGAGGCACGACTGTTCCTGGCTGGCGAGAGCATGGGCGCCGCGATCCTGATGGTGCTGGCGTCACGCCGCCGAAAACTGGGTGTGGAGGGATTCGTACTCAGCGCTCCCGCCGTTTGGGGGCGGCGCGAAATGGCAACGGCGCATCGCCTCTCTCTGTGGTGGGCGCATAAGACCGTGCCCTGGCTCCGCCTGCGTGCGGATCGGCTCGGCATCAAGCCGACGGATAATCAGGAAGCGCTGCGGCGGATGCAGCATCCGAGCCTGGGGCGTCCCTCCGCCAGCATCCGCTCCATTAAGGGTCTTGCCGACCTCATGGATACGGCGCTGGAGACTGCGGGCGGGCGCCGTGCCCCGACGCTCTTCCTGTATGGCGGCAAGGACCGGCTGGTACCGAAACGGGCGATGGCGGCCTGTTGGCGGCGGGAACGGGCTGCCAGGCCAGGGGAGCGCGTCTTCGCCTTCTATCCGGACGGCTATCATCTTTTACACCGGGATCGCGCCGGTGGGATTGTCACCCATGACGTGGTGCAATGGCTGCGGGACCCTGCCGCTGCCTTGCCGTCCGGCGCCGACGATCGCGCTACAGACTGGCTGGCCGGTCTCGCCGCCTGACAATGACGCCGAGCGTCACGCCTCCTGCAATTCGAGCGCCATGACCTGCTCCTGCGGGATGACGGCGGGCAAGGAAAGAATGCCGATGATGCGGTCATTGAGCATGATGAGGCTCTCGACATAGGCGCGAGAGACAGCATCGCCAGTATCGGGCGTGATCTGTCGCATCTGATCCGTGACGGTGATGATGTCGGACACCGCATCCACCAGCAGGCCTACGGCCTTGTCGCCCATCTCAACCACGACGACGACCGACGCCGCGGTCGGCTCACGGCTGGACAAGCCCAGGCGCAGGGCGAGATCAACAATGGCGAGAACGGTGCCGCGCAAATTGATCATGCCCTTGATATAAAGGGGGGCGTGGGGCAGCGGGGTGGAGTTGATCCAGCCACGTATTTCGCGGATCGCCATGATCGTCATGGCGAATTCCTGGTCGCCCACGCGGACCGAAAGGAGCTGATTGCCCGTATCGCTGGCAGGTCTGTAGTCAGCGGTTTGATGTTTGGACATGGCGGACATCTGTCACTCCGATAGAAGGAAACACCTGCGTCAGAAGAGATCGAGATCGCCGGAGACCTGCTCGTCCGGGTCCGCTTCTTCCCCCATCAGACGGTGAGCTAGCGCCGCCAGCTTTACCTCGCTCAGTGCGGAGGAAGAGTTAACTAGACAGTCCCGCGGCACGGCGTGATTGAGCGAGAAGATGAAGGTGGACATTTCGTTCAAACGCTGTGAGGTGAGATCAAGTGTCTGGACGTTGCGCACATAATCGCTATTGGTCGCAATTTCGAAGAGGGCGGGGCTCAGCATCGTCTGCAACCGGTCGATCGTCGAGCCCAACTCGCCGAGTTCTTTGGCGATCGCCTCCATAATTGCAACAAGCTGAGTGGAATCATCCATGAGGCAGCTTTCGCTAGAAGAGTTCGATGGCGCCCGTCTGGCTCGGCGTCTTCGAGACAGAGGTCTGGTATTCGGTCTGGAATAGGGAATCGGCTTCTCCCTTCAGCAAAACCTGGCGGGCACGGCCGCTGGTCGGCCAAAACTGAACCCTGCGGCCCTGATTGCCGCGCAGACTGCCGCCTGCGACGGGAATACCTTCAGCCTGGAGGAATTTTTCCGCGAAGCTTGCAATGAGATTGCCGACATCGGTGAGGCCGCGGATCATGCGGGCGCCCCCGAACAGTTTGGCTTGCAACGATTCGCGCCGGGCACCGCGGCGAAGCAGCGCATTGACGAGGAGTTCCATGGCATAAACGCCATAGCGGGCAGAGGGGCTGCTGGAGCGCGGCTCCAGGGCCTGGCCTTCGTCCCCGGGCAGCAGGAAATGGTTCATACCGCCATAGCCGCTGATCGGATCCCAGATGCAGGCCGCGATGCAGGAGCCGAGGATGGTCGTCAACACCGCATCCGGATTGTTGTCGACATGTTGCTCGCCTTGAACGACGTGGATGCGCAACTGGCCATCAGCGGTCGGAAAGCCTTTGCTCATGCGCGTCGTGCCGCCAGATGATGCGCATTGGCCAGGCGAATGATCCGGCTGCCGATTTGCTCCAGGGGCAGTTGCTTGGCGACGGCTCCAATTTCATAGGCAACGCGCGGCATGCCGTAGACGACACTGCTCATCTCGTCCTGCCCGATGGTATCGCAGCCGGCCTGGCGCATGGCGAGGAGACCGTCAGCCCCGTCTCGTCCCATGCCGGTGAGGATCACGCCGATGGCGCGGCTTCGGACGCTGCGCAAAACGGAAGCGAACATCACTTCGACGGATGGGCGATGGCCGTTCACCTTTGGCGCATCGGTCAACCGGCAGCGCAGCGGCGTCTTGTTGACCAGTTCCAGATGAGTATCGCCGGGGGCGAGATAGATGCGGCCCGGAAGCAGGGGGGCGCCGTCGCTCGCCTCGGTCACCGTTGCGGGGCAGATATTGTTCAGTCGGGCTGCGAAGCTGCGCGTGAAGGTTGCCGGCATGTGCTGGGTGATGATGGTCGGCGGGCAATTCTCCGGAAAGTCGGAGAGGACGGTGATCAGCGCCTCGACGCCGCCGGTGGAGGCACCGATGGCGATGATGCGGTCGTCTGGCACGAATTGCTCGCGCTCGGCGCGGGTGGGGGGTACCAAGGCGCGCATGCGCCGGCGCGAGCCCGCGGCCGCCTTGACCTTCTCAGGGAGCTGGTCGAATTCCTCTGAATTGCCCCCGCTCGGCTTGGGGATGCAATCAAAGGCGCCGATCTCGAGCGCTTTGAGGCTGATATCTGCGCCCCGCTGCGTCAGCGTTGAGATCATAATGACGGGCGTCGGCCGCAGCCGCATGATCTTGTCGAGGAAGGCGATGCCATCCATGTTCGGCATCTCGATGTCGAGTGTCACGACATCGGGATTGAGCTGTTTGATGGCTTGGCGCGCTTCATGCGGATCCGCCGCCTGGCCGACGACCTGGATCTCCGGGTCGGAGCGCAGCCGGGCGGCAATCACGCCGCGCATGGTGGGCGAATCATCGACGATGAGGACGCGTACGGTCATGACGGGCCTGCAGAGCGGGTGACGAGCCGATAGGTTGTTATCCCGTCACTCTTAAGAAGCCGTTCAGCCGGTCCGCTCACCCGTTCAGAGTGCCCGATATAGAGCGCGGCGTTCGGATCGAGCAGTGGCGCGATCCGTTCCCAGATCCGCGACTGCGTCTCCTGATTGAAATAGATAACGACATTGCGGCAGAAGATCGCGTGGAAGCGCCCACTCATCGGCCAGTTGCCGATCAGGTTGAGTTTTCTGAAGGAGACGAGGGACTGCAATTCGTCCCCCGCCTGCATGTCGCCTGAGCCGAGATTGGTGAACCAGCGGGAACGGAGGGCACCGGGTATGGATTCAAGCGCGGCCGACTGATAAATGCCGGCCTGACCGAAGGCGATCATGTTCGGGTCCACATCGGTCGCGAGAATCCTGATATCGTGCCGATGGGCCTCTGGCATGAGGGACAGGATTGTCATGGCCATCGAGTAAGGCTCCTGGCCGCTGGAGCAGGCTGCCGACCATAGTCGTACGCGCCCCCCCTTCTTGGCGAATTGCAGCGCCGCGGGCAGGATTTCGGTTTTGAGATGCTCGAAGTGATGCGGTTCGCGGAAGAAGCGGGTGACGTTGGTGGTGAGCGCTGCGATCATTTCGCCCCGCTCCCTTTCGCCTTCCGGGCCGGAGACCAGCGCGCAATAGTCGCGGAAGCTGGTCAATCGCAGAGCGCGCAATCGTTTGGCGAGGCGGGAATAGACGAGGTTGACCTTGTTCTCGCCGAGCGAAATTCCAACCTCCGAAAGGAGAATGCCGGCAATGGTGTTGAAATCGGCACTGCTGAGGTGGAACTCGCCATCGCTGACGATGCGGTCGCTGTTGCCCATCATGCGGCCACGGCACTTTCGGGAGGAAGAACGTTGTCGAGCGAGACCAGGCTGATCATGCGCCCGTCCACCGGCAACAGGCCGCGCAGGAAGGTGCTGACGGCATCCGATGAGACGTCCGGCGTCGGCTGGATGCTGTTGTGATTGAGGGTGATGATGTCCGAGACAGCATCCACCAGAAGACCGATCTGCTTCTGCTCGATTTGCACGACGATGATGACATTGCGCGCCGTGGGTTCCGCGGTCGGCAGGCCGAGCCGCACCGCGAAATCGACGATCGGCAGAACCGCACCACGAAGGTTGATGACACCACGGATGTAGCGCGGTGCCTTGGGAAGAATCGTGGCGGAGGTCCAGCCACGTATCTCTCGGACAGAGGTGACGTTGATGCTGAACTCCTGCTTTCCGACCCGGAAGGCAATGAGCTCATGAATCTTGGCGTCGGTTTTGTCGAGGTCCATGGCGGGGCCCATTCAAAAGACCTGAGAGATGGAGCGATTGAAATCCGTCCGACCCGAATCCCGTGTCGCGGAGACGATGGTGTCGACATCGAGAATGAGAGCGACATGTCCGTCACCCATGACCGTTGCGGCGGCAATGCCGTACACAGCGCGGTAATTCGCCTCGATGCTCTTGATGACAACCTGGCGTTGGCCCTGGATTTCGTCGACCAGAAGAATGGCCCGATTACCACCCTCGCTTTCCACCAGTAGCGCCACGCATTGATCCGGCGGGGTGGTATGGTTGCCGAATTCCAGTGCCTCGGCGACATCAACCATCGGAACGTAGCCGCCGCGCAGGGCGAGAACCGAGGTCCGATTGTCCAGCGGATGGATGTCGCTCATGTTGGGACGCAGCGTTTCCAAAACTGCGGCGAGCGGCACGATGAGGGTCTGATCGGATGTCTTGACGACCATGCCGTCGAGGACCGCCAAAGTGAGGGGCAGGCTGAGGGTAAAGGTGGAGCCGAGGCCCGGGCGCGAGGTGATGGATATGCGGCCGCCCATGGCCTGCACGGAGCGGCGTACAACGTCCATGCCCACGCCACGTCCGGAGATATCCGAAATCTCGCTGGCGGTGGAAAAGCCCGGCAGGAAAATAAGATTGTCGGTCTCGTCGTCGGTCAGCTGGGCATCGGGGTTGATGAGGCCGTTTTCGATTGCCTTCTGCTTCACACGGGCACGGTTGATGCCCGCGCCGTCGTCCGCCACCTCGATAACGATGCGTCCCGAGCGATGCAGGGCTGTGAGCCGCACCTGGCCCTCCGGCGACTTGCCGGCGGCGAGACGCTTCTCGGTCGATTCCAGACCATGATCGATTGCGTTGCGGATCATATGGGTGAGCGGATCGGCAATCCGCTCGATCACCGTCTTGTCGACTTCGGTGCTTTCGCCCTCGGTCACCAGACGTACCTGTTTTCCAGTATGGGCAGCCAATTCACGAACCAGGCGCGGCATGCGCTGGAATACCGCGCGCACCGGCTGGGCGCGGATCGCCATCACGCTGTCCTGGATTTCCCGGGTCAGCGCCTCAAGTTCTTCCAGCGCCATGGCGACGGCCGAGGTGCGGGCGAGGCCGGCCTCCAGCACGCGTTGGCTGAGCATGGCCTCGGTGATGACGAGCTCGCCCACGAGATCGATCATCCGATCGACGCGATCAAGATCGACGCGGATCGTCTGGCTAACCGAGGAGGCGTTCTCGGCCTGGGCGGCCATGGTCTCCACCGGATTGGGCGCGGCCGGGGGCGCAGGCGCGTTGCTTTCTGTCCCGCCGGCTGGGGCCGCCGGAGCGGCCTCCGCCTCAGGCTCGCTACCACCGTCGAAGAAGCTGAAGTCTGGCTGCTCGAACATCTCGATGTCGCAATCATCCTCGACGAAATCGAAGACGCCGCGGATGGCCGCGCTGTCCTTGTCGGTCGAGAGAACGATGTTCCAACTGAGATAGGTGGCTTCCGGATCAATATCCGCGAGATCGGGCAGGCCGCTGGCATCGACCTCGACCTCGATCTCACCGAGGAGGGACAGTTCGCGCAGCAGCAGGGCGGTCTCGTTCGCTTTGGCGTAGAGCGGTGGCTTGGGCGTGAGGCGGATCACCCAGCTGCGCTTGGGCGGCCCGGAGGGTGCCGGCGGCGGGGGTGGCGGAGCGGCGGGCTTCGCCTCCGCTTTCGCGTGGGCCGCTGCCTTGCCTGCCGCCAGGGCGTTGAATTCGGCAACGAGGTCCTGGGTCTGGGTGTCGGAAATGGGTTCGCCCTGGCGCGCTGCGCGGACGAGATCCATGAGCGCGTCGGCCGCCCTCAGCAACAGCGCCATGATGGGAGGGTCGGCCGCCAAGCGCCCGCCGCGGATCGCATCCAGCGTGGTCTCAAAGACATGGGCGAAGCGCACCAGAGCGTCGAGGGCGAAGATGCCCGCACCGCCCTTGATCGAATGCACCGCCCGGAACACCGCATTGACGGTTTCCGCGTCCTTGCTGCCATTCTCCATCTGGAGAAGGCCGGACTCCAGCTCCCCGAGTTGTTCTTCGCATTCCTGGAAGAACACCTCGCGGATTTCAGCCATAGGGTCCGCTGCCATGATCTCTCCTCAGGCCGCGACGCGGCGAATGGCATCGACGAGCTTGACCGGATCGAAAGGTTTGACGATCCAGCCGGTGGCGCCCGCCGCCTTCGCGCGGCTCTTCTTGTCCGGATCGGCCTCGGTGGTGAGAACGAGAACCGGCATGGTGCGCCGTTCGGCATCGCTACGAACGGCCTCAATGAAACCGAAACCGTCGAGACGCGGCATATTGATGTCGGTCACAACCACATCGGGCTTCTCGGTCTTGAGCACCTCGAGCCCATCCAATCCATCCTCGGCTTGCAGAACACGGAAGCCGGCCGCGACGAGCGAATGTTTCAACATGTCCCGCATCGTGCGGGAATCGTCGACTGTGAGCACGGTCAGAGCCATCGCTCCTATCCTTCTCCCTGAGTAAGCATCTCGGGTGTCACTCCGAGGAGGGCCAGACCGGCCTGGAATTCCGCGGACATTGTTTCAAAAACGAGATCCTGACCGTCGGCAGCCCAGGCCGCATGGGCCGCAAGGAGAACCTGCAGGCAGAGACCGCCGACACGCTCAACCTTGCCGGCATCGACCCGAAGGGCCGTTCCGCGCTTGGCCAGGAAATCCTGTTGCAACTGCGCCGCGGCCTTCAGATCGAGAATCGTGGGTAGGGACAGGGGTTCGATGGGGCTCTCCCATACTAGAGGTGAAAAAGATCGGCGGGATGCCGTGGGCGCGGTGGCTATGATGGTTGCGGTTACGGCGTGGCGCCGGAATTGGCTCGGGTCGTGATATCCTGCTCTTGCCGGTCCTGGCAGCGATCTCCGGTGCTGGGGTCAGAAAGGGTTTGACCGGTCGCCTGAAACGGGCCGCCAACTCGGGCCGTGGGCATCCTTATAGGAGGACATTCCCTAATTTTCCCTGATCCATCAGGAGGTTTGCAGAAACGGTGGCGGATCCCTGGGGCCATAACGCACAAAAAAGCAGGATTCCTTGGCAGGAATCCTGTTCATTGCGATATCGCATGAAAACGAGTCTATTTGTTCGGCAGCAGCTGTTTGACCACATAGAGCAGCTGGTTGGGCTGAGGCGGCTTGGTCAGCCAGCCGGAAGCGCCGGCGGCCCGCGCCTCATCTCGTTTGCGGCCATCCGCCTCACCGCTGAGAACGATGATCGGCGTGAATTTCGTCGCGGCGGCCTTGCGGGCCTCCTTGATGAATTCAATCCCATCCATCTCCGGCATGTTGAGGTCGGTCAGGATGATAGCCGGTTTCAGACCGTTAGTGAGTTCGGTAATGCCCTCCTTGCCGTTGCCGGCCGTCGTCACCTCGTGCCCGGCCTTGGAGAGAATCTGAGCGAGATTCATCACCATCGCTGCAGAGTCGTCGAGAATAAGAACTATCGCCATCTGCGTGTGGCCTCTTCCCCGCTGTTACGAACCTTCAGCGCGGCAAATGCTGATGGCATGATGTTTACAGAAAGATGCATTGAGATAAGCTGACTATTTCTGAACCAAAATATGCATCTTAAGCGCTTGATCTGCAGAAATATCTGTTAAGGGTTTTTAAATGAGATCGCCAAGGGCGCATTAACTGGCAAGTAAATATCGACCGATATCATAAAAATCATAAACGCTCCTTGCAACCCGATTCCGTGCCTCGGACGAAGATCGGCCAGGCCGACACCTTGAACAACATGGATGTTTACAACTCGTTAAAATCGGCCGTGTGATCACGTCTAGGGCCTATGCGTACCGTTTCGGATTTGAGGAGGAATATCGTCAGGCATGGCTTTTTTGGATGATTCGGCCGAGATCGAAACACTCGATCTCCTGGCCTCGTCTCTGACGCCGCAGCTGCGCTCCACCCTGATGGAAGGGCTGTCGGATCCAATCATGCGCAAGATCGCCTTTTCGCTCTCTCAGCGCATGCGCTGCCCTGTTTCCCTTCTGAGCTGCGTGAATGGCGTGATCAGCCATGATTCCGCGCTCTCTGCCCTGCCGGATGTTATGCTCGCCGGTATCGCCGATATGGCGCCGTTGCATGGCCGTATCATCATCGCGGTCGAAGGCGATCTGATCGGCACCGTCGTTGACGCCATGTTCGGCGCGACAAGTTCGGACTTCTCCAGCCGTAACGATCTTTCTGTCATGGAAACCCGCATCGGCAAGCAGATGATCGAGCTCACCCTCGAGGGCATTGCCGAGGTGCTGAGCAGCTTCACGCCGCTGAACTGGAAGATCGTGCAATACGAGACCGCCGTCAGCATGCTGGCGATTGCTGACAAGCTGGATTGGATGATTTCGACCACCGGGATTTTCGAGACGTCGCTCGGTATCGGCTCCATTCGCGCGATCGCGCCATATTCCGCCTTTGAACCGTTCGAAGCGCGTGTGAATGCGCAGACCTGGCTGATCGGCCCGAGTCTGGTGGATCGCCGATGGTCGGACACGATGGCCAGTCTGACGGCGGCAACCTTGCTCGATCTGCAATTCGACATTGTGCGGACGCAGATTCCGCTGGGTATTGCCCGCCGCCTGCTGAGTGAGCAAATCCTGCCCATCAGCATCCTGCCCCATGCCATCGGTCACACCGGGGGCATCGACGTGCTCTCGACCGATTATGGCCAGATGGACAAGGTCATCTGCTGCCGTCCGGTCGCGGCGACGAATAGCGACGTCTTCCTCTCGCGCGCGCAGCGTCCCCTCGAAAAACCCAAGGCGCCCATCATCCTGCAGAAGATGCAAAGTGCGCTGGACGAGCAGGAGCCCGAAAGCGCCTCGCGGGTGGATCATGTTTTGGTCGATTTCACGGTGCGACTGGGTCAGGCAAGCATGACGGTCGGAGCGCTCGAGAAGCTGCGTGTCGGTGAAATCATCATGCTGGACGAAGGGATTGAGGACAGCCTGACCGTCTTCGTGGGTGGACGGCATTTCGGCTCGGGGGAGGTCGTCTCCCTCGGCGGCGGCCGCTATGGCCTGCGCATTCTGGAATTGACGCAGCTTCCTCTCGACTGACGGCGACGGGGAAGCGGTGATGGGCTTTCTCCCTCGTCCTCAGGCTTCCGCCAGAAGCTGATCTTGGCTTACGACATCCAGGGCACGCAGCACTCGAAGCGAGGAGGAGAGACCGGCGCCCAGGGCCTCGGCCCGTTTCAGCCCGGCGCTGCTCCGTCGCACGAGGCGGATCAGTCGCGTCCCGATCCGATCGAGTTGAATGCCAAGCTCGGGATGCGGGCTCTGATGCAGGCGTCGCGCAGTGGCGCCGAGCCGTCCATCTCCGGCTGCGGCGAGCGCCGTACGAAAGCGCTCGAAACCGGCGTGAGAATTGGCGAGGTTCGCCTCGAGCATGACAGCAGCTTCGGCGATGGCATGCGGACGGCCGGTCAGCAATTCCTCGTCCAGCCGGTCCGTCGCCCGGCTCAACGCATCCAGCAAAGTGAGGGTCTCGTCGAACGTCCTCTCGAGCCCGAGCGGCGGGCTGGGCGCCTCCACCCCGGTCATCTCGGCGTTCACGACTTGATCTCCGCCATGGCGGAGACGATTGAGGAAGCAAGCGGTTCGGCCGCAACGTGATAGCTCTGGGATTGGATCGCCGTCTTCAACCGGGTGACGGAGGCATGGTCGACACCGTCGGCGGCGCGCGCCTGATCGAGAAGCTGTGCGGTAGCGCGGGCGCCGTCAGTGATGGTGACGGCTTCGCTCGCGGGGGCACCGCTATCCGCTGGCGTTGACGGGGCAAGCTTGTCCTTCGATTGCGACCGAACAGCGGACGCCGCGGCGTCGGCCGCGGCGGCATCGGTCTGGCTCGGCGGATAGGCATTGATGCGATTAGTCATCGTCTTCCCGCCGCTCCTTCCGACAGTTTGAGGAATTCATCATCCAAGGTGCGCAAGGCGCGATCGAAATCCACCAACGGCTCGCATGTATTTGACATGTTGGCATCGAGCAGGGCAAGACGCAACGCGCTGTAGATGCGCATGAGGGAGGACCCGAGCATACTTCCCGGGTTGATTTCCAGGATGCCGCTCATGATCGTCAGAAGTTGATCGGCCCTGCTGATCATATCGGCCTTGAGCGCGGTGTCGCCATCTTCGATGGCGGCCTTGGCTTTCTGGGCATAGAGACGCAGCGCGCGCCAGCCCGGTCGAAGCCAGGCGAGGTCGGGCTCACCGTCGAACATCGTCGCGCGATAGGAGATCGTCTTATCCATGATATCAGGCCGATCCCGTGCTGGAGCCGCTGGTGAGGAAGATGTTCAAATAGGCTTGCGTGATCTGAGCCTGAGTGGATTGCGTCTCCGCCAGGGTATATTGCGAGATCAGAAGAGACAGGGCGGAGTTGTTCTGCTTGGTGATCTGCGTGATCTGGGCGTTGATCGTCGCAACCTGACTGTTGAGAGAGGTCGTCTGTGCACCGATATTGCCGCTGCCATTGTCACCACCCAGTGCCAGGCTGGTCGTGTTGTTGAGGCTGTCGTAGATCTTCGAAAGGAGAGCCTGAACGCCGGTCGGATTGCTTGCATAGGCAGAGCTGAATTTTGTGCTATCAAAACTGACTTGGCCCGAACTGTTGACCGTGAGGCCAATGCTGTTCGAGGTGACGCCGCTGGCCGCCGCGCCGGCCACGGCATTGACGAGATTGTAGGAGATATTCGTCGCTGTGAAATTGCCGAGCAGCGGGCCGGCTTGCGCGGTGGTGGCGGTGGACCCGCTGCCCGATGCGGCGACATATTTCGTCTGGGTCTGAATGCCTGAGATCGCGGCGTTGAGTGACGCGGTGACGGAGGTAAGGGCGCTGGTCAATGCCGCGTTCGACTGGCTGACCTGCACCGTGCTGCTGCCGGAACTCGCGAGGGTCAGTGACAGACCGGTGACTGCACTGGAGAGCGAGTTGGTGGCATTCGAGATGGGCACGCCGTTGATCTTCAACGTCGCATTGCGTGCGGTTTGGGCTGCAGTCCAGGAGCCGCTGGCCCCCGAGCTCGGATTGTAGTCGAAGGTCGCAAGCGCCCCGGTTCCCGCGACGGAGAAAGCTTGGGAACTGCCGGTCGCACTGCTTTGCAAGACCAGCCGGGCGCCGCCGGCCGTATTGACGATGGAGGCGGCGACACCGTCCTTCGCCTTGTTGATCGCGCCCGCGACCCCATTGAGGGTGAGGCTGCCCGAACCGACGGAAATCGTCTCGGTCTTGCCATTCTGGACGAAGGTGAGAGACCCCGCGCTCGCTCCGATGGACGCTCCGCCGCTGGACTTGATTCCGGAATAGATCGTCTGGCCCTTGGCGAGCGAGACATTGGTGACACTGTAGGTGCCAACCTGCGCGCTATTGGTAGCGGCGGCCGTGACAGTGCTGCTGCTGGTCGAACTCGTGGTGCGCGTCGCGAGACTGGCGACATCGCTGATCTTGGCCAGAGCCGTGGACAGGCTGGAGATGTTGCCTTTGATGCTGCCCCAGGCGGAGATCTGGGCATTGTCCGTTGTGATCTGCGTTTGCAAAGAGGTGATCGGCGCCTGCAGCCGCGACTGATACAGCGCAATCTGGCTTTGCACCGCTGCCGAACTGAGAGAACTGACCGTCATCGAAACACCTCATGGCTGCACGAAAGGATGCCGGCCGGGACCGTCTCCGGTCCCGGCCGGCGAGGCGACTACGGCAGCAGAGACAGGTAGGACTGCTGCAGCGTGGTCGAACTCTTGAGCGCGGCCACCCCGGCCTGAGCCTGGATCTGCGCCTGGGTGAGTTGGTTGCTGACCTGCGGGATATTCGCGTCCTGCACCACGCCCAGCGCGCTGGTCACGTTCTGGCTGCTGGTATTGAGGTTGGCGATTGTCGCGGTCAGCCTCTGCTGCGCCGCGCCGAGAACGCCGCCCTGGCTGTTCAGGCCCTGGAGGGCAAATTTGACGATATTGATCGCCGAATCCGCGCCCGAGGAGGTGGTGACGTTGATCTGAGACAGAGACGTCAGTTTCGATGCCCCGTTGAGGCCGATCGAGCTGCCGCCTGAAAGACTGAAAGCAGCGCTCGACTGGAATTCAACCTGGCCCTGGATGATACCGCTCGCGGTGCCGGCGCCGGTTTTGAGGGTCGTCGCGGTGCCCTGGCCGGAGGCGGTGAGGCTGCCGGCGGTGACGGCGGTGATCTTGATGTTCTTCCCGTTCGCCTGGGTCAGACTAATGGAGCCGCTGCCCGAGGAGACGGTGGCGGTGATGCCCGTTGTCCCCGTCTGGCCGTTGATCTGCGCCGCAAGCGCCGAGACAGTGGCTGCATTGATGGTTTGCGTCGTGCTGCCGCTGCCCTGGATTTTGAAGGCGAAACCGCTGCCGGGCGTCGCATTGGCAGCCTTGAGCGTGGTCGTATTCACCGCCTGGGCCGAAATGCCGGTCTTGGAGGAAAGCGCGTTGATGCTGGTGGCAAGGCCGGCGGCGGAGCTGTTGGCGGCGACCGTCAGCGAGCCGGTATTGCCGTTATTGCCCGTGAATTTCACCGTGCCTGCGGTGAAGGCGCCGGTGGTGGCCGCGGCGGAAGCGATATTGGAAAGAACGCCCTTCTCGGTGTTGTAGACCGTGGCCGAGGCGCTCGACTGGTTGATACCGATCGAATTGGCGGCGGTATTGCCGATGGAGAGGCTCAGCGTCTGGCCGGAATAGGCGCCCACCTGAAACTGCACGTTGCTGAAGGTGCCGTCGAGCAGCGAGACGCCGTTGAACTGGGTCTGGGCCGCGGTATTGGTGATCTGCGTATTGAGCTGCGTTACCAGGGACTGCAGAGACTGGCGGTCCGAAGCGCTTTGAGTGCCGTTGGCTGCCTGCACGGCAATGGAGTTGAGCTGTTGCGTCACGCCGATCTGCTGCTGCAGCGCGCCCTGCGCGGTCTGCAGCAGGCTCACACCCTGATTGGCGTTGGAAATTGCTTGAGTGAGGCCGTTCAACTGCGAGGTGAAGCCCTGCGCGGTGATGTAGCCCGCCGGATTGTCGGCCGGAGAATTGATAGAGAGGCCGCTGGAGAGCTGCTGCTCCAGATTGTTGTTGGTATTGGAGGTCTGGCTGATTGAGTTCAGGGCGTTGAGGGCGCCCTGGTTGGTCAGAATTGAGCCGATGGCCGACATCGAAAGCTCCTTCGTTCGGGTTGTCGTGCCCATTCATTCGCTGGGCTCGCTCAGACTTTTCCGAAACTCTCCTCTACCGGCCGAGCTGGACAACTGCGCCGGATGCGGTAAGCGCCGCCTGGAAATGCCTGCCGCTGGAGAGATTGGTGACCATGATCCGGTCGCCGAGGCGGCCGGCTTGATCCGCCCGCGCATCGAGCGTGAGATCGACTGCGCCATTGATGACGTCGACCATGATGATCTGGCCCGCCTGGACGATGAAGGGCCGCTGAACCGCGCTGCCTGTCACGATGGTTCCCGGCGACAAAGTGAGGATGGCGATCGAGCCTGTCACCTCGCCTGGCTGGTAGAAGACCCGGCGCCCGGCATAGAGCGAAAGCGGCTCCTCCCGCAAAGCGAGGTCGGCGTCCTGGATGCTCTGGCCGGCCGGGATCGGCCGTGCCACCACCACCACAGCCATCTTTGCGTCCACCGTGACGCTGACATAGAGGCGCCAGGCCGGGGCCGGGCAGGCGGCTGCAGCCTGCAGATAGGGTTCCTGGCCGGTCACGGTGACGTTCAGCGGTTGGGTGCAGGCGTCCATGTGCTGCGCGCCGGAGACACGGCCAAGGATGATGTCGGCGTTGGCCGGCACTGTCGCCGCCACAGCCCGGCGCACGGCATCGGCGACCGCCGCTGGGTCCTGTTTCGCCGCCAAGGCAGGTTCGGGCGCCTGCATCGCCATCAGTCCGAGGACGAGAACCAGCCCGCGACGGCCCAGACAGGGCCGCAGGAGCCTGGCGACGCCCGGCGCGTTCATTCCGCCGCCTGTTGGCCGACCCTGGCCGGCAGCGTCAGGCCTGCCCAGGGCGGCGGCGCATCCTCGATCGCGGGTAGCGCGAGACAGGCCTCACGTGCGGCCTGCCCGGCGGCAATCGTTCCGTGCAGATCCGCCACCGCCTGGCTCACGGCGCGCTGCCAGGCGGCATAGCGATTGGGCAGGCGCTGCGCGCCGAGCGCCGGAGGGCAATCGAGCCGCTCGTCTATCAGCAGCTGACAACCGGCCGCGGCCGCCAGCAGGCAGCGGTAATGATCCGCCAGGCTATCCGCGTCGCGGTCGACCGGCCGGATGCAGAGATGCGGCGCCAGGGAGGCGAGTTCGCTCGCCCAGCCCTGCTCGCTGCCGGGCGGACGGATGCAAGTCACGGAGCCGGCATAGGTCGCGCCGGGTTTCTCGACGACGATCCATAGGACGTGCTGCATCGTTTCGTTGATGAGGTCGACCAGCCAAGCGGGGGTGATGCCTTCATCCATCCAGAGGATGCGCGGCCGGCTGTTGATGCCGCTGGCGGTTGTGAAGTCGGTCCAGAGCGGGCGCGACAAAGTGGGGCGCCAGAGCGTGACGGGGTGATTGGGCGGCAGCAGCTTGCGCAGGCTCCCGGCGATGCCGGGCGAAGTGACATAGAGGGCCTCAGCCGCGCCGAGTGCTGGCTTAGCCTCCGGCTTCGGCGCCTGGGTATAGATCGCAGCATAGGGCTGCGCGCCGGCAATCTCCGGCCCCGCCGGATTGACCCGCAGCCAAAGCTTCGGCGCCCGGCGCCCGACTTGCCCGGGCATCACAATCTCTGGCGTCCAACTTGCCTCGATTAGTCCGGCCGTACGGAGCGCACGTGCGGCATTGAAGACGGCGAGGCCGGCTTCCGGCGGCCCGCTGAGGAGGAGATTGCCCGGATCGACCGGCGCCGCGCGCACCAGTCCGGGATGCTGCTCCGCCGTCAGAAGATCGCCATGCAGCGACAGGGCAGGATGGTGGAACGGATCTTCCCAGGACAGTGTGCGCGCGATCTCGCTTCCCCGGCGGAACTGGCCTTCGAAGTCGGGCCGGATGGTCTGCCCGGGGATCGCGAAGGACACGTCCGGTGTCCACACCAGGGCGTGGCCGGCGACACGTAACTGCGCACCGATGTCGATCCAGAGCGCGTCGCCCGAGAGGCTCGGAATACGGCAAGCGGCGAGTGCGGCGGCGCGCGCCAGCAGGGCGGGGGGCGCCAGGGCACTCGCCTCCTGGTCCACCATCAGCCAGCCGCCTGGCCCGGGATCGTCCGAGAGATGCCCGGCGCCCATCCGGGCATCCGCGCCGATCACGATGGGACCCTGGATCGTGAAACGGCTGGCATCCGCCAGCAGGGGCGAGAGGCCGCGAGCACCGACCAGCCCGACCCGCGGATCGGCAAGGCGGGCACGCAGTTCGGCCTGCCATTCCCCGCTCATGGCGCGGCCACGGGCATCAAGAATAAGCACATGCGGCGTCGCAACACGCAACAATGCCTGGGCGAGCGCATCGCCGGTCTCGATGCCATCGGCCGGCGGCACGGCCAGGACCTTGTGTTCCAGCGCCTCCTCCTTCTCGATGACCTGGGTGAAATAGCTCACCACCTGGGGCGCGAGCGCAGCGCCGGCGAGGATGATGGGCCCGGTCAGGACCGAGGATGAGAGAATGTCGCGCAGCCAATGGTCGATGCCGGCGATCTCCGCCCCGTCACAGAGCAGGATCGTCGTGGTGCCTTCATCCGGAACCTTTCGGACATGGCGATAAAGGCCCTGGTACTGCCGGGATTCGACCTGCGCCTCCTGGCCGATGCGGGCGAGATGGCTGGCGATCGCCTCCGCCGCACGGGTCACGAAGATGGTGGACGGGATATTGTCCCGCCGGCTGAGCGGGCTGCGCGTGAAGACCGCCTCGGTGAGGCGGACCACGCGCCCCCCGGCCTCGGCCAGGCGCAGCTGAAGATCATATTCTTCGGCACCTGCGAGCGCCGCGTCAAAACCGCCGACCCGATGCACCGCCTCCATCCGGTACCACACCCAGTCGCCGATATAGGGAGATTGGCGCAGTCGCGTCGGCTCCCAGCCCGGCTTGTGGCGAATCCAGGGGCCGATGTCGCGCTGCACGATTTCGTCAGTGTAAATAAGGTCGGCCGCGCTTGCCTGGGCCTCAAGGGCGAGGCGTAAGCAGGCATCGGGGGCCACGGTGTCGCCGGCATTGAGGATCGCGACATAGTCGAGCCCCTCCGGGACGGCATTGGCGACCGCACAGAGCCTGATGGTAAGCGCGCCCGCTTCCGCGTCCGCCCGGATCGTCGGCAAATCGGGCAAATCGATCTCTTCGGTGGTGATGAGCTGGATTGAACTCGGCGGATGCCATTGGCTGCGCAGCGATTGCAGCGTCTCGTTCACGGCATGGGCGCGGCTTGGCGGGGCGGCGATGAGCACGGCCACCCGCGGCAGGGGCCCGACCTGCGCTTCCAGCGCCTCCTTGCGGGCGAGCAAGCGCGCGCGGCCGCCCGGATCGAGGCGCTCTGCCGGGCGCAAGCTGGCGGAACCGCCGGCGGCCTCGCCCGTTGCGCCAGCACCCTGCTGCGACACCCAGGGCATGACCGAGCCCTTGCTCTGCGCGAGCTCGGCGACGAAACCGACGAGCTCGGTGCAGGAGCACGCGAAACTGTCCCAGACGCTGGGCGCCGTTTCCTTGTCCTGCAACGCCTGCCACAGCCGCTCCACGAGCCCGTCCAGACCGGGCAGCAGTCCTTCCCGTGACAAGGCTTTGCTGCGGTCGAGCTGCGTTGTCAGGAAGGATTTTGCCTGGGCCAGAGCGTTCGGGCGGCGGCTGATGAGCGGAATGCCGAGATCCGCCTCGATGCGCCGGATCGTCGTGATCGGCTCCTTGAGGAGATCCCGGTAGGTCAGCCAGCTTCGCGGCAGGTGCCGCGCATGGCGTTCGGCCGAGACCATGTAGGAGACCCAGAGCAGCAAGGCGTGGGAGCGCGAAAGGCCGTTCTTGCGCTGCTGGCTATCCGCGACCGTCCAGGGGTCGCGGCTGATATGGAGGACATGGATAGCGTGGCCGGCCTGCTTTGCCGCCTCCTCATAGATCGGCAGCAAACGGCAGATATGCGGATGCTTGATGCCCCAGAGCGGCTCGGCCTGAAAGCGCCGGCGCAGAATCTCACCCAGGCGGGACAGAAAACCCGCCATGTCGGCGCGCTTGTTCCACCCTTCCTCCAGGCTGCGCAGAT
Organism: Acidisoma sp.; assembly: GCF_035492295.1. Lineage (GTDB taxonomy): Bacteria > Pseudomonadota > Alphaproteobacteria > Acetobacterales > Acetobacteraceae > Acidisoma. Next base: position 11,510 of record NZ_DATJJK010000062.1, on the reverse strand, counting down.
CGGTCCATTGCCGGCCGAGGCGCGCGAAGAGATCGACGTCGAATTCGATGAGTTCCGGAATCTCGAAGAAGCCGCGCGGATTGTGCTCATTCGGATTGGCATCGTTGTGCAGCGCGACGCCCAGCGTCTGCAGCGTGCCCGACAAAGCCGAGGTTCCGCTTCGGTAATAGCCGACGACGAAGATCGCATCCGACAAGGGTTCGTCCTCAGATGTATTGGAAAAGACTGAGATTTTGTACGGCGCTGAAGGCTTTCGCGGCGGCCTGCACGGCGGTGATGGTCTGGTTTAGTTGAGTCATGGCGGCCGGCATGTCGGTGCCGACCGCGTTTTGGACGGTGAGCTGCAGAGCGGTGCTCTGGTTGGCATTGCTGCTGCCGGCATTGCTGATCGCTTGCAGCGTGACGCCGTTCTGAGCCTGCGCCGTCAGCAGGGTCTGCTGATATTGCGCGAGTGTCGCGAGACCGTTGCTCAGAGTCTGGGTTAGCTGCGCCTTGCTCGCCGACGAATTCACGGCCGTCGAGAGCGACGTCGACAGTCCCTGCAGCATGTCGAAAGCGCTTTGCGGCCGGCTGGGGCTGATTGTGAAACTGTCACCCGCCACGGGCGTGCCGTTGAGCTGGAAATTCTGCCCGGCCAGTTGGATCGTGGAACCATCGGTGGCGGCCCCGGTCGCGATCGCCGTGCCGTTCTGCATTGCGGTATAGGTGAGGCCGTTCGCGCCGGTTGCGAAACTCAGCGTGATCGGCGCGGTGCCGGCCTGAAAGGAGGCGGCGGTCTGGGCCTGCACCACCCCTTCGGAGAGCAAGGTTCCCGTCCCGGCATTGGCGGCTCCGGCCGTGGCGATGGCGTAGCCGTTCCCGGCGAGAGCGCTGACGAAGACGCTGCCACTGGCGAGAGTCCCCGTCGTCGTGGTCGGTGTGATCGCCGCCTGACTCTGTCCGCTGTCACCGAGATAGACGACCTGGCCGCTGCCATTGGTCTGGAATGGGGTGAGCGTCGAGCGCGAGCCGCCGAAAAGATAACTGCCGTCGGGGGCGGTCGAATTCGCGAGGCCCACGAGTTGTTGCGAAAAGGATTGGATCTGGGTGGAGAAGGTCTGCAGCTGCTGCGGGCTGGTGGTGCCGTTCAACGCCTGCTCGATGACGGACTGGATATTGTTGTACAGTGTCGAGACCGAGCCATAGGCATTGGTGACGCTGGCGAGCTTGGTCTGAATCGAGGCCTGGGTCGCGTTCTGATTGGCCAGCGCGCCGATCTGGTTCTGCGCAATGGTCGCGGTCTCGTAGGCAGCCGGATTCTGGCTGGGCGCCTGCACCGCATAGCCGCTGGCGATCTGCTGCTCCAGCACGTTGATCTGGGCTTCCTGCAGCCCGATCGAGGCGGAAAAATTGGTGAACAGAGAAGCGCTCATACGAATCTCGTCCGTTGTTTGGGTGGCGACGGGGTCAGTTCATGCCTATTCGCGTTGCACCCCCCGCGCTTTGCCTCCGCGTCATTGGCCATGGCGCCTAGCTCCGCGGCCGGAGGAAGGGTCCGGCCTGGGCGCGCTCGCGGCGCTGTTCGGCCCGCCGTTCCTCCAGAACGGTCAGGCTGCGCCGCGCTTCGGCGAGATTGGCGCGATGTTCCTGGGCATGGGCAAAGCCGGTTTGGGCCAACTTCAGCGCCTCTGCCGCCTGCGCCTCCATCCGCACGATCTGGCTTTCTGCACTGTCCGAGGCCGTGATGAAGGCGGCCGCCCGCCGGGCGCCACCCGCCTCGATCACGGCGCCCCCACGCCAGCTCCGCGCCAACTTCTCCCGGTAGCCGGCGAGAATTTCGCGCTGCCGGGCAGCCTGCTCCAAAAGCCCATTCTGTCGCCCGATCTCCTCTAGGAGGCGCAGTTCCCGTGTCGCCGTCAGGAGATCCAGTCGTTCGATCGTCTTGCTTTTCATGTCGTAACCTCCGCGAAGACTGCCTCTAGCAGAGCAAGGCTTTGCAAAAGATTGACTGGCTCATGGGCATTCTGCCGCACCACGCGTTCCATGAGTGCGGCGCGGCGGATCGCTTCGTCGAGGATGGGGTCTCGGCCTGGCGCATAGGCGCCGAGATCGATGATGTCCTGCTTCTCCTGCCGACGTGCCCAGAGTGTGCGGAAGCGCGCGGCAAATCGCTGATGCGCCTTGCTGACCAAGCTCGACATCGGCCGCGAGAGCGAGGCGGACACGTCAATAGGTGGATAGAGCGCCGCTTCGGACAGACTGCGGGACAGCACGATATGCCCGTCCAGCACTGAGCGCGCGGTATCGGCCACTGGATCGCTTACATGATCGTCGCCTTCGACCAGCACGGTATAGATCGCGGTGATGGATCCCTGCCCGTCGGTGCCGTTGCCGGCGCGTTCAACATAGGCGGCGAGCGCACCGAAGACCGACGGCGGATAACCCTTGGTCGCCGGTGGTTCCCCGACCGCGAGACCAATTTCGCGCAAGGCCATAGCGAGGCGCGTCAGGGAGTCGACGACCAGCAACACGTGCCGGCCCTGGGCGCGCCAATATTCGGCGATGGCGGCGGCGCGATAGGCGCCATGTACCCGGCCGAGCGCCGTATCGTCGGCAGCCGAGGCGACGACGACGCTGCGCGCCCGCGCTGTGCCGAGGTGATCCTCAATGAATTCGCGGATTTCGCGTCCGCGCTCGCCGATCATGCCGACGACGACAACGTCCGCCTCCGCATGCTGTGCCATCATGCCGAGCAGCGTCGTCTTGCCGACGCCGCTGCCCGCGAAGAGCCCGATGCGCATGCCTCGGCCCATGGTGGCGAGCGCATTGATGGCCGAGACCCCGACGTCGAAGACGCGGGTGATGCGGGCGCGAGCCATGGGATTGATCGACTGCCCGAGGAGCGGCCAGGGATGGGTGAGTTCTGGCGCAGGCCTTCCATCCAGCGGCTGGCCGCGCGCATCCAGGACACGGTCGAGCAGGCCCTCGCCCATCAGGGGCGAGGGGGAGTCGCTCTGCACATGGACCCGGGCACCACGGGTGATGCCGCGCATGCCCTGCTCCGGCATGATGAGCAGCATGCCGGCTTGAAACCCAACCACTTCCGCCGGCCGCGCCTCCTTCTCCCCCGTGTCGACGAGGCAGCGAGCGCCGATCGGCGCCCGGATGCCGCTCGCATGCAGCACTTCGCCATTGGAGCGCACGATCCGGCCGAAGCGCAGCACGGGGTCCCGCACGAGCGCCGGCCGTAGCCGTGCGCCCGCCATCTCCCGGATGCGCTCGGTCGAGATCATGCCGGGGGCGCCGTATCGCGTGGCGCCGGGGGCGGCAGCGCGGGCGGCGGTCCGTCATCCTCGCCCAGCAGCGCCGCCCGCAACGTCTCGAGGCGGCTGCCGATCTGCGCGTCCCATTCGATCTTGTCGATCGGATCGCCATCACTCGTCAGCAGCTCGACCAGCGTGCCGCCGCGCTCGATCTGTCCGTCGGCAAGGAGGTGAACCTGCGGCAGATCGAATTGCGGTGCGATGACCGTGTGATCCTGCGGATTGAGGCGCACGACGATGCTTTGGCCGCTATGACGCTCCCGCACCGCCTCGTCGAGCAGCGTGGCGACGAGGGCGCGTAGACTGTCCGGGCGCAGCGCGACCTCCTGCCGCACTACGTGACGTGCCAGCATGAAGGCGAGTTCGGTGATGAGACCGGCGAGGTCATGCTCCTTGCGCGCCAGCGGTGCCATGAGTTCGGCGGTGGCAGCCGAGAAGGCGGAAATGGCGGTACGCACCGCCTTCTCCTGACCGATGCGAGCTGCTTCTGCGGCGGCACGGGTCTCTGCCTCTCCGGCAGCGCGGCCTTCGGCCTCGGCCGCGCCGCGTAGCGCCGCGACCCGTTCCGCAACGCACTCGGCAATCCGCTGCGCCGCAGCTTCCGCCTCCGCTGCCACGGCCGCCGCGGCCTCCTCGCTTCCTACGGCCGTTACCGGCTCGGGCTCCTTGCGGATGAGGACGAAACTCAAGACTCGTCCCCGCCCAAGTGATGCTGTCGTTGCAGACCGTAGAGGACAAGGCCGGTGCCGAGCTTCAGCACCGGCTCGAGCACGGCGAAGGCGGCGCGGGCGAACAGCGCCACCGTCAGCATGCCAAGGACCCAGATGAGAAGCGAAGAGGGCGTGAAGGAGGTGGGCTGATGCCCGGCTGCCCAGAGGATGGCGATGGCCAGAACCACGAGGCCGCGGCGAATGAGCCTGGGCCGATGCGACTTGGCATTCTTCTTTGCGGTTTTCGCCATGGCTGCATTTCAAGGTGAGGGATGGGGCGATGCGGGCGACGGTGGCGAAGGGGATGCCACCGCCGCCCGGGATGGAGGCGCCGGCTGTGGCAGCGTGACGTTGAGCGATGCCGGGGCGATGGGCTCGGACTCGGGCGCTGTTGTGGTCGATGGCGACGGTGCCTGCACATCCGGCGCGCGGATGACGATGACGACGCGGCGGTTCTTGGCCCGTCCCTGCTCGGTGCTGTTGTCGGCAAGCGGCACATATTCACCGAAGCCTTGCGCCGACAGTCGATCGCCCTCGATGCCCTGTTGCCCGAAGAGTTCGACCACGCTCACCGCGCGCTCCGCCGAAAGCGACCAGTTGGACGGGTATTGTGGGGTCGCGATGGGCTGGTTGTCGGTATAGCCCTGCAGGTTGATCGCGAAGGGCCGTGGTAAGCTTTTGAGGCTGTCGGCGACATTGTCGAGAAGGCTTTTTGCTCCGGGCAGAAGCTCCGCCTTGCCGGAATCGAACAGTACGGCTGCGTCCAGGCTGATCGTGAGTGTCAGCGGCGTCGCCTCGATCGTCACCTGATGGCCGGAGGTCAGGGGGCTCAGCAGCGACTCCAGCTGTTGTTTAACCTTTTCGAGTGCCAGCGCCTCCTGGGCCAGCTGCTGCGAGACTGCCTTGCTGAGGACCGGCCGCTGGGGCACCGGGGTAGGCGGCGGCATGGGCTGCGCAGGCTTGGGAGCGATTGCGGGGGCATGGGGCTTCGGGGGTACCGGCAGATTGACCGGCGCGCTCTGCTTCGGCTTCGCCTCGTTGTGCGGGGTTCGTGGCGCCGGGTTTTCGATCGGTTTGGGCACCGGAGACGGCTGATGCTTCATCATGCCCTTGCTCGCTCCCTGCTGCCGGATGAGCGCCGGGGTCAGGCCATGAAAGGCGGCGACCATGCCCTTGGCCTCTTCCTCCATCTTCGCGCGATTGCGCGAGGAAGAGGCGAAGAGCACCACGAAGAGCGCGAACAGGAGTGTCATGAAATCCGCATAGCTGATAACCCAACGCTCGTGGTTGGGCGGTTTTTCGCCATCCTCGCCACCGCTGCTCATGCCGCCTGCTCCTCTGCTTCGCCGAGCTTGGCCTCAACGCCCTTATCGGCGGCTTTGTCCTTCTTCTTTTGATCGGTTACGAAACTCTGAAGATTCTGCCGGATAAGCGTGCCTGACTTGCCCTCCGAGAGCAGGAGAAAGCCCTGGATGACGATATGCCGCTCTTGCTTGCGTGCCTTAGCCAGGCTGGCGATATGCGCACCGAGTGGCAGGAAGATCATGTTCGCGAAGCCGACGCCGTAGACAGTGGCGATGAACGCCGTGGCGATACCTGCGCCGAGCTCATCCGGATGGTCGAGGCGCGTCATCACGTGAATGAGGCCGAGCACGGCGCCGAGCACGCCAATGGTAGGAGAATAGCCGCCCGCCGCCTCCCAGAACTCCGCACCCTTCATGTCGGCGCGATACTCATTGTCGGACAGGATGCCGAAGATGGTATGCAGATCCTCCTGGCTCGTATTGTCGATGATCATTTGCAGACCCTTCTTCTGAAAGGGATCCTCGGTTCCTTCGAGCACCGTCTCAAGTGCCAGCGACCCTTGCGCGCGGGCCAGGTTCGACCAGTCGCCGATATTGGCGATGAAGGCCGGGATATCGGTCTTCGGTGGTTTGAGAAGCGTCTTCACGGCCTTGAGCGCAATGCCGATCCGGCCGATGCCGAATTGCGTGATCACCGCCCCACCGGTGCCGCCGAGCACGATCATCGCCGCCGAGACCCCGATGAGTTCCGTCGGACTGTCTCCGTCGAGGATGACGGCGAAGAGGATGAAGCCGACGGACATGACGATGCCGATGATTAGCGACATGATGCGGTCACTCCATTGGTGACGGCGGTGAGACGGGCGGCGAGTTGCTCGAGCGCCCGCTTTCGGATACGCGACGCATAGCCTTCGCTGATGTTGAGGATGGCGGCGATCTCACGATTGTTCATGTCATCGTAAAAATGCAGGGCGAGGACGCGGTATTCGAGCGCCGGCAGGGTCCTCAGCGCCGCCGCGATCAGCTTCTTGTCATCGGCGCGGCTGAGATGGTGGAGAGGGTCTTCCGGCGAATCCCCGGACTTCACGGCTGCGGTTTCCACCACCTCCGTATCGAAGACCGTCTCTCCCCGGTGTATCGCACCTTCCCGGCGCAGACCGTCGATCATGGCGCCACGAATCCGGCGGGCACAGAAGGCCTGGAAGTCAATGCCGCGCGTGCTGTCGAAGCGCTGCAGGGCTTCGAGCATCCCGACCGCCCCGAGCTGGAGCAATTCGTCGAGGTCCGCCCAGGGCATGCGCGCCTTCAGCATGAGGGCGGTACGCTTGACCCAATTACCGTAGAGCTTCCGCAGGGCCGCATCATCCGGCAGCAGGGGCATTTGTTCAGCCATCATTCTGCGCCGGGCTTGCGGTGAAGACGACCTGCAGCGGCGTCGCCTCGGGAATCTCCTCGATGGCGATGACCGCGATGATGGGCATCACGGCGCGCGCGACGACGCGTCGCAGCTGGCCCTGGATGACGAGAATCGGCTTCCGATTGATCGCGGTCAGGGCGCGGGCGGCATTCTGCGCCGCCTGACGCAGATGCATCGTGGTTTCGGTCTCGACCTCGTGCCCGATGCCGGATTCTCGCGAGGCGCGGAGGCTCTTCGCGACGAGCTCCTCAAGGGCCTGATGCAGCACGGCGACGCGCAGTGTCATGTCAGGACCGAAATAAGGCGAGACAAGGAAGCGGCCCAGCCGGATACGCACTGCCCCGAGCAGCGCTTCCGGTTCCTTGGCGGGGCCGTTTGACGCATCGACCAGCGCTTCCGCGATCCGTTCGAAATCCCGAATGGGCACTTCCTCTTGCAGCAGGGCCTGGAGAACCTGGCGGATGGAACCGGGGGGGAGGTTGGTACGCAGATCCTCAGCCAGACGCGGCTGGGTCTCGGCGAGGCGGGTGACGAGGCCTTCAACCTGTGGCCGCCCGAGCAGTTCTGCGCCGTGACGCTTCAGTACCTCGGCGAAATGGGTGGCAAGGGCACTTGCCGAATCAACCACCGTATAGCCACGCTCCTCCGCCATTGGGATGGCGGATTGCGCGATCCAGACCGCTGCCTGGCCGAAGGCGGGGTCTCGCACCGGGCGGCCGACGGCGAGCTTTTCGGTTACCAGGCTGCCTTCGATCGCAAGCCATTGGCCCGGCCAGACCTCGCCATGTCCGACCGCCGCACCCCGCAGCGCAAAGCGGTAGCCATGCGGCGGCAGGTCGCTGCTGTCACGGATGTGCACGGCCGGTACAAGAAACCCCATCTGCCGTCCGTAGCGTTGCCGAACGGCGGTCAACCGGTTCAAGAGTTTGCCCTCGCCTTGGCTGACCAGCGGTGTCAGCGCATAGCCGATGCTCATGCCGACCGGATCGACGCCCGTGACATCCCCCACTGTGTCGATCTTCGGTTCGATCGGGGTCGTGGCATCGGTCTGCTGCGCGCTTGCTTGGGTCGTCCCGGCAGGCACTGCGCGCGTCAGCCGCCAGCTGATCAGGCCGAGCATGGCCGCGATGAACAGGAAGGGGAGATGCGCCATGCCGGGCATCAGCCCGATCGCCGCCATGATCGCGCCGCCGATCGCGAGTGCCTGCGGATAGCGTCCGATCTGCGACCTGATCTGCAGACCGAGATCCTCGTTGGAGGCGACGCGGGTGACGACGAGGCCGGCTGCAATCGAGATGGTGAGCGAGGGGATCTGAGCGGCCACGCCGTCGCCCACCGTCAGCAGCGTGTACGTGCGGGCTGCATCCGCCAGCGGCAGCCCCGCCTGCAGAGTTCCGATGATCAATCCGCCGATCATGTTGATGGCGAGAATGATCATCGCCGCCACGACGTCGCCGCGGACGAATTTGGAGGCGCCGTCCATGGCGCCGAAGAAGTCCGCCTCCCGCCGAAGCGAGTCGCGCTTCTTCTCTGCCGCCTGGGGGCTCAGCATGCCGGCATTGATCTCGGCGTCAATCGCGAGCTGGCGCCCGGGCAGACTGTCCAGCATAAAGCGGGCGCTGACTTCGGCGACGCGGCTCGCGCCGCGCGTGACGACGACGAAATTGATGATGATCAAGATCAGGAAGACGATGGCGCCGACCACGTAGTTGCCGCCGACGACGAATTCTCCGAAAGCCTCGATCACCCGACCGGCGGCGCCTGGACCACTCGCCCCGTTGAGGAGAATGGCGCGCGCGGTGGCGACGTTGAGCGCGAGCCGCATGAGGGTCGTCGCGAGCAGTACCGAGGGGAAGGCAGAGAACTCGGACGGGGAGGAGACGTAGAGGCTGGCGGCGAGGATGACGAGTCCGGCAGAAATGTTGAGCGCGAAGAGAAAGGAGATCGCAGCGGGCGGCAGCGGCACCACCAGCATGACGAGCACGAGCAGGATGATGATGGGTCCTGCAAGCTCTGCCAGGGCTATGCGCCGCACCGGTCGTAAGGTAAGCGACTCAACCATGGAGCAACCTGGGGATGGCGAGCAGAAGCCGTGTCGCATATTGTTCGACACCGGCCATCATGAATGGCCCGGCAAAGGTGCTGAGCACGGCGACGCCAATAACCTTGACAATGAAGGGCAGCGAGGAATCGCGGAGCTGGGTCGCCGTTTGCAGGACACCGATCGCGATGCCGAGCACGAACATGAGCAGGATCACGGGACCGCAGAGCTGGGCGAAGGCGAGCCAGGCATCGCGGTGAACGCTGGCCGCATTCATGGAAAGGCATCTCCGGTTTGGTCGCCTTCCTCCACCACCGCCACCACGCGCACGCCGTAGCGCTGCTCGGCAATGGAGACGATTTCTCCGCTAGCGAGCTTCTGCCCATTGGCGTAGATGCCGAAGGCCTCGCCAATTGCCTTGTCAAGACCGAGGATCTGTCCCTTGCGCAGGTTTTTGAGCTCCTTGACCGAGACGTTCGTACGGCCGAGTTCGACCGTGATCACGATGGGAAGCCGTTCGACGAGGGCCTGGCTCGTGATTGCGGGCGCATCACGTGTGGCGGGCTGCATCGGCTCCAATTCGACGCGCTCGCTGCCAGATGTCTCCGAGGAGGCCGGCATTCACAGATATCCTTGAGTGTGGAGAGGGATCAGGCGACCGCCCGCGCACCGCGGAGGCCGTCCTTCACAGGCGCCGGCTCTGCCTCGGAGGCGGTGCGGCTCAATATCGCGGTCTGCGCAAAGCTGGTCCTTTCTCCTGTTTGGTGTCCTGCCTGTCCGTTCGGGCTGCCGCCGGCCCCGCCGCCGACCTGCGCCTCGCCGAGATTGAGCCCCGCGCTGGCCATCGCATGGTGCAGATCCGGGAGGGCGCCGTGGATCAACTGGGCCGTTTGTGGGACCGACGGGACGAAAACCACGTTAACGGTAGCGTTGCCGGTCAGGGCGATGTGAATTGACAGGGCGCCAAGGCTAGGCGGATCGAGGCGCAGGACGGTCGTCGATTGGCCGCTTTGAGACATCGCCACGACCGAGGCGGCGAGGGCCGTTGCCGTTGCCGGGATGGCGGGAGGTTGGCCGCCAAGAGGAGGCTGTGACAGCCCGGCCAGGCTGGCTGCGCCCTGCAATTGCGGGCTGCCACCGGCACCCGGCGTCGGTGCCGCAAGCGGGAAAGGGCTGCCCCCTGTCACGGCGGCTGGAGCTGGGGCGGAGCCGCTGCCGAAGAGGCCGTGGCCGATGGTGGGTGAGTTGCGGTCGCCGGGTCCCGCCGGTTGTGGGATGGCGAGATTGGCGGTTGGGCCGACCCTGCCGGGGGTGGTCGTGGCGAGGGTTGCTCGCGCTGCCTGAGCGCGGTCCGCCAGGGCGGCGCCATCCGTGCTGGCGGCCGCGCCGGAAGTGGGGCGCAACAGGGGGCCGCCGGAGTTGGGCGATCCTGCGGATGCTGCCGAGGCCGTCGTTCCTTCCGTTCGGATGGCGATGGCAGGAGTGCCGGCCAGGGTGCCGGATGTCGAAGGCTGTCGCCCTGAGATCTGGGCAGGGATGGCGGCCGGGTTTTGCGGCACCGATGCGCTGCCGGCGGGCGGATTCTGCGGATCGCCGGACGTGCCGATGGCGATGGGCGGAGGCATCGCTGGAGGCGCGCCGGTTTCTGTCGAAACCGGGCTTGGTGTCAGCGGCGTCGTTACCTCTGCGGGTGCAGGTGCGGGGTCCCCCGCGGGCAGCAGGGGCGCCGTCTGGACTCCCCTGGTTTCAGTGACGATCGCTGCAGGTGCAGCCGCGCTCGCTTGAAGCGCGGCTGCGGCTTGGGTTTTGTCTGTCTGCCCCAGGCCGGGCTCCGTCATCCCGGGCGGCGCCCTGTTTGATGGGGCATGGGCGACCGGTACGGCCGCTTGCGCGGGAGGAGAGATAGAGACCGTGGGCCGGCCCTGGGCGATGCCGGGGGCGGTGGATGCGCTCTTCCTGCCAGGGCCACCTTGTATCGACGCGGAGCCGGTTGGCGTGGGAATCTCAGCCAATTGGATAAAGGGTTGTGGATCTGCCCCGTCTGTGGTCCAGGGCAGCGCCTTGGCGAGGTGCCCTGGCCTTGCCTCCCCCGCGACCTTCAAGGTCCCGTCGCTTCGGAACTGGGCCACAATAGGGGGCGTCGGGTCAGGCCGGATGGGTGCGGCCATGGCGACCAAGGTGGTGCCAGCTCCGAGACCGGCTGACGGATCGGCCGGCGCGGTCGGTGCCAGTGTAACCGCTTGCTGCGGGTGATTCCGCCGCTCCTCCTGATGCAAAGTGGAGCTCGGCGCGGTTCGCGATGCGCTGCTCTCTTGCTCGGGCGGACGGGCGGCGGCGGATGCCGTCTCGGTGACGGTGCCCTCGGGTGCCGTCGGGTGTCGGTCCGGCATGGCGGTCCTGGTCTGTGCGGCTGCCTGTCGGGCGGGGCGTGTCTGAGGAACGGTCTTCGTATGGGGAGTTGCCGCGCTGGCGGCTGCCTGGTCTTGTTCCATTGCGGCGGCTGTCGCCGCGGCGTCTGCCGAGGCCCGTGGTGGGATCGGAAGGGTTGGCTCAGCTGAGGCGCCGCTCGGATCGTCGAACCCCCTGGTTCGCGCGGTGCTGGCGTCGTTCGAAGCATTGAGCTTCGCTGCCGCCACGCCAGAGGGAGGGGTGGTGGCAGGCTGGCCCGCATCGGCTGAGGCGGCGTCTTTGTCCCCGCTCGCCACGGCAGCGCGCGGCCGCGCGGCGGGGGTAACG
>NZ_DATJJK010000061.1:0-2600 GCF_035492295.1 Acidisoma sp. | reverse complement strand
GCGCTGCATGATGTGCTGCGCATGAAAGGCTTCGTCCGCATCGAGGGCAAGCCGCTGCGCCTGCTGGTGCAAGGCGTCGGCAGCCGTTTCCGCCATGAATATGACCGTGCCTGGAAATCGGGCGAGGAGGCGGGGGGCATGGTCGTCATCGGCCGCACGGGGCTCGATCGCGCGGCGATCGAAGCCGCGATCCGGGGCTGAGGTCCGGGCCGCCCCGCGATGCATATCCTGTTTCGTGAAAGCCACGGGCTGGAGGAAGGGGAGACGGCGGTCGAGCCCGGTGGCCTGCCCGCCGATCTGCTGTTCCTGTCCTTTTCCGACAGTGACCTGGGGGCGGCTGCTGCCGCCCGGCTGCCCCAGGGCTTCCCGAGCATCCGCCTGGAACGCATCGGCCGCTTCCTGCATCCGCTTTCCGTCGATCTGCTCTGTGAGCAGCTGGTCGCGAAGGCGCGCGTGGTGGTGATCCGCCTGCTCGGCGGCCTCGACTACTGGCGCTACGGTATCGAGGAAATTTCTGCCACCTGCCGGGCTGCCGGGATTCCACTGGCCCTGCTGCCGGGCGACGGGAAGGGCGATGACCCGACGCTCGCCGGCCTCTCGACCCTGGCTCCGGATGTGCGGAACACGATCGGCGCGGCGCTGCGCCAGAGCGGGCCGGACAATCTCGCCCGCGCCTTCCAGGCGGCGGCCCATGCCGCCGGTCTGTGTGCAGAGGCGCCGGCGCCGGCCATGCCGCTGCCGGACCATGGCATATTCGGCACACCCAGCGGCAACCCGGATGCGGTTATTGTTTTCTATCGGTCGCATCTCCTGGCGGGGGAGGTTGCGCCCGTCACGGCGCTGATGGCGGAACTCGGGGCGCATGGCCTCGGCCATCGCGCGCTCTATGTCGACAGTCTCAAGAACCCCGTGAGCGCCGCCTTCGTGGCTGACTGGCTTTTCGCCTGGAAGCCGTCCGTGATCCTCAATTGCACCGGTTTTTCCGCGCGTCTCGGCGATGCGCCATCGCCCCTGGAAGCGGCAAACTGCCCCATCCTGCAATGCGTGCAGGCGGGTTCGCCCCGCGCCGCCTGGGACGTGTCGACGCGCGGCCTCTCGCAGGCGGATCTCGCGATGCAGGTAGTGCTGCCGGAGGCGGACGGGCGGCTGCTGACGACGGTGATCTCCTTCAAGGAGCGGGACGAAGCCGGTCGCGCATCGCTCACGCCCTATGCCCCGGGCATCGCGCTTGCGGCGTCCCGCGCCTGCCGTTGGGCCCGGCTGGCAGCCACGCCGGTGGCCGAACGAAAGCTCGCCATCGTCCTCTCCAACTATCCCGGTGCCACGGGCGCGAGCCATGAAATCGGCTATGCCGTTGGGCTCGATAGTTTCGCGAGCCTTCTTTCCATTCTGGCCCTGCTTGCGGAGGCCGGATACGAGACCGGAGAAACGGACCTTTCCCCCCTCAAGCGCGGGGAGCGCGTGCAGGCCGGAAACATCACCATCGCGATCCAGCCTGGTCGCGGCGCGGGCGAGCGCCGCGCGCTCTATCATGACCCGGATGCGCCGCCGTCGGCGCCGTATCGGGCTTTCTATGAGAGCCTCTCGGGCATCCACGCGCTGATCCATCTCGGCACGCATGGCACGCTGGAATGGCTGCCCGGCAAGGCAGCCGCGCTCTCGGCCGCGTGCTGGCCGGCAAAACTGCTCGGCGGATTGCCGGTGATCTATCCTTTCATCGTCAATAATCCCGGCGAGGCCGCCCCGGCCAAGCGGCGCCTCGGCGCGGTGATGATCGGGCATCTTACCCCACCCCTGCAGCGTGCCGGGTTGCATGGCGCAGCCTCTCGCCTGGAGCGTCTCATCGACGAATTCGCCGGTGCCGACGGGCTCGACCGTCGTCGCGCACTGGCCCTGAAGAAAGAAATCCTGGCCGAGGCGAAAACCTCCGGCCTGCTCGCCGAAAGCGGCGTCACGCCCGATGCGGAGGAGGATGCGGCGCTCGCCCGGCTGGATGCCTATCTGTGTGACGTCAAGGACAGTCAGATCCGGGACGGTCTGCACGTCTTCGGCCACAGCCCTACGGGCAGGCCGCGCGCCGGTCTGCTTGCGGCACTGCCTGAAGGTGTCGCAACGCTCGTGGATGCCTGCGGCCCGGCGGAAGCCCGGGCGCTGCTTGACGCGCTTGACGGGCGCTTCATCCCGCCCGGCCCGGCGGGTGCGCCGACGCGCGGCCGCGCCGATGTTCTGCCCACGGGGCGCAATCTTACCAGTTTCGATCCGCGCCTGATCCCGACACCCTCGGCCATGGTGCTGGCGGAAAAGGCCGCCCGCGCACTCCTCGCCCGCCATCGGCAGGAGCAGGGAGACTGGCCAAGGTCGCTCGTGCTCGATCTTTGGGGCAGCGCCACCATGCGAACGGGCGGGGAGGATTTTGCGCTCGCCCTTATCCTGCTCGGTGCTCGCTCGCTCTGGGATAGCGGCACCGGCCGGGTGAATGGCTTCGAAATCCTGCCGCTTGCCGAGCTGAACCGGCCCCGCGTGGATGTCTCGTTGCGCATCTCCGGCTTGTTCCGCGATGCCTTCGCGAGCCAGATCGTGTTGTTCGATCAAGCCGTTCA
>NZ_DATJJK010000060.1:0-4945 GCF_035492295.1 Acidisoma sp. | reverse complement strand
CCGACCAGCGTGCCCCACAAATTGCCGACGCCGCCGAACACGACGACCATGAACGAGTCGATGATGTAGCCCTGCCCGAGATTGGGCGAGACGTTGTCGATCTGGGTCAGCGCGACGCCGGCGATGCCGGCAATGCCGGAGCCGAGCCCGAAGGTGAGCGCGTCGATGCGTGCGGTGCGGATGCCCATGGCCGCCGCCATGGCGCGGTTCTGCGTGACCGCGCGCATTTCGAGGCCGAGCCGCGTGAAACGCAGCATCGCCAACAGCGCGACGAACACCGCGAGCGTGAACACGATGATCCACAGCCGGTTATAGGTGATGGTGATGCCGCCGAGATCGAAGGCGCCGCTCATCCAGGACGGGTTGCCGACGTCCTTGTTGGTCGGGCCGAAGGCGACGCGCACCGCCTGCTGCAGCACCAGCGACAGGCCCCAGGTGGCAAGCAGCGTCTCCAGCGGGCGGCCGTAAAGGAAGCGGATGATGCTGCGCTCGATGACGACGCCGGCGCCGCCGGCGACCAGGAAGGCGAGCGGCACCGCGATGACCAGCGAATAGTCGAACAGCGCCGGGTTGTGCGCGCGGATGACGTCCTGCACCACGAAGGTGGTGTAGGCGCCGAGCATCACCATCTCGCCATGCGCCATGTTGATCACGCCCATGACGCCGAAGGTGATGGCCAAGCCGATGGCCGCAAGCAGCAGCACCGAGCCGAGCGAGAGCCCGTACCAGGCGTTCTGCACGCCGCTCCATAGCGCCAGCGAATTCTGGATCTTAGCGATGGCGGCGAGCGCGGCAGCCCGCACCGGCGGAGGCAGGTCGGCCGGCAGGCTCTGGATGAGGCCGAGCGCCTCCTGATCGCCGCGGTCGCGGATCAGCGCGATGGCCGCGATCTTGTCGGCGTCGGGGGCGTCGGCTTGCGTGACGATAATGGCGGCGCGCGCTTCCGCCAGCGCCTGCTTGACGCGCGCATTGCTTTCGGCGGCGAGCGCCTTGTCGAGCGCCGGCAGCGCGGCCGCCTCGCGCGACTTGAACACGGCTTGCGCGGCGTCGAAGCGCCTGTTGGGATCGGCCGCCATCAGGGTCAGGCCGCCTAGTTCCATCGCCCCGCTCATCCAGCCAGGCGAGCCCACGTCGCGGTTGTTGGCGCCGAAGATCGAGCGTACCGCCTGTTGCAGAATCAGCGACAACCCCCACGTCGCCAGTAATGTCTCGAGCGGCCTGCCGTAAAGCCAACGGATCAGCGTGCGCTCGATCGCGATGCCAATCGCGCCGGCGACGATGAAGGCGAGCGGAATGGCGATCAGCAGGCTGGCGCCGAACAGGTCTGGCGCGTTGTCGCGGATCACCTGCTGCACCACGAAGGTGACGTAGGCGCCGATCATAACCATCTCGCCATGCGCCATGTTGATCACGCCCATGACGCCGAAGGTGATGGCGAGGCCAGCGGCGGCGAGCAGCAGGACCGAGCCGAGGCTGATGCCGTAATAGACGGTCTCCAGCCAGTTCCACAGTTTCAGCTGGAAATCGATATGGGTGATGGCGGCGGCGATGGCGGCCTGCACCGGCTTCGAAAGACCGGTGAGGGAGGAGAGTTCGTTGCGCGCGGTCAGGTCGCCGCGCGCGGCGATGATCTTCACGGCGGCGAGCTTCGTCGCGTCATCCGTCGTGGGCGTCATCAACTGGTCCGCCGCCTGCGCCTGGGCCAGGGTCGTGCGGACGGAGCCATCCTGCTCGCGCTTCAGCGCGCTCTGCACGATCGCCAACGTGTCGGACGAGGGCGATTCGAAAATCGCCTCGGCCGCGGTGCGGCGCTTCGCGGGCGAGGGATCGGAGAGATCCATCACCCCCATGGCGGTCGCGACCGCGCCGGTGACCATCGTATTGGCGATCACCTTACGGACGTTCATGAACGGAGGCGTCGGGATTTTGGCGCCCGTCCGCGCGTTCAGCCAGACATGCGCATCCATGTCATGGATGAAGAGCGCGTGGTCGGGGCGCGGATATTTCCAGGTATAGAGTTCGTTGTCACCGAGCGCCTTGAGCACGACGCGGGCGCGCGGATCGCCGGACACGGCAATCGCCTGCACGGCGCTCACCATCGTATCGAAATCCGGGCTCGCGAGACCGGCGTAAGGGTCAGGCTGCGCGGCCGTTGTCCCACTCGTTGACTGCGCATGCGCGGCGGAGAGGGTGAGAGGAAGAGCGGCCGCAAGCAGGAGAAGAACGCCCAGCCAGGCGCTGCGCCAGGAAGGGGAGAGTCTGAAACGCCGAGGCAATGGCCGCGCTCCTCTGAAAAGCGTCATGCGCGGAGCCGGTCCGCGCATCCACCCGTCTTGACGCCGCAAGCGCCCGGAGGGGGAGACCCGCGGACCAGCTCCGCGGGCGACGTTCTGGTAACAGGCGTCGTCTGTCCGAAACGTCCTCAGCTCGCCTTGCTGCCGAGGCACTTGCCCTTCACGACATCGTAGTTGCCGCAGTTCATGGGCGGCAGCCAATCGCCGATCAGGTCCTTCGATTCCGGCAGATAGGGCGACCAGGGCTGCGCCACGACCGTGCCCGGCGTCTCGTAGACAACGTTGAATTGGCCGTTGTCCTGGATTTCGCCGATCAGCACGGGCTTGGTGATGTGGTGGTTCGGCATCATCGCCGAATAGTCGCCGGTCAGGTTCGGCGCGGTGATGCCGGGCAGCGCCGCAATGACCGCATCCGTATCGGTCGTGTTCGCCTTCTCGACCGCCTTCACCCACATGTTGAAGCCGATATAGGCGGCTTCCATCGGGTCGTTCGTCACGCGCTTGTCGTTCTTCGCGAACTTCTTGAAGTCGGCGATGAACTGCTCGTTGGCGGGGGTGTCCACGCTCTCGAAGTAGTTCCAGGCGGCGAGGTGGCCGACCAGCGGCTTGGTGTCGATGCCGGCCAGTTCCTGCTCGCCGACCGAGAAGGCGACAACCGGAATATCGGTCGCCTTGATGCCCTGGTTGCCGAGTTCCTTGTAGAAGGGCACGTTCGCGTCACCATTGATGGTGGAGACCACGGCCGTCTTCTGGCCGGCGGAGCCGAAGCTCTTGATCTGGGAGACGATGCCCTGCCAATCCGAATAGCCGAAGGGGGTGTAGTTGATCATGATGTCGGAGGCGGCGACGCCCTTGGACTTCAGATAGGCTTCCAGGATCTTGTTGGTCGTGCGCGGATAAACATAGTCGGTGCCGGCCAGAACCCAGCGCTTCACGTGCATCGTGTCCATCAGATAGTCGACGGCCGGAATCGCCTGCTGGTTCGGGGCGGCGCCGGTGTAGAAGATGTTGCGGCTGCATTCCTGGCCCTCATACTGGACCGGATAGAACAGGATGCCGTTCAGTTGCTCGAACACCGGCAGCACGGACTTGCGGGAGACCGAGGTCCAGCAGCCGAAGACTGCGGCGCATTTGTCGACCGAGAGCAGCTGCTTGGCCTTCTCGGCAAACAGCGGCCAGTTGGAGGCGGGGTCGACCACCACCGGCTCCAGCTTCTGGCCGAGCAACCCGCCATTGGCGTTCTGCTGCTCGATCAGCATCAGCATGACTTCCTTCAGCGGCGTCTCGCTGATCGCCATGGTGCCGGAGAGGGAGTGCATGATGCCAACCTTGATGGTGCCGGCGGCCTGGGCCCGCGCCGGGCGGGTGCTGGCGACCGTGCCGATGGCGGCGCCGCCAAGCGTCGCGGCGGCGGCGGCGGCGATCGACAGCCCGCCGAGCGAGCGGCGGCCGAGTTCGACCTTCGGTGCGGCGGTGGCAGGCGTGGTGTCCGGCTGGATATCGTCTGTCATCGTCTCGGCTCCTGTTTCCGTGCAATAGGGCAGCGTCGTTGCTACGACTTGACGGGAATGTGAGCTTTCGGCCCCCCTGCGGCCCATACGCGAAACCGCGTAGGGCGCGTGCGGGTGGCCGTGCTTTGATGGCGGACCCATGGGCAGAAGAATAATGCGGGCTCGGATAAGGCGATGAGGATCGGGGCGCCCGCAGGTTCGGCCCGGCTCGCGCGCCAGCGCATCACGCGGCAGCGGCGGGAATACAACCGCTGGGTCGCGAACCAGACGCTGGAAGACTACGCGCTGCGCTTCACCGCCAAGAGCGCGCGGAAATGGACGCCGCTCAGGGTGGCGAACACTGCCCTCGGCGCCGTCTCCTTCCTGGCGCTGGAAGCGATCGGCGGCACCATCACGCTCGCCTATGGCTTCCAGAATTCCATTCTCGCCATCGCCTTCGTCAGCGTGATGATCTTCGTCATCAGCATTCCGATCTGCGCCCATGCGGCGCGGGCCGGGGTGGATATCGACCTGCTCACCCGGGGCGCGGGCTTCGGCTATATCGGCTCGACCATCACCTCGCTGATCTATGCGAGCTTCACGTTCATCTTCTTCGGGATCGAGGCGGTCATCCTCGCCTCGATGCTGCAGCATTTCTTCGGCGTGCCGGAGTGGCTCGGCTATATCCTGTGCGCGGTCGTGGTGGTGCCGCTGGTTACCCACGGCATCACCTTCATCAGCCGCTTCCAGCTGTGGACCCAGCCGGTCTGGTTCATTCTCAACCTGGTGCCGATCGTGGCCGTGCTGGTCACGCATCCGGACTGGTTGCCGGGATGGACCCGTTTTGCCGGCGTCTCCGGCCATGCGGGTTTCGATCTCGCGGGCTTCGGCGCCGCCGCCTCCATCCTCTTCGCCATGATCACGCAAACCGCCGAGCAGGTGGATTTCATTCGCTTCCTGCCGCCGCGCGGCACCATCGGCGGCAGGCGGTGGTGGACGGCGCTGCTGCTGGGCGGCCCAGGCTGGATCGCGATCGACGTCATCAAACTTCTGGCGGGCAGCCTCCTCGCCTATGCGGCGCTGCAAAGCGGGATCGTGTCCGACGAGGCGGTGCAGCCAGCGGCCATGTATCGCCTCGCCTTCGGCACCATCGCCTCGCCC
>NZ_DATJJK010000059.1:0-37802 GCF_035492295.1 Acidisoma sp. | reverse complement strand
ATGCGGGTATCGGCGGGGCTGACCGGCGCTGCCTTGGCCGCGGCGACAGGGGCCTGCGCGGTCCGCGCAGCCTTCATGATCGGCTCGCGGCGAAGGCCTGCCTCCTCCGGGTCCTCGTCCGGGTCCATCGGCGGCAGGTTGAAGACCGGATGTGGGTCATGGCCCTCGGCGGCCTGGGACCGTCCCCATTCGGGGCGCCCCCAATCGGGCAGGCGGGAGAAAAGGCCGGACAGGCGGCCGCCGACCCCCCCGAGGCCGAAGGCGAAATCGCGGCCTGAGCGCATGGAGAGCGAGGCGGTGCTGGCGGCGCCGGAGCGGGCACGGGACCCCACTTCCCGCCATTCCATGGCGGTCAGTCCGAGGCCGAAGGCGGCCAGCCCAAGCCCGGCCAACGTTTCCAGGACCCAGGTGATGGCGGCGCCGAGGGGGCCGAACAGGGCAAGGGTCGTATCAACCAGAACATGGCTGACGCCATAGCCGACCGCACCGCCCCAGCCAGCGGCGAGCCAGGAGGTGCTGCCACCCGGTACTGGCAGCCGGGCGAAGGTACCGGCGAGCAGCGGCATGGCGAGAAGGAAGGCCAGGATGCGGAAAGAGAGATGGGTGAATCGCCGCTGCTCCGCGATGCGCCAGCCCCAGATCAGCATGATCCAGACCGGCAGCGTGCCGACCACACCGAAGCCCTGCCAGGCGAGATCGGCGACGACGGCGCCCGCCGGACCTGCGAGGTTGCGAACCACGGTGCCGGCAGTATCGAAGGAGGCGTCGGCCGGATGGTACGAGGCGAGCGCCACGCCCAGCGCAATGCCGAAAAGGCCAAGGATGAGACCTGCAAGGGAGGCCAGCCTGCGGCGCACCAGCGCCAGCAGGTTGGGCGAAATCAGCCGTCGCGCTTCGGCAATTGCGGCCATCGGTATCCTCTCCGTCGATGCCGGTGGTCACCGGACGATCGCGAATCGACGCCGGACCAGATTAGCAGAGTGCAGCCGATGCCGCGGATTGTCTCCACTGCAGGCCGCAGAAACGGGGAAACTGCCCTGCCCTCCCCCGTTTCTCCGGGCATGAATCCGGTATCAGAAGATGCTGGCGATACCGTGGGCGACATTGCCGAAGAAGCCGCGCTTGCCCGGGGTGCCGGGGGCGGTCTGTTCAGCAACCTTGGTGGAAGAGGCCGCGCTGCCGTTGCTCACCGGCACGGTCGCGTTCACCAGCATCGGCTTGTAGACCGGGTGGTGGGGCGTCCCGCAGATATCGTAATTGACCGGCTGCAGCATCGGCTTGTCGTTCGCGAATTCCTGCAGCTGCTGCGGGGTCTTGAGCGCCAGGACCTGATCGAACAGCGCCACGTTCTGCTTGCAGAAAAGCGTGCCCTCGCGGATCGTCGCCTCGGACTGCACATTGGCGAGCTGCGTGATGTAGGAATCATGCTCGGTGCGCCAGCTACGGCCGTAGTGGTGCGAGAAGTAGCTGTTCAGCGCCGTATCCTCCTTCTGCAGGATGGGGCGGAACGTCATGACGAAGCTGTTGTAGCGGTCGCGCGTGTCGCAGGCGAGCGCCGTGACCATAAGCTGGCTCTTGAGGCCAGCCATGTTCATAGCCGTTCCCTCAGTCGGCTTGAGACAGGCCGCCGTGGCAACGCCAGGCGCGAAGAGGGCGGTAGCCATCAGGGAAGCGATCAAGCGTCGCATGGGGGTAACTCCGGGCCAAAGGAAGCAGTCTTTTCAAGATCGCAGGATCGACAAGACGTGTGAGGTAAAGCCTGTATTCCTCAGATTTGCAAATAAATTTCTGCGCCGCAGGCACTTCAGCGCATAGGTCTCCGGCGACGAAAATTGCGCATGCCAGCCCCGCCGAAGGGCTGGAAGGAACACAATAAACCGCCTATAGCCGAAGATGGCTTCCATTAACGCAGGGGTGTCGAACATTCCAGAGGATCTCTTTCTAAACTGCGATCCCGGCCCCTATGTGTGCGAACTTGCACCTGGCCGCCCCGGCGACAATGGCGCCGCCCAGATTGTCCGCGACCGGATCAGCGCCATCGGCCTCGAAGGCCTGCGCGCCCGGGCGCAGGCCGCCGAGAACGACCTCATGAGTCTCGGCGTCACCTTCACCGTCTATTCGGATGCAACCGCGATCGACCGCATCCTTCCCTTCGACTGCATCCCGCGGATCATCACGGCGGCCGAGTGGCGCAAGCTCGAAACAGGCGTGCAGCAGCGCGTCGCCGCGATCAACGCCTTCCTGCATGACATCTACCATGACCAGCGCATTCTGAAGGACGGCATCGTCCCGGCGGAACTGGTGCTCGGCAATGCCAACTATCGCCCCGAAATGGAAGGCTTCCCGGTCCGCTTCGGGACCTATGTTCACATTTGCGGGATCGACATCATCCGAGACCAGCACGGCGATTTCCGGGTGCTGGAGGATAACGCCCGGACCCCCTCCGGCGTTTCCTACGTGGTCGAGAACCGCCATCTCATGCGCCGTGCCTTCCCCGACCTCCTGGCCGGGATGAACCTGATGCCGGTGGATGATTATGGCCGCCGGCTGCGTGAGGCGCTGACCGAAATCGCCCCGGAGGGGGTGGAGGACCCGCAGGTCGTTCTGCTCTCGCCCGGCATTTTCAATTCCGCCTATTTCGAACACGTCTTCCTGGCGCGCGAGATGGGCGTGCCGCTGGTCGAGGGCGCGGACCTCATCGTCGAGGACGACCGCGTTTTCATGAAGACGACGGCCGGGCTGCGCGCCGTCCATTCAATTTACCGGCGCCTGGGCGACGACTTTCTCGATCCGACCGTCTTCCGGCCGGAGAGCCTGCTCGGTGTGCCCGGACTGATCCGCGCCTGGCGGAAAGGCAATGTGGCACTGGCCAATGCCGTCGGCACGGGCGTCGCGGACGACAAGGCGGTCTATGCCTATATGCCGCGGATCATCAAATACTACCTCGATCAGGATCCGATCCTCGCCAATGTGGACACGAATATCTGCCGCGAGGCGGCCGGCCTCGCCTATACGCTCGACAATCTGCACGAACTGGTGACCAAGCCCGTGGGCGAATCCGGCGGCTACGGCATCACCGTCGGGCCAAGGGCCACAGCGGATGAGTTGGCCGCCTGTCGCGCCACGATCAGCGCCAATCCGTCCAACTGGATCAGCCAGCCGGTGATCGGCCTCTCCGTCTGCCCGACGCTGACCGATACCGGCATTCGCCCCCGCCACCTGGACCTGAGGCCCTTCGCGGTCACCGGCCGCAGCACCTGGGTGTTGCCCGGCGGCCTTTCGCGCGTCGCTCTCAAGGAAGGCAGCCTCATCGTCAACTCCTCCCAGGGCGGCGGCTCCAAGGATACCTGGGTGCTGGCGGAAGAGACGCGGCGATGACGCAGACGACCCCGCTCCTCTCCCGCTATGCCGAAAGCCTGTTCTGGATGGCGCGCTATATGGAGCGCCTGGAGAATCTCGCCCGGCTGATCGACGTCACCCAGACTTATGAAAGTCCGGGGCTGGAGAGCGAGGCTTGGGATTCGCTCGTCCGCATCCATGCCGATGAGGAACACCTAACCCAGTCCCAGGGCATGGTCGATCCCGATGCGGTCAAGCGCTACTACATGCTGGATCGCAGCAATCCGAACTCCATCGTCAGCTCGATCGAGGCGGCGCGGATGAACGCCCGCACGCTGCGGCCGCTGATCAGCACCGAGATGTGGAAGCATCTGAACGACTTCCACCGCGATCTCCTGCGCCTCACGGAGCAGGACCTGGACGGAGACAAGCTCTCCCGCCTCTGCTCCCGCCTCAAGGAGACGGTGCAAGCCCATACCGGAATCACGGAGGGCACGCTGTTCCGCGACCAGGGCTGGCATTTCTACGAAATGGGCCGGCTCATCGAACGTGCCGACCAGACCACCCGCCTGCTCGACATCAAATTCCACCGCCTCACCCCCAAAGGGTCCGAGGAGCAGCGGCAGGAAGAGCGGACGCAATGGGGCGCCATGCTGCGCGCGGTGGCGGGCTATCACGCCTTCCGCCGAATAGCGCCGGTGGAATTCGCGCCGAAGGATGTCGTCGGCTTCATGCTGGCCGACCCCTGTTTCCCGCGCAGCATCCTGCTCTGCCTGAGCCAGACGGAATGGCATCTGACCCGGCTGCGCACGACCTACGGGCTGCGTGGCACCCGGGGCCCACTGGAGCAGATTGAGGATATGCGCGCGGCCCTGCTCGACCGATCTGCGGAACAGATCATATCAATCAGCCTGCATGATTTCTTGGACGGGATGCAGCGCGACCTGATTACTCTGGCGAGCGAGATCGGGGACGCCTTTTTTCGCGATTGGCGGCCGACGGCCTTGGCAAATCAGTCCCAAAGCCAGGTGACCGCTCAACCCTGACGGAGCGGCGGCGGTTTCCTGCTCCGCGTCGGGCGAAATACAGATCTACGGGAATCCTTGAGCCGAATGGAGAATAACTTTCTCCATTCGGCAAATACCTTGTCGCCTTCGAGAAAATCCTTTTTATGGCGCGCATGATTCCCGTCTCCCTCGATCCGCGGGCGTTGAACCTCGCCTTGGCTGGCCATGGCACGGCGGCACTGCGCCGTTGGCGCCTGCTCGCCGAGGGCGGAGCCGCGCGCGCCCTCTGCTTCGCCGATGAGCCGGATGCGGCGCTCGCCGGGGAAGCGGCAGAAGGCTACCGAGACGGCCTGCCGGAGGCCGAAACGCTGGCCGGGCTCGATGTGCTCTGGATCGTCGGCATGCCGGACGAGACGGCCGCCGCCCTTGCCGCCCGCGCCCGCGCGCACAAAGTGCTCGTCAATGTCGAGGACCGGCGCGATCAGTGCCTGTTTCACAATACCGCGGAGGTGCGGCGCGGCGACTTGCTCCTCACCGTCTCCACCAATGGCCGTAGCCCGGGGCTCGCCCAGCATATTCGCGCAACCCTCGCCCGGATCTTCGGTCCCGAATGGGGCGAGCGGCTGGAGACGCTGGGCCGCCAGCGCGAGGCGTGGCGCGCCGAGGGCGACCAACTTCCTGCACTCGCCGCCAAGACCGAAAATTTTCTGCAGCAGACTGGCTGGCTCGACGAAGTCCAGCCGCATCGAAAGTGACCGTCAACACCATGGCAAGCCTGCCCCTTCTGCCGAACTCGGCGCCATTCCGGCCCGAGGAGATCACCGCCCTCAACGGTGTCATCACGAAGTCCACGCCGGAGCAGCGCGCCTGGCTATCCGGCTTCCTGGCAGGCTTTCAGGCCGCCGCCGGGGGGACCCCCGCGGCCGCAGCCCCGCAGGCACCGACCAAGAAAGTACCGCTGCTGATCCTGTTCGCGACCGAGTCCGGCAATGCCGAAAGCCTCGCCGCCCAGACCCGCAAGGCGGCCCAGAAGCTGGGTTTCGCGGCCAAGGTGTCCGACGTCGCCGATATCTCGCTCGCCGATGCGGCGAAGGCGGAAAACCTCCTGATCATCGTCAGCACCTGGGGCGAGGGCGACCCGCCGCAGCGCGCGACCGACTTCTACAAGGGCCTGCTGGCCGAGGACGCGCCGCGCTTCGAAAAGACGCGCTTCAGCGTCCTCGCCCTCGGCGACCGCGCCTATGTCAATTTCTGCCAGACCGGCCATGAGATCGACGACCGGCTGGCCGCCCTCGGCGCCACGCGCTTCGCCCCGCTCGTCGAATGCGACGTCGATTTCGCGACGCCCGCCACGGCCTGGATCAAGTCAACGCTCGACACGCTGCAGAAGGAAACCGCGGACGACGAAGGTGCCGTCATCCACGTCGATTTCGCACGCGGACCGGCGGCCGAGCCGGCGGACGAGGATGCCGAGCCGCTCTATACCCGCAACACGCCCTTCGCGGCCGAGATCACCGAACTCGTCAACCTCAACGGCACCGGCTCCTCGGCCGAGACCTGGCATACCGAACTCTCGATCGAAGGATCGGGGCTGATCCATGCGCCGGGCGATGCGCTCGGCATCGTGCCGGTGAACGATCCCGCGCTCGTCGACGAAATCCTGAACATCACGGGTCTGACCGGCGATGCCCTGGTCCGCGAAGCCCTGTCCGAAGCACAGGACATCACGACGCTGACCCGCCCGCAGGTCGAGGCCTATGCCAAGCTGACCGATAGTGCGGAGCTCCGCGCGCTCGCGGCAGACGCGGATGCGCTGAAGAACTGGCTGCCCGGCCGGCAGGTGATCGACCTGCTGGAGGCAGCCCCCGCCAAGCTCGATGCCGCGACGCTGACCAGCCTGCTGCGCCCGTTGCCGGGCCGCCTCTATTCCATCGCCTCAAGCGCGAAGGCCGCCGAGGACGAGGTTCATCTGCTGATCTCGGCCGTGCGCTACGAAACCCATGGCCGCCGCCGCTCGGGCGTCGCCTCTGTCGACATCGCCGAGCGCCGCAAGAAGGGCGGGTCGCTGAAGGTCTATCTCAAGCCCAACCCGCATTTCCGCCTCCCGGCAGACCCGGACCGCGCGGTGATCATGATCGGGCCCGGCACGGGTGTGGCGCCCTTCCGCGCCTTCTGCCAGGAGCGCGAGGCGACCGGCGCTGGCGGCAAGAACTGGCTGTTCTTCGGCAACCGCCATTTCACCCATGACTTCCTGTACCAGCTCGAATGGCAGGACTGGAAGAAGAGCGGCCTGCTGACCCGGATCGACACCGCCTTTTCGCGGGACCAGCGTGAGAAGATCTATGTGCAGCATCGGATTTGGGAGCAGAGAAAGGACCTCTATTCCTGGATCGAGGACGGTGCCGCGATCTATGTCTGCGGTGACGCCAATGCCATGGCCAAAGACGTGAACCACGCGCTGATTCGCGTCATCGCCGACCAGGCCGGCATCGACGAGACCGCGGCTGCTGCGAAGCTCGATATCATCCGCCGCGATGGCCGCTATCTGCGCGACGTCTACTGAAAGCCAGAGACCATGTCCGACGAAACCGAGAAGAAGCCGCTCTCCCGCAACGAGAGCATCAAATCCGCCAGCCGTGGCCTGCGTGGCGGCATCGCCGAAGGCCTGACCGATATCATCACCGGTCAGCTGGACGAGGACGATACCCAGCTGACCAAGTTTCACGGCATCTATCAGCAGGATGACCGCGATACCCGCGCCGAGCGGGGCCGCAAGAAGATGGAGAAGGCCTTCAGCTTCATGGCGCGCGTGCGCGTGCCCGGCGGGCAGATGACACCCGCGCAGTGGCTGGCGCTGGACGATATCGCCGACGAGCGCGCCAACGGCACGCTGCGGGTCACGACGCGCCAGGCGATTCAATTCCACGGCATCATCAAAAGCAACCTGCGGCCTGCCATCAACAGCATCAACAAGGCACTGCTTGATACGCTGGCCGCCTGCGGCGACGTCAACCGCAACGTCATGTGCGCGGTCAACCCTTATGAAAGCCAGATCCACGCAGAGGCACTGAAGCTTTCGCAGGACATCAGCGACCATCTCTCACCACGCACCACGGCCTATCATGAGATCTGGATCGACGGTGAGAAGGTCGTCGACACATCGCGCGAAGCCGGGGAAGAGGACGAGCCGATCTACGGCAAAACGTATCTGCCGCGGAAATTCAAGATCACCGTCGCCGTGCCGCCGCAAAACGATGTCGACGTCTACGCGCATGACCTTTCCTTCGTGGCCGCGCTGAAGGACGGCCGCATCGTGGGCTGGGACGTGCTGGTCGGCGGCGGCATGGGCATGACCCATGGCGAGACCGATACCTTCCCGCGCACAGCGGACGTCTTGGGCTTCTGCACGCCCGAGCAGGCCGTGGATGTGGCCGAGAAGGTCGTCATCGTGCAGCGCGATTTCGGCGACCGGTCGGTGCGTAAGCATGCGCGCCTGAAATATACGATCGAACGCCGCGGGATCGACTGGTTCCGTGACGAGGTGGAGACGCGCCTCGGCTACAAGCTCGGCCCCGTGCATGTGCCGGAATTCAAGAGCCGCGGCGATCGCTACGGCTGGGTCCAGGGCGATAACGGCCTCTGGCACGTCACGCTGTTCCTGGAGAGCGGGCGGGTAAAAGACTGGCCGGAGAAGAAGTTGCAGACCGGCATGCGCGAAATCGCACGCATGCTGGAGGGTGGCGTCATCATCCTGACGCCGAACCAGAACCTCACCATCGCCAATATTTCGGCCGCACAGAAGCCGGCGGTCGAAGCGCTGCTTGCCGAGCATAACATGGCGATCACCGCCGACACCGGGCTGCGGCGCAACTCCATGGCCTGCGTCGCTTTGCCGACCTGCGGCCTGGCACTCGCCGAAAGCGAGCGCTACATGCCGGACCTTCTGACGGCATTGGAGGGCGAACTGGCCTTGTCCGGCCTGACGGAAGACGAAATCGTCATCCGCATGACGGGCTGCCCGAATGGCTGCGCGCGGCCGTACCTCGCCGAAATCGCCTTCGTCGGCCGAGGCCCCGGCACCTACAACCTCTATCTCGGCGGTAGCCTGGAGGGTGAGCGTCTCAACAAGCTCTACCGCCAGGATGTCGGCGAGGCGGCGATCCTGGCCGAGCTTGGCCCGCTGCTTCGGGAATATGCGACCGAGCGGCAGACGGGTGAGAGCTTCGGGGACTTCGTGATCCGCCGCGGCCATATCGCGGCGACAACGGCGGGAAATAATTTCCACGAAAATCTTCGTCTCGGCTGACAGGGCTTCCGTTTTTCGGAAGATACCCTAACTTTTGAAAAGGCCGCCCGGATCATCGGGCGGCCTTTTCTCTGTCCGCCGGGAGCCTCTATGCATTGGATGATCTGGCTCGTCGTCGTCCTTGCGACCGCTGGCGTCATCACCCGCCCCTGGCGGCTTCCGGAAGCGATCTGGGCGGTGCTCGGCGCGCTCATCCTCACGCTGTCCGGCCTCATTCCCTGGCATGATGCGATCTCCGCCGTAGGGCGCGGCACGGATGTCTATCTCTTCCTCATCGGCATGATGCTGCTCTCCGAAGTCGCGCGGCGGGAGGCGCTGTTCGACTGGCTGGCCGTTTTCGCGGTGCGCCACGCCCGGGGCTCGTCCCGCCGGCTTTTCCTGCTCATCTACGGCGTCGGCACCCTGGTCACGGCCTTCCTGTCGAACGACGCGACAGCGGTGGTGATGACGCCCGCTGTCTTCGCCGCCGCCCGCCATGCGAAGGCCGAACCACTGCCCTATCTCTTTGTCTGTGCCTTCATCGCCAATGCTGCCAGTTTTCTTCTCCCCATCTCCAACCCCGCCAACCTCGTGCTCTACGGCAACCACGTGCCCCCGCTCTTCACCTGGCTTGGGCATTTTTTTCTGCCCTCTCTCGGCGCCGTGGGAGCGACGCTGGCCGCGCTGCTGCTGCTGGAGAGGAAGCATCTGAAGGCCACGGTCGATTCGACCATTCCCCAGCCCGGCCTGCCGCCGGGGGGAGCCACCGCCGCCATCGGCATCGCGGCCACGGCTGCCCTGCTCCTCGCGGTCTCGGCGGCCGATGTTCCACTCGGCGCGCCGACCGCCGCTGCCGGCTGCCTGACCGCGGGCATTGTCCTCTGGCGGAAGCGGGAAGCCCCGTGGGAGACGCTGCGCGGCGTCTCCTGGTCCGTCTTGCCGCTGGTCGCCGGGCTATTCGTCCTTGTGGAGGGGCTGCGACAAACCGGCGCGCTCGCCCGTCTCGCCGTCCTGCTGCAGCATCTCGCGGCGCAGTCCGTCGCAGCGACGGCCTGGGGTAGCGGGGCGGCGCTCGCCTTCCTCTGCAACCTCACCAACAACCTGCCGGCCGGTCTGGTCGCGAGCGGCACCGTGGCAGCCGATCATCTTCCGCAGCAGGTGACGGACGCGCTTCTCGTCGGCGTCGATCTCGGCCCCAACCTTTCCATCACGGGGTCCCTGGCGACAATCCTCTGGCTCGCCGCCATCCGACGGGAGGGTGAGGACGTGACCTTCAAGACCTTCCTCGCGCGTGGCGCCATCGTCATGCCGCCGGCGCTTATCCTGGCATTGGCCGGCCTGCTCTGGCGCTAACGGCTCGGTCGCCCTGCCGGCCTCTTGGCCGGCTTGCGGCGTCCTCCGACCCCCGAGGGTTTGAGGCTCTAAGCTTTGATCTTCGCGAGCTTTGCCGCGGCTAGCGTGTTGCGCAGCAGACAGGCGATGGTCATGGGACCGACACCGCCCGGCACCGGCGTGATACGACCGGCCACGTCCGCAGCCTCGGCGAAAGCCACGTCACCGACCAGCTTCGTCTTGCCCGCATCGCCCGGCACGCGATTGATGCCAACGTCGATCACGGTCGCGCCAGGCTTGACCCAGCTGCCGCGCACCATCTCTGGCCGGCCGACGGCGGCGACCAGAATATCCGCCTCGCGGCAGACAGCTTCGAGATCCCTGGTGCGGGAATGGGCGATCGTTACCGTGCAGCTTTCGGCGAGCAGCAGGGCCGCCATCGGCTTGCCGACGATATTGGAGCGGCCGAGCACGACCGCGCGAAGCCCCGAGAGATCGCCCAGTTCATGCTTCAGCATGAGCAGGCAACCGAGCGGCGTGCAGGGCACAAGGCCTGGCAGACCCGTCGCCAGACGACCGGCATTGAGGACATGGAACCCGTCCACGTCCTTGTCGGGCGAAATCGCGTCCAGAACCCGCGCGCTGTCGATATGTTTCGGCAAGGGCAGCTGGACGAGAATGCCGTCCACCCGCGGATCGTCGTTCAGCTCGGCGATCAGGCTGAGGAGAGCGGCCTCAGAAGTGCCGACGTCCAGCCGGTATTCGAAGGATTCCATGCCGGATTCCTTCGTGGTGCGAGCCTTGTTGCGGACATAGACCTGGCTTGCCGGGTCTTCCCCCACCAGCACCACTGCCAAGCCCGGCACCCGGCCGCGCGCGGCCCTGATCGCAGAAACCTCTGCCGTCACCTCCGCCAGAATCCCGGCGGCGAAAACCCGTCCGTCAATAATCTTGGCAGCCATGAAACCCTATTCCGTGAAGACGACGGTCTTGCCGCCATTGAGGAGGACCCGCCCATCCAGATGGTAGCGGACGGCCCGCGCCAAGACCCGGCGCTCGATATCCCGGCCCTTGCGCACCAGATCCTCCGGCGTGTCGCCGTGGCTGATCCGCTCGACATCCTGCTCGATGATCGGTCCTTCGTCGAGATCGCTCGTGACGTAATGGGCGGTGGCGCCGATCAGCTTCACGCCGCGCTCATGGGCCTGATGATAGGGTTTCGCGCCTTTGAAACCGGGCAGGAAGGAGTGGTGGATATTGATGCAGCGGCCGCTGAGCTTGGCCGTCAGCCCATCCGAGAGCACCTGCATGTAACGGGCGAGGACAACGAGATCAGTCTTGGTCTCGCGCACCAGTTCCCAGAGCTCAGCCTCCCGTTCCATCTTGGTCTGCTTGGTGATCGGCAGGTGGTGGAAGCGGATGCCGGCGAAATCGACGCCCTCGTAGGTCTCACGCGGATGGTTCGCGACGATCGCGGTGATCTCCATCGGCAGCTCCCCGTTCCGCCAGCGATAGAGCAGGTCGACCATGCAGTGATCGAATTTGGAAACCAGGATCATGACCCGGCGACGTTCCAGCCGGTCGCGCAGCGCCCAGTCCATGCCGAAGCGCTCGGCGATCGGCTTGAACTCGTCTCGGACAGGTTCCCCCATGTTCTCGGCCGTGAAGACGACGCGCATGAAGAAGCGCCCGGTCTGGGTGTCGTCGAACTGCTGGGCCTCGAGAATGTTGCCGCCCGATTCAAAGAGGAAAGTCGTGACAGCCGCGACGATGCCCGGGCGGTCGGGACAAGCGAGGGTCAGGACATATTGCGGCTGAAGGGTGGACGGCGGGGCCATGGACAGGGTCTTTCAGGTCAAGACAGAGCCGATGAAGGGGTCCTCAGGATGCGCTGCCAGACCGGGCAGACGGGTGGACGCATGCGACCTGCGCCTTGGCTGTTTGCGCCCGGATCTTAGTCCTTGGACAGCGGCTCGGACGCAGCCGCGAGGATCGCGAGTGGATCGATCGTATGCCGATGGCGCGCCTTCGCCTGGAGATAGGCACGGTTCGCATCCGTGACATAGACGCCGGTGCGCCGCACCTCCGCCACATCAATGCCGGCGGCCTGAAGCTGGGTCACCTTGTCCGGATTATTGGTGAGCAGGCGGATGCGGTTCACGCCGAGCGCCTGCAGCATGCGTGCGCCAATGGTGTAGTTGCGCGCATCCTCCGGCAGGTTCAGCCAGCGGTTGGCCTCGTAGGTGTCGATCCCCTGGTCCTGGAGCCGGTAGGCGTCGAGCTTGGCGTAAAGGCCGATACCCCGCCCTTCCTGGCGCAGA
This sequence comes from Acidisoma sp., assembly GCF_035492295.1. Classification (GTDB taxonomy): domain Bacteria; phylum Pseudomonadota; class Alphaproteobacteria; order Acetobacterales; family Acetobacteraceae; genus Acidisoma. The sequence goes on along the minus strand of NZ_DATJJK010000059.1, from coordinate 25,518 downwards.
TAGAGAAGAATCCCGCCCTCCTCGGACAGAAGACCGATCGCCTCATGCAGTTGCTCGCCGCAATCGCAGCGGGCGGAGGAAAAGATATCCCCGGTGAGACATTCGGAATGGAGGCGCACCAGCGGTGCCTTGGCGGGGTCGGGATGGCGTCCGCCGAAGCGGATTGCGACATGCTCGAGCCCATCCAGCCCGTCGAAACCAACAAATTCGGCCTGCACGCCGCCGGGTCCGATCGGGATCATGACGGGATTGCGCGGCCGGCACTCCGCCGCGGATGTGTCCGGCCGGGGAATGGGCTTGAGGTGGGTCATGCGGAGGGTCCAGACGACACGGCAGGCGGGCTTTCAGGGATTATTTCACCCGGGGCTATTTCACGCCCCAAAACCGGGGATCGGATTTCGTACGTCTCCAACACGTCATCTTCATACTCCTGCCGGGCCAAAAGTCGCAGGCGAATTGCGTCTGCCAGCCTTTCGATGCCGAGCCCTTGAAGGGCCTGCAGTCCGGAATCGCCGAGCAGGATGGGCGCGCGGTGCCAGGCGATTCGATCCACCAGTCCGGCGCGCAACAGCGCGCCCGCGAGCTTCGCGCCCCCTTCATTCAGGATGGAGGTGAGGCCTTCGGTCTTCAGCGCGGCAAGCGCCTTCCCGAGGTCGAGCCCGCCCGAGGCCGCGCGCGGCACGGTGAGAATGGCAACGCCCATCGCCCGGAGCGCGGCCGCGCGGGCCGCATCGGCCTCAGGGGCGGCGAGCAGGATGAGCGAATGGGCCGCGGCATGCCGCACGATCTGGCTCGTCAGCGGCGTGCGCAGGGCGGCATCCGCCACCACCCGCCAGCGTGGCCGGTCGCCGAGGCCAGGAAGTCCGCAGCGAAGCCCGGGATCATCCGCCAGCACCGTGCCGATGCCGACCATGACAGCGTCATGCTCTGCCCGCATGCGCTGCACTACGGTGCGGGCACCGGGCCCGGTGATCCAGCGGCTCTCCCCGCTACGGGTGGCAATGCAACCGTCCAGACTGACGCCGAGTTTTACCGTCACCCAGGGCAGCCCCTGCCGTTGCGCCTTGAGGAATCCGCGGAGAATCTCCGCAGCATCCCGCTCCATGAGGCCGGTATCGACCGCTATGCCCGCCGCGCGGAGCATGGCGATGCCGCGCCCCTGCACGCGCGGATCCGGATCGTGTGCGAAGGCGACGACCACACGGGCGACCCCTGCCGCGATCAGCGCTTCCGCGCAGGGCGGCGTGCGGCCATGATGGGAACAGGGTTCGAGGGTGACATAGGCGGTGGCACCGCGCGCCGCGGCGCCGGCCGCCGCCAACGCCATAACTTCCGCATGCGGACGCCCGCCGGGCTGGGTCGCACCCCGGCTGATCATTGCCTCACCCTGCGCGATGACGCAGCCGACGGCCGGATTGGGTGCGGTGGTGCCCAGCGCACCCCGCGCCACGGTGAGAGCCGCGAGCATCATCCGCCGGTCAAGGGCGCTCCAGCCGGTCATGCCGTGGGGCGCTCCCTGCCCGGAAAGGGCAGAACCTGGAAGGCCCAGCCGATACCGAAGCCGAGGTAGCCGCCGGCGATGATGTCCGCGAGGAAATGGTAATTGCCGCCCAGCAAGCCCACCGCCGTCATCAGGATGAGCAGCGCCCAGAGCCAGCGCAGCTCCGGCGCGCGCCACCAGAGCACGCCCGCGACTGCGCCGATCGCGGCGGTATGGCCGGAGGGAAAAGAGGCCCATCCGTCGCCGCCATGCATCGGAAAGAAACCGTAGACACCGTCATGGATCAGGGACGGGTTCTTGTTCGTCCAGGTCTCGGGCCAGACACGGCCGAAGAGGTATTTCAGCTCGTTCTTGAAGGCGATCGCAATCGTGACCGCCAGGGCGCAGATGATGCCCGTCCAGCCGCGCCGATCCGGGCGCCAGCCCATGCCGCCCGCAATGGTCGCGACGGCAAGCGCGGGTGGGGCGAGGCTCAGCGCCAATTGCGCGGGGCCGATGAGGGGCACGAAGAACAGGCTGCGGTGGAACAGCCGGTGCATGAGGAAGGCCACCGGCCGGTCGAGAAAGAAATAGGAGAACAAAACCAGCAACAGGCACGACAAAATGGCCGGCAACGGGCGCCGTCGCAGAAGCGACCGCCGCACAGCCGAAGCAGCGACCTGGCTCACCCTCGGTTGCGCAGCAGCCGCGCCTTGTCCCGCTGCCAGTCGCGCTGCGCGACAGCCGCCCGCTTGTCGGCCTTCTGCTTGCCCTCGCCGACGCCGAGCAGGACCTTGGCGCGCCCGCGATCGTTGAAATGGATCTGCAGCGGCACCAGCGTGACACCGTTGCGAGCGATGGCGCCGGCCAGCTGATCGATCTGCTTGTGCTTCAGCAGCAACTTGCGCGGGGCGCGCGGCTCAAACCGCGACAGCACGCCCGCCTGATATTCCGGGATATAGGCGTTGAAGAGCCACATCTCGCCGTCGCGCTCGCCCGCCCAGGCCTCCGTCAGCGTCGCGCGGCCATGGCGGAGGGATTTGACCTCAGCCCCCTTGAGCACGATCCCGGCCTCGACCGTTTCCTTGATCGCATAGTCGAAGCGCGCGCGGCGGTTCTGCGAGGCGATACCGTGCGAAATGAGCCCGGATTTCGACTTGGTTTTGTTTTCAGCCATCGTCAGTTCATGAGACCGACCTCGACCATCGCAGCCTTCACCTGAGCGCGGGTCGGGTCGGACAGAGGGGCGAGCGGCAGGCGGCAATCGGGGGTGCCGAAGCCGAGCAGGTGCGCGGCATATTTGACCGGGCCGGGATTGGTCTCGGCGAACATCGAATCATGCAGCGGCACAAGACGGTGCTGGATCGCCATGGCGCGGGCAATGTCGCCCTCCTGCCAGGCGGTGTGCATCTCGGCGATGAGACGCGGGGCGATATTGCCGGAAACGGAAATGCAGCCGACCCCGCCCGAGACGAGATGGGCGAGCGCGGTGTGATCCTCGCCCGACAGCTGGCAGAAATCCGGCCCGATGGCCCGCCGTGTGTGCTGAGGCCGGGTCAGATTGGCGGTCGCGTCCTTCACGCCCACGATATTGGGATGTTTCGCGAGCCGCGCCATGGTCTCGACGCTCATGTCCACCACGCTGCGGCCCGGGATATTGTAGATCACGACCGGAATATCGGCCTGCTCGGCGATGGTCTTGAAGTGGAGGTAAAGGCCTTCCTGGGTTGGCTTGTTGTAATAGGGGGTCACCACCAGAACGGCATCCGCACCGGCCTTCTTCGCATGCTGCGCCAGGCTTACCGCTTCCGCCGTGCTGTTCGAACCGGCCCCCGCGATGACCGGCACGCGGCCGCCGGCGACCGCGATGGTGATCTCCACCACACGGCGATGCTCGGCATGCGAAAGGGTAGGCGATTCGCCCGTGGTGCCCACGGGAACCAAGCCATGCGTGCCCTCACCGATCTGCCATTCGACGAAGCGCTCGAGCGTTTTCTCGTCGACCGCGCCATCAGCATGCATCGGCGTAATGAGGGCAACGAGAGAGCCCTTGAACATGGTGCGATCCTCGACTGAGCACGGCGCGGCGGCGGTGGGTTTGAGCGGAGGAAGGTAGGGCTCGCGCCCTTCCGTCGCAAGCCGCGGCATGATCTGCCGGGGCATGCACGGAGAACAGATGGACAAGCGGGGCGTGGAAATCCCATTCCCGCCTTTGCGTCCCGGCTCCGCTTTGGCAATGATGGGCCGGCATGATGAGGTTCAGCAGACCGTGATCCGACGTCTCCTCGCTTTGGGCTGCGTGAGCCTGCTCGCCTTGCACGCCACTGCCACCCGCGCACAATCCTCCTCTCCGGTGCAGACGCCCATGGATGCCGCCGCGACCCATGACTGGGCGACGGCCGAGGCCCTGGCCGCGCGTTATGCCGATCCGGTGGCCGGCAAGCTCGTCACCTATTACCGCCTGCTGACGCGCAGCCAGGCGACGGCTGCCGAAATCTCAGCCTTCATGCAGCAGAATCCGGACTGGCCGCAGCAATCCCTGCTGGAAAGCCGCTGGGAGGAGGCGCTGGCCGAGGAGCCCGATCAGGCGACCGCGCTGGCGCAATGTCAGATCCGCTGGCCGTCGGACGTGAAGACGTTGCTGCGCTGCGCCGCCGTCTTCCAGACCGCCAACGATACCAAGGATGAGACGGAGGCGGCACGCCGCGCCTGGACTGGAACCGGCATCACCGACCCGTCCGACGTCTCGGCCTTCCTCGCGCAATATGGCGGCCTTTTGCAGCCGGGCGACGAATGGGCCCGCTTCACGGCTCTCGCCCGCGCCGAATCGCCCGCCGCCGCGGCCGAACTCGCGCGCCTTCCGGCCGACCACCAGCAGGCGGCGACCGCCTGGCTCGCGCTCGAGACGGAGCAGCCCAATGCACAGGCGCTGCTGGCCGCCCTGCCGCCCGCCGACCAACAGGACCCCGGCATCTTCCTCTCGGGCGCCCGCTATCTCCGCCACCAGCTGACCGACCAGGACGCGCTCGCCTATTGGCTGAGCAAGGGCGATGCAGCGATGCGAGCGGGCCTGCCCGTGCAGCAGCATGCACTGTGGCACGAGGCGACCTACCTCGCCCGCGCGCTGATCACCGATGGCGATCCGCAGGATGCCTACAAGCTCGTAAACCTTCTGCACCCGCAGGCGGATGGCGACCAGGCAGATCGCGAGTTCCTGGGCGGTTTCATCGCCCTTCGTCTGCTGCACAAGCCCGGCCAGGCCGAGCCGCATTTTCGCGCCCTCGCCGGGCTCTCCTCGGCTGTCATCACCCAGTCTCGCGCGCATTACTGGCTCGGCCGCAGCCTGGCCGCCGACGGCCGCACCATGCAGGCGACGGCGGAATACAAGATCGCTGCCTCTTTCCCGACGACCTTCTATGGCCAGCTCGCGGCCCTGGCGCTCGGCGACAGCCCGGCCGCCCTCAATGCCCGTATCATGGCGACGCCGGCCCCGGCCTGGAGCACGACGGATGCGCTGGATTTCGCGGGACGGGAGGTCGCGCGCGCGGCCGCCATGCTGGTCGCGTGGAACCAGCCGCGTCGCGCCTATGGTTTCCTGCTCGATATCGGGCTGATCGCGCCGGATCCCGCGGATTACGCTATGGCCGCGCAGCTCGGCCTCGGCTTCGGCGTGCCGCAGGCGGCGGTGGGCCTTGCCCGGATGGCCGGGCTGCACGGCACCATGCTGCTGAAGGCGGGCTGGCCCATGCCCTTCCAGCCGCCGGTGGACGCCGGAGTGGAGCCCGCCGTCTCTCTCGGCCTCATCCGCCAGGAAAGCAGTTTCGATGTCGCAGCCGTCAGCCCGGCGGGCGCGCTCGGCCTCATGCAGCTCATGCCGACGACGGCGCAGCTGCAGGCGAAGAAGCAGGGTGTCGCCCTCGCTTCGCAATGGTCGCTGACCAGCCAACCGGACGTGAACATGACCCTCGGCACCGGCTATTTCGCCGGGGTCCTCGCGCATTTCGACGGCTGCCTGCCGCTGGCCATCGCCGCCTACAATGCCGGGCCACGACGTGTCGACCAGTGGCTGGCGCAGAATGGCGACTTCCGGACGCCAGGCGGCCCGGATGTGCTGGACTGGCTGGAGCTGATCCCCTTCAACGAGACACGGAACTACGTGCAGCGTGTGGTGGAGGGCATTGCCATCTACCGGGCCGAGGAAGGCGTGACCCAGCCCTATCCGCTGCAGCCGTGGCTGCATTGAAGCCACTGACCTTCCCGCGCCTGCTGGCGAGCGGGGGCACCGTCGGCTTCTTTCCCTGGGCGCCCGGCACCGCAGGCTCGCTTCTCGCGCTCGTTTTGGGCGCGGGGCTGCTGGCCTGGGGCGGACATCTGGTTCTGCTGGTGGCCGCGCTTCTCGCCTGGGGCGTGGGGCTCTGGGCGATCCGCGCTGCCGAAGCGCGCGACGACCCGGGCTGGGTCGTGATCGACGAAGTGGCAGGCCAGTGGCTGACACTGCTGGGCCTTCTGCACCTCACCTGGATCGGTGCCGCCGTGGCTTTCGCGCTATTTCGGTTGCTCGACATCACCAAGCCCGGCCCCATCGGTTGGGCGGACCGCATGAACAGCCCCGGCGGCATCATGCTGGATGACGTGATCGCCGGGGTGATCGGGGCGGTGCTCATCCGGCTGGTGCTGCTCTGGCACCCTGGCCTTTTCGGGTAGGAGGCGCGCGATGTTCCCTCAGGATCTTTTGGTCGAAGCCGAAGCCTTGCTGGCGGCCAGCCGCGCGCGCGGCTGGCACATCGCCACGGCCGAAAGCTGCACCGGCGGCCTGATCGCCGGACTGTTGACGGCGATCGGTGGCTCATCGGACGTCGTGGATGGCGGTGCGGTGACCTATTCCAACGCCGCGAAAAGCCGGATGCTGGGTGTGCCGCCAGCGATGATTGCGGAGCATGGCGCGGTGAGCGAGGAAGTCGCGCGCGCCATGGCGGAAGGCGCGCAAAGAACGGCAGGCGTGGAGCTTGCCATCGCGGTGACCGGCATTGCCGGGCCCGGCGGCGGAACGGAGACGAAGCCCGTCGGTCTCGTCTGGTTCGGTCTCGCATCGCCGTCCGGGGTCATCGCCGAATCCCGGGTTTTCCCGGGGGACCGCACGGCGGTGCGGATGGCGACGGTGCGTTACGCGCTGGGCCTTCTGGCCCAGGCCCTCGATACCGGGCGGCGCTTCGCCTGAACGACGGGCGCTTAAACGCGGCCGGCTCTCTAGGCGTCCCGCATGAGATAGACGTCGGCCTGGGCGATGAGGTGCTTGGCGCGGTCCATGAACCCTGTTAGCGCCGGCGCTGCGTTATGCGCGTCGAGGGCGGCCTGGTCCTGCCACTTCTCGATGACGACGAGCGTGTCGGCGCCGAACTTCACGGGCGATGTGCTCAGGTCGATGACCGGCTGATATTCGAGGCAGCCGGGCTCCTGACGCACGTCCTCGACGATCGCTTGGAGCGCTGCGAGCAAAGAGGCCCGATGGCCGATCTTGGCGGTCAAAACGGCGATAACGTGGATCATGGTCTGTCCTCTCGGCTGGCCGCCGCAGACGAACCCAAAACCGCGCGCGAAGCAAGGGTGCGAGGGGCGGCGGCGGCTATTCCCGCCCGTCCAGGCTGAGCAGGCTGCGGTAGAGATCGGGCCGGCGGTCACGGAACAAACCCCAGCCAGAGCGTTGGATGTGCCAGGTCTCGAGATCAAGCTTGGCAAGAATCACGGCCTCGCTCGCGTCGTCGGCCTCGGCCAGGATTTCGCCCCAAGGGCCCGCCACGAAGGAGCCGCCGCAGAAGCTGCGCGAGGTGCCCTCCCGCCCCTCTTCGAGACCGATGCGATTGGCGGCGACGACGGGCATCATATTCGCGGCCGCCTGGCCTTGCAGCACCCGCCGCCAATGGGCCAGGCGATCCGGCACGCTTTCGGGCGCCGTCGCGCTCATCGCGGTCGGGTAGAGCAGGATTTCCGCCCCCTTCAAGGCCATGGCGCGGGCGCTTTCAGGAAACCACTGGTCCCAGCCGATGCCGACGCCGATGCGCCCGACCGCCGTATCCCAGGCCTGGAAGCCAGTGTCGCCAGGCGAGAAATAGAATTTGCCGGCATAGCCCGGCCCATCGGGGATATGACTCTCGCGATAGATGCCGAGCATGGCGCCATCGGCGTCGATCACCGTCACCGAATTGTAGAACGTGGGGCCGGAGCGTTCAAAGAAACTCACTGGCAACACGACCCCCAGTTCCCGCGCGAGATCGGCAAAGCGCAGCAACACGGGATGGCTTTGGAAGGGCCTCGCCAGATCGAAGAAGCTGGCCAACTGGTCCTGACAGAAATGAGGCGTCGCGAATAGTTCGCCCATCAAAACGACCTGAGCGCCCTGCCCCGCCGCCTGCCTGACCAGCCGCTCGGCCCGGTCAAGATTGGCCGGCAGATCCCAGGTCGACGCCATCTGCGTTGCCGCGACCGTGACTTCCCTCACCCGCCGCCTCCATCGTGTTGCGATCGAGATAATCTAGCAGAGCACGACGATAGGGACGGAGGCTTTTGTAGCGCTCCATCTCCGCTGGCAGCGCACGGACGGCAGCGGCAAGGCGCGCCGCCTCCCCCGGCACGGCGACGACCTCAGCCAGCGGCGTCACATGGGTGCCGATGCCGAAGGCAATCACACGGCTTTCGGGCAGCAGGCGGAACGTCTGCCGTTCGACCCGCAGCCACAGCGTCTCCCCCGCGTTCTCGGCGGTGATGGAGGGATCATGATCCGTCATGCCATGGCCGGTCGGCTGGTAGAGTGCGGGGTCTTCGTGGATGGACCAGTTGTGGCGCGTGGCGAGGCGCCCTTCCTTCAGCGCGCCAAGAAAACGGTCCACTGGCCGGCCCAGCGTCTCGCCGTAACCCGGCACGAATTGGTGGATCGTCTGCATCGGCCGGCCGATTTTCTCCGCGAGCCGCCAGCGGCTGGGAAAGCAGAGGATGGCGGCGATCAGCACGGGGCCTTCCGGGCCCGGCCGCATGAGACAGAAATCTTCCACAGCCCAGGGCGCGATCTCGCCCAGCGGATGCCCATCCGCAGGCTGGGATGGCCGCTGCCAGCCGGGCCTGTGTTGGGCCAGCCACGCGGCGAGCACATCTCGCATCTCAGTGCAGGCGAGCTCCGACCCCGGGGTATCGGCCAGCACGGCCGACCGCTTTTCGCGGAGAAGGCGCTGCCGCTCCGCGATCTGAAGGGGTGCGCGGGAATCCCATTCCAGCCATTGCGGCTCCTGGATCGCCGCAAGGCCCATCACCATCCGGTGCGGCCCGTCCTCATAGGGAAGATGCAGCGCGGGCGGCGGCAGGGCCTGATCAGGCATGTCCGGCGGATCCTTGGAGCGGGAAGTGGCAGGCGACCGAGCGGTTATGGCCGAGCGGCATGAGGCGCGGCACCTCGACCCGGCAGCGCTCCTGCGCGATCGGGCAGCGCGTATGGAAGCGGCAGCCCGGCGGCGGGTTGGTGGGGCTCGGCGGTTCGCCCTTGAGGATCGTGCGCGCCTTTATCCGGCCCGAAGCATCGGCCTCCGGCACGGCGGAAATGAGCGCCGCCGTGTACGGATGTGCCGGCCGGTGCAGCACCTCGTCGGTCTCGCCCAGTTCGACGATGCTGCCGAGATACATCACCGCCGTGCGCGTGGCGATTTGCCGGACGACCGAGAGATCATGCGCGATGAAGACATAGGTGAGGCCGAGTTTCTCCTGCAGATCCATAAAGAGGTTCACGATCTGCGCCTGCACCGACACATCGAGTGCCGAGACCGGCTCATCCGCCACGATCAGGCTGGGGGAGAGGGCGATGGCCCGCGCGATGCCGATGCGCTGACGCTGGCCGCCGGAGAATTCATGCGGAAAGCGCGAGAGGAAATCAGGCGAGAGGTTCACCAGTTCCATGAGTTCGCGCAGGCGCGCCTGAACGTCCCGCTCCGAATGTCGGCCGTGGACGCGCAGAGGCTCGGCGATGAGATCCCGTACCCGCCGGCGCGGGTTAAGCGAGGAATAGGGATCCTGGAAAACCATCTGCATGTCGGCACGCAGCGGGCGTAACTCCCGCTGGCTGAGATGCGAGATATCGCGGTCCTTGAAGGTGATGCGCCCGTCGTCGATGTCGTAGAGGCGCAGCAGGCAGCGGCCGAGGGTGGATTTGCCGCAGCCGGATTCGCCGACCAGGCCAAGGATCTCCCCGGTCTGCACTTCGACAGAGACATCCTTAAGCGCCTGCAGATGCTGGATGCCGCCAGCGCGAAAACGGCTGCCAAGCCTGAAGGTCTTGGACAGGCCCGCCGCTTGCAGCATGGATTTGGGCTTGGTCATCTGCTCGCTCATGCGGCGTCTCCCGCGGCACGGATGGCCCGCTCACGCGCCCAGTCCGGCGCACCCTTTTCGGCCAGCCAGCAGGAGGCTTCCTGGGTACCGTTGTGGAACAGCGGCGGTCTCGTGGCACAGATATCCATCCGGAAATCGCAGCGCGGCTGGAAGGCGCAGCCGGCAGGGCGGCCCATGGGCGCGGGCGGACTGCCAGGGATCGACGGCAGCCGGTGCGGCCGCACCCCATGCATGGGTGGGATGGAATGGAGCAGGCCAAGCGTATAGGGGTGCTGCGGGCCCCCGAGCACGGCGGGCTTCGGTCCACGCTCGGCGATGATGCCGGCATACATGACCATCACCCGGTCCGACACGGTCGCGACCACGCCCATGTCGTGGGTGATGAAGATGACCGAGGAGCCGAAATCCGCACGCAGCCGCTGGATGAGTTCCAGGATCTGCGCCTGCACGGTGACGTCCAGCGCGGTCGTCGGCTCATCCGCGATGAGCAAAGACGGATTGCAGGACAGCGCCATGGCGATCATGGCGCGTTGGCGAAGCCCACCCGAAAGCTGATGCGGATAGCGCCCGGCGACCTTTGCGGGGGACGGCACGCCCATCTCGCCCAGAAGCTCCACCGCCCGCGCCCGGGCGGCACGGCGGCTGAGCTTCTGATGCGCACGCAACTGCTCTTCGATCTGCCAGCCGATGGTATAGACCGGCGTCATCGCGGTCATCGGGTCCTGGAAGATCATGGCGATGTCGCTGCCCCGCAGGCTGCGCATTTCCCGCTCGCTCGCCTGCAAAAGGTCCCGCCCCTTGTAGCGGATGGAGCCGGTGATGACGGCATTGGGATCGGTGATGAGCCGCATGACGGCGAGCGAGGTCATGCTCTTGCCGGAGCCGGACTCGCCGACGATCGCAAGAATCTCGCGCTCCCTCACCGTAAAGGAAACGTTCTCCAGAATGCGGATGAGGCCGCCCTCGGAACGGAAGGAGACGCAGAGATCCTGCACGTCCAGCAGGGTCTTCGCCGTGGTCTGTGTCTGGTCAGCGGGCATCACGCACTCTCGGATCGAGCCAGGCATAGGCGATGTCGACCAGCGCATTGGCGACAACGACAAAGAAGGAGGAATACATGACCGTTGCCATGATGAAGGGCAGGTCAAGGCTCTGTAGCGCCAGATAGGTCAGCCGACCCACGCCAGGGAGGTTGAACACCACCTCCGTCAGCAGCGCGCCACCGCCGACCAGCGCACCGAAATCGAGCCCGAACATCGAGACGAAGGTGATCAGCGAGGTGCGCAGCGCGTGACGGAACATGATCCGCGCTTCCGAGAGGCCCTTGGCCCGCGCGGTGCGGATGAAATCCTCCTGATAGGCTTCGACCAGATTGGCGCGGAGCACGCGGCCATAGAGGCCGATATAGAGGATGGCGAGGGTGATCCAGGGGATGACCAGCCCCTTGAACCAGAGCAGCGGATGCTGGGTCAAAGGCGTGTAGCCGAGACCCGGTACCCAGTGGAACAGCCAGGTATTGTGCCAGCGGGACTGGGTGAGGAGGTTGGCGACGGATCCCACCCAGAAGACCGGCATGGAAATGCCCACGAGCCCTGCGAACATCAGGGCCCGGTCGATGATGGTGCCGCGCGTGGCCGCAGCCGTGACACCGACCCAGATGCCGAAGACCACCCAGATGACGGCCGCACCCAGCACGAGAGAGAGGGTGACGGGGGCTGCTTCCACCACCGCCGGGATCACCTTTTCGCCGCGATTGACGAAGGAGGTGAGATCGCGGCTCACGAAGAGCTTCTCCATCACCTTCACATATTGCACGGGCAATGGCTGATCGAAGCCGAAGGAGTGGCGGACCTGGGCCAGCACCTGGGGTGTCGCGTTGCGGCCGGCGATGCGGGCGGCGGGGTCGGCACCCGGGGTCGCGAAGAAAATAAGGAAGACGACGACGCTGATGCCGAACATGACGAACAGCATTTCGCCGAGACGGCGGATGACGGGAAAGAACATGGCGCCCTAACCCTTCTTCACGCGCAGCTTGGCGCGCGGATCGAAGGCATCGCGCACGCCATCACCCAGGAAGTTCAGCGCGAGCACGGTGATGATGATGGCAAGCCCCGGCGCGATCGCCACCATGGGCTGGGTATAGAGCAGATCCTCGCCATCCTGGATGATCGTGCCCCAGCTGGCGAAAGGCGGCTGCACGCCGATCGACAGGAAGGACAGCGCCGATTCCGTCAGCATGTTGAGCGCCATCATGAGCGGCGCGAAAACGATCAGCGTCGTCGTCACGTTGGGCAAGATGTCCCGGAACAGAACGCGGGGCGCCGGCACGCCGAGGCAGCGGGCGGCGAGCACGAAATCGCTGCGCGTCAGCGACATGACCTGGCCGCGGATCGGCCGCGCGACATAAGGCACATAGACGATGCCGATGATCAGGATCGGGAGCAACAGGCTGTTGGACGGGATATTGAACGGCCCGATCTGCAAGCCCTTGCTGATCAGCACGATCGAAAGCGAAATCGCGAGAAGATAGATCGGAAAGGCCCAAAGCACATCGAGCAGCCGCGCGAGAACGGTATCCGTCCAGCCGCCGATGAAACCCGCGACCGTCCCGACGAGGGCCGCGAGCACCAGCGTCACGATGGTCGCGAAGAAGGAGATGACCAGAGAATTTTGGCCGCCATAGAGCATGCGGGCGGCGACGTCGCGGCCCTGATTGTCCGCACCCAGGAAATACTGGCCGTGCCAGGTGGGCCCGATTGGTGTGACGCCGAGGCCGAGACCGGCGCTGTCCGCCTGCATGATATCGACGTCCTGGCCGCCGAGCGTAATCGTCCCGTCGAGATTGGACTGGAAGGGATTGGTCTGGGACACGTGCTGCGCATAAAGCGGCGCGGCGCAGCAGGCGACGATGATGATCAGGAGGACGATGACGGCGCCCATGGCGGTACGGTCCTGGCGAAGCTTGCGCAAGCCGGCCGCCCAGGGGCCTTCCGCCTTCTGTGGCACACTGGCCGGCGCTTGGCCGTCGACGGCGGAATCAGACATGGTGCATGGCCTCCCAAAGCGGGCGGACGGTCGAGACTAACATGGAATGGGGCCTCATGAGGCTGGCCGAAGCCGGCAGGGCGGCTGGCGCCGCCCTGCCCTTCGTCTTGCATCCGAACAAGGATGCCATCGTCGGAAACGGGTCCGAGGTGATTACTGCACCCAGACCTGAGAATACAGCATGTGGAACTGGTCACTGAAGGTGAAGTGACCGAGGCGCTTGGAAACGAAGTCCAGTTGCTTGGGCGTGAACATCGTCACCCAAGGCGCCTGATCCGTGTAGGCCGCGTCAAGCTTGGCCCATTCGGCATTGGCAGCCTTCTGGTCAGTCACCGCCGTGATCAGGTTCTTCTGCATCTCGGCATCGAGCGACTTGTCGCAGAAGCCCGAGATATTGATCGAGGCATCCGAACCCGGATGGAAGGAACCGCAGCTCAGCAGCACGTTGATGAAGTCAGAGGCGGCCGGATAATCCTGGTACCACTGGCTGACGCTGATCTGAACGTTGTTCTTGGTGTTCTGGATGTAGGTGAACTGGATGTTGCCCGAGATCACCTTGAGCGTCGCCTTAAAGCCCAGCTCGTTGAGCACGCTGACGAGATAGGTGCCGAGCGCCGGATCGACGTTCTGGTCATCCGCGATCACCGTCACCTTCTGGCCGATCTGGCCGGAAGCCTTCATCAGCTCCTTGGCCTTGGCCATGTCAGGCGCGGACCATTTGGCACCGGGGGTCTTGGTATAGGGGCAATAGGCCTTGTAGCCAGGGAAGCCGGGCGGCAGGATCTGGCAGTTCGGCACGGCAAGGCGCGGGCCGCCATAGATGTTCACGGCGGACTTGCGGTTGAAGGCGTAGTTGACCGCGAGACGCGCGTCCTTGTTGTTGAACGGCGCAAGATTGACGTTCATCGGCGCGTAGAAGATGGCGAAGAGCGGGTTGATGTGAATCTGGCTCGGGAATTTCGATGCCATTTCCGGCAGACGGTCGGACGGCGGGCTGTCGAACATCCAGTCAGCCTGGCCATTCTCGATCGCCGTCACTTCGTCTTCCGGCTTGGCGCCGAAGCTGTAGTCGATCTCGTCCGCATAGGCCTGGGGCTGCGCCTCCTTGCTGAACACCTTGAAGTTCGGGTTCCGCTTCAGGATCATTTCCTTCTGCGGATCGTAGCTGGTGATCATGTAAGGGCCGGTCGCGGCGGCGGGCGTGGTGCCGAGATCCTTGGCGGGGGTATCGGCCGGCAGGATGGCGGCGAACGGCGTCGCCAGCTTGTAGAAGAATTCCGAATCCGGCGCGGTCAGGTGGAAGGTGACGGTGTTGGCGGCGTCATCGGCCACGACCCCGCCCGCGAGCGTGCAGGTTGCCGGCGTCTTGAGGCAGGCGTCCGCCCCCACGATGCCGTTGTACCAGGAGCCCGCATTCGGGTTGCTGACCTTGAAGATGCGCTGGAAGCTCGCAACCACGTCTTCCGGTGTGACATCCTTGCCGTTGGAGAACTTCACACCCTTCCGCAGCGTGAAGACATAGGTCTTGCCGCCGTCCTCGGGCTTCGGAATTTCAGTGGCGAGGTCCGCCACCAGGTCGTTACTGGCCGCGCCCGATGTCTTCTTGAAGGAGATCAGACCGTCATTGGTCAGGACGAGGACGGACCAGAATTCACTGGTGTAGTTGATCTGCGGATCAATGGTGCCCGCCGCGGAGGAAGCGGTGAGCTTCAGCGTGCCCCCCATGTGGTCGGCCGCCTGCGCGGTACCGCCCAGGGCAAGGCCGGCTGCCGCGGTCAGAGCAAGGGCGGAGCCATGGAGCCATCGTCGCAATGTCATCGGTCTCTCCGGGTTGTTCGGTCGAAGGTTTGACGGAGGAAGCTTAGGCCGCATCCAGGAAGTCAGCGACGGCGCTCAGGCACGCGTCCTTTTCCTCGACATGCGGCATGTGGCTGGAGTGCTCAAAGATACGCCAGCGGACATCGGGAATATGGTCGGCATAGGGCTGCACGCAGAGCGGCGTTGCCTCATCATGCCGGCCGGAAATGAGCAGCGTAGGGACGATGATCTGGTGCAGTCGGCTTTCGATCGTCCAGCCTTTCATGGAGCCGATGACGTGGAATTCCGTCGGCCCATTCATCGTGTGGTAGACGGTCGGATCGGCGGCGATGGCATCGAAGGTGCGCTGCACCTCGGGCGGCATCGGCTGCACGCGGCAGACATGCAGGGCATAAAAGGCGGCGGAGGCCTTCTGATAGTCCTCGCTGTCGATCGTGCCGGCCTCTTCGTTTCGGGTCAGCGCATCCTGGATGTCCTGCGGCAAATCGCGGCGCAGACGGTTGGCTTCCTCGACCCAGGTTTTCAAAGAGGCCGGGGAATTGGCGATGACGAGACGACGCAGGCCCTTCGGTTGAAGCACGGCGTGTTCCGCGCCCAGCATGCCGCCCCAGGACTGGCCCAGCAGGTCGTACTTTTCAGCGATGCCGAGATGGGCGGTCAGCCGGTTCAGCTCGCCCAGAAAAAGATCGACGGTCCAGAAATCGCCTTGGCCCGCGCGCTCGGGAAGATGAGTGGAGCGGCCGTTACCAAGTTGGTCGTAGTGAATGACGGCGCGGCCGGTGGCCGCCAGGTCCTTGAAGCTATCGACATAGTCGTGGGTGCAACCGGGGCCGCCATGGAGGATGACGAGGGGCGGCTTCCCCCCCTGAAGGGGGCCTGACACCTTGTACCAGGTGCGGCCGTAGGGACCTTCGACATAGCCTTCGGTAAAATCCATGGAACCTCTATCCAACCTGGGCGGCGCCTTCTCGGCGTCTGTTGCGGGGCGCCCGGCCAGCGGGTCTATGCACACCATGAGGGATTGGAAGCAAGACCCGTTCCACCAGCCCGCCAATTTCAGCAGGCCGGCCACCCGTCCGCAGGACGCCTCAAGAGAAGGCCTGCTCTCCTATGTGCTGGGGCACCATTCATACGCGAGGAGACCTGCGGCCATGGAAAAAAGACAGCTCGGACAATCCGGTATCAGCATCCCGCCGCTGGTTTTCGGCGGCAATGTCTTCGGCTGGTCGGCAGACGAGGCGACGTCTTTCAAACTGCTCGACGTACTCGCCGATGCCGGACTGACGGCCATCGATACCGCCGACATGTATTCCGTCTGGGCGCCCGGCCATAAGGGCGGCGAGTCGGAAACCGTGATCGGCAATTGGCTCGCAGCCCGTGGCGGCCGCGACAAGCTCCAGATCATGACCAAGGTCGGGATGGACATGCCGGACGGCAAAGGGCTTTCCGCCGCCTGGATCAAGACGTCGGTCGAGCGCTCGTTGAAGCGGCTGCGAACCGATGTGATCGACCTCTACCAATCGCACAAGGACGACGAGTCGACGCCACTCGAGGAAACGCTGAGCGCGTTCGCGGACCTCATCAAGGCCGGCAAGGTTCGCGCGATCGGCGCCTCCAACTACTCGGCCGCGCGCCTGCAAGAGGCGCTGAAGGTGAGCGACGCGAACGGATTGCCGCGCTATGTCGCGCTGCAGCCGCATTACAACCTGGTCGAACGTCCGCTGTTCGAGGACGCGCTGGAAGCAGTCTGCCTCAAGGAAGGGCTGGGCGTGATCCCTTATTACTCGCTGGCCGCCGGCTTCCTGACCGGGAAATACCGGTCCGCGGCCGATCTTGGGAAAAGTGCGGCGCGCGGCCAGGGTGTGGCGAAATACCTGGAGGGCCGCGGCCCCAAGGTTTTGGCCGCGCTCGATGCCGTCGCGGCTGAGACCGGCGCTACGCCGGCACAGGTGGCGCTCGCCTGGCTGATGGCCCGACCCTCGATTACCGCGCCCATCGCCAGCGCTTCCCGCCCCGAGCAGATGGGCGATCTCATCAAGGCCTGCACGCTGTCCCTCTCCGCGGGCCAGATTGCGGCGCTCGACGCGGCCAGCGCCTGAGGCGCAACCCGGATGTGCTGCTGACCTCAGCAGCACATCCTTGACTCTCACCCTGTCCGGGGGCAGAAGCCCGGCTCTCTAGTCCGTCGCTCCGCGAGTGTTCGCGCAGCGGCGCGCTTTGTTTTGGGAAGTCGGATGTTCGAAAGCCTCTCCAATCGACTCTCCTCCGTCTTCGACCGCCTGCGCGGCCGGGGTGCGTTGAGCGAGACGGACGTGCTGGAGGCCATGCGCGAAGTGCGCCTGGCGCTGCTGGAGGCTGACGTTGCCCTGCCGGTGGTGAAGGACTTTGTCACCAAGGTGCGGGAACGGGCGGTCGGTGTGGAAGTGCTGCGCTCCGTCACCCCCGGCCAGCAGGTCATCAAGATCGTCAATGACGTCTTGGTGGAATCCCTGGGCGGCGAAGGCGCCGTTCCACTTAACCTCAACGTCCCTGCCCCGGTGCCCGTCCTCATGGTCGGCCTCCAGGGCTCCGGCAAAACCACGACCGCCGGCAAGATCGCGCTCATGCTCCGTACCAAGGAGCGGAAGCGCATCCTCCTCGCGAGCCTCGATACCCAGCGGCCCGCGGCCCAGCTGCAGCTCGCCCAGCTCGCGGAGCGGGCCGAGGTCTCCTCGCTGCCCATCATCCAGGGCCAGACGCCGGTGCAGATCGCCGAGCGCGCCATGGACGCCGGGCGCCGCGAAGGCTTCGATATCGTCATTCTCGACACCGCCGGCCGCCTCTCGATCGACGAGGAGCTGATGGCCGAGGTCCGCGCCATCCGCGACGTCACCAACCCGGCCGAGACGCTGCTCGTGGTCGATGCCATGACCGGCCAGGACGCGGTGAACACCGCTCGTGCCTTCAACGAGGCCCTGGGTGTCACCGGCATCGTCCTGACCCGCATGGACGGTGACGCCCGCGGCGGTGCCGCTCTCTCCATGCGTGCCATCACCGGCGCGCCGATCAAGCTCACGGGGTCGGGAGAGAAGCTGGACGCGCTGGAAGCCTTCCACCCGGAACGCGTCGCCAGCCGCATCCTCGGCATGGGCGATATCGTCAGCCTGGTCGAGAAGGCCGCCGAGACGATCGACAAGGAAGAGGCCGAGAAGCTTGCCGCCAAGATGGCCAAGGGCAAGTTCGACCTCGAGGACTATGCGAACCAGCTTAAGCAGATTTCCAAGATGGGCTCGCTCTCCGGAATCATGGGCATGCTGCCGGGCATGGGCAAGATCAAGGAACAGCTCAACGGCGCCAATCTCGACACCAAGATTCTCAAGCGTCAGGCAGCGATCATCAGCTCCATGACGGTCAAGGAACGGCGCGACCCTGACATCATCAAAGCGAGCCGCAAGAAGCGCATTGCCGCTGGTGCCGGTTCGTCGGTCCAGGAAGTCAACCAACTGCTCAAGCAGTTCGAGCAGATGACGACGATGATGAAACGCATGAACAAGCTCGGCCAGAAGGGCCTGATGCGCGGCGGCCTCGGCGCCCTGATGGGCGGCATGGGCGGCGGCGGCATGGGCGGCCTCGGCAAGCCCGGCGGGCGCCGGCCCTTCTGACAGTTTTTAACCCTTTGCCGGGCGGCGCGCGCTGCCCGGCAGCCTCAACCACCAACGGAGACTAACCGAACATGTCCCTCAAGATCCGGCTGGCCCGCGCGGGCGCCCACAAGCGCCCCTTCTATCACATCGTGATCGCGGACAGCCGCAGCCCGCGTGATGGCCGCTTCATCGAGAAGGTGGGCAGCTACAACCCGATGCTGCCGGCCGAACATACCGATCGCATCCGCCTGCAGACGGAACGGCTGGAGCATTGGCTTCACCACGGCGCCGTCCCGACGGACCGTGTGGCCCGCTTCCTCGGCAAGGCCGAGCTGATTCCGATGCCGGCGTGGAATGAGCAGCCGCACCAGTCCGCGCCGAAGAAGAAGGCGCAGGAACGGGCCAAGGCCGCGGCCGAAGCGGCTGCGTAACGACGCATGCCGGAGAGCCGCATCCAGGTAGGTGTGATCGGCCGGGCGCACGGCGTCCGGGGGCTGGTGAAGGTGACCAGCCATACTGCCGATCCGTCCGATCTGACCGCGTATGGACCTTTGTCCGACGCGGAGGGGCGGTTCTATGCCCTGCGCTGGAAAGGCGACGGCATCGCCGAGATATCCCGCCTGGTCGATGGTCAGGAGGCTCGCGTCACCGATCGCACCGTGGCCGAGAAATTGACCAACACGCGTCTGTTCATCGACCGGTCGGCCTTGCCGCCGGCTGACGATGAGGAGTTCTACGTCACCGACCTGATGGGCTTGCGGGCCGTCGGCGCCGATGGGCGGGACCTCGGCGTGGTGGAGGTCGTACATGACTACGGCGCCGGCGCGAGCCTGGAAATTCCTCAAGCCACCGGCGCGCCGCTGATCGTGCCATTCACCAAGGCCTGCGTGCCGAACGTGGATATCGAAGGCGGCAAGGTCGTGGTGGTGCCTCCGGATGAGATCGTCGCGGCGGAGAAGAACGTGGCATGACCTGGCGCGCCTCCATCCTGACGCTGTTCCCCGCGATGTTCCCCGGTCCGCTTGGGCAATCCTTGGCAGGCCGCGCGCTGGAAAAAGGTCTCTGGTCGCTGGATGTAACGAATATCCGTGACTTTGCGACCGACCGGCATCGGACGGTGGACGACACGCCGTTTGGCGGCGGGGCGGGCATGGTGCTGCGGCCGGATATCGTCGACGCGGCGGTCGATACGGTCGCGGACGGGCGGCCCATCATCTGCCTGACGCCGCGCGGCCAGCCGTTCATCCAGCCGGCGGCGCGCGACTTCGCCACTGGGGCGGGCGTGATTCTCGTCTGCGGTCGTTACGAAGGTATCGATCAGCGCGTCATCGATGCGCGACAGATGCAGGAGGTCAGCATCGGCGACTATGTGCTGTCGGGCGGCGAACTCGCGGCGATGGTGCTGCTGGACAGCATCGTCCGGCTGTTGCCGGGCGTGATGGGCGCGGCCGAAAGCGCGGATGAGGAAAGCTTCAGCGGCAGCATGCTGGAATACCCACACTACACCCGCCCCGCCGAGTGGCAGGGGCGCGCGGTGCCAGACGTATTGCTGTCCGGACACCATGCCGAGGTTGCGGCGTGGCGCCGCCAGGAATCGGAACGAATCACCCGTGAGCGCAGGCCGGATCTCTGGGCCAGCGCCACGAAGCATTAGGAAAGGATAAGACGGATGAACATTCTTCAGAAGCTCGAAGCCGAGCAGATGGCGAAACTGAAGGAAGCGCGACCGGTTCCGGAGTTTATTCCGGGCGACACGCTGCGTGTGTCTGTGAAGGTGGTGGAGGGTGAACGCACCCGCACCCAGGCGTTCGAAGGCGTGTGCATCGCCCGCTCGAACAAAGGTATCAACAGCAACTTCACCGTGCGGAAGATCTCGTATGGCGAGGGGGTGGAGCGCGTGTTCCCGCTCTATGCGCCGACGATCGCCGATATCACGGTGGTGCGCCGGGGCGATGTGCGCCGGGCGAAGCTGTATTACCTGCGTGATCGTCGCGGCAAGTCAGCCCGCATCGCCGAGAAGGCGCGTACGACCGGACCGGCGGCGGCGCAGGACACCGAGGTCGAAGCGGCGGAGTGATTCGTCACCCGTCCGGGAAGTGCGGCGGCGGTTGGTCCGTGCGGGACCGCCCCGTGGCGCCGTCGTTGGCGGCCTGCCGTTAGAGCCGGAGGGCGCGAAGAAGAGTCTGAACGCAGATTTAGGCCGATGGACGCGAATGCACGCAGATCGCTGGGTGATCTGGATCGTGCCGTGCTCTAGAGTGGGATGACATCGCTTTCGCTCAGCCATCCCACTCCAGCTCGTTGTTTGATCGCGTGATTCAGACTTCCGGCGATTCCGCCTACAGTCATCACGCTTTAATGTTTATGGCCAAACTTGGTATGCGCTCGACCTGACGCCGCCATGGCTCCGGATCGGTCAATCCAAGCGATCCGTGTGCATTCGCGTCCATCGGCCTAAATCTGCGTTCAAACTCTTCTCGTCTTCCAAGCCCCCAACCCCGCCGGGAAGCGCATCCTAAACCGCCTCCGCAGCTAACCGACGCGGCGCGCAGCAGGCACATCCACCGGGATGCGAGCGGGGGGCGGCGCCCATGCTGGCCTCTTCCGCGCCACCACCCAGCGCCGGCGCGGTCAGCAGCCGAGGCGCCGGTTGCGAGCAATCCGGGCAGGGCTGCGGCAGATCGAACTCCGCCATCGGACGGATATCGGCGAACGGCCCGCAATCGGGGCACTCATATTCATAGGTCGGCATAGCGTCGCCTCCTTTCCATTGGCCGGCATCATGCCATTGGCCGGTCCGCCATGCCAGACAGTGGGTTGCCGACCCGGAAATCCGGCGTCATTTTGCAGAGCACAAGAGACATGATGGGATTGGCGGAATGAACGGACAAGTGGATCTCACCCAGTTCGTCGAGGAGCGGTATGCCGTCGGGCAACCGGTGCACCGCAAGGAAGACCCCGTGCTGCTGCAGGGCCGGGGCCGCTACTCCGACGACCTGAACCGCCCCGGCCAAGCTTACGCGGTCATGGTGCGGTCCAGCTTCGCGCACGGGATCATCCGCTCGATCGACACCACGGCGGCGAAGGCGATGCCGGGCGTGCTGGCGGTGCTCACCGGCCAGGACCTGATCGACGCGGGGATGGGCAACATGCCCTCGGGGGCGGCGTTCAAGAACAAAGACGGCAGTGACATGCCGAAGCCGACACAGCCGATCCTGACCACCGACAAGGTCCGCTTTGCCGGTGACCCGTATGCGATCGTGGTGGCGGAGACGAGGAAGCAGGCCAAGGACGGGGCCGAGGCGATCTATGCCGACATCGACATCCTGCCGGCGGTGACCGATGCCACGTCGGCCGCGGCGCCCGGCGCGCCCCTGGTGCATGACGTGACTCCCGGCAACGTCATCCTGGACTTCCAGCACGGCGACGTCGCGGCGGTCGAGGCCGCCTTCGCTCAGGCCGCGCATGTGACCAAGCTGCGGATACGCAACTCCCGCGTCGTCGTCTGTCCGATGGAGCCCCGATCGGCGATCGGCGAATACGACAAGGAGGCGGAGCGCTGGGTGCTGCGCGTCGGCTCCCAGGGCGTGTTCAACATGCGCCAATCGCTGACCGGCCCGCTGAAGGCGACGGTCGACAAGATCCGGGTCCTGACCGGCAATGTCGGCGGATCGTTCGGAATGAAATCATCCTGCTATCCGGAATACCCGGCGGTCCTCTACGCCGCCAAACTCCTCGGACGGCCGGTGAAGTGGACGGACGAGCGGAGCGAGAGCTTCCTGTCCGACAGTCACGGCCGCGACCATGACATGGAGCAGGAGGTCGCCCTCGACAAGGACGGCAAGATCCTCGCCCTGCGCATCACCGGCTATGGCAATATCGGCGCTTACCTTTCCAACGGAACGGTCCTGCAGCCGACCGGCAACATCACAAAGAACTCGATCGGCGTGTATGCGACGCCCCTGCAACTGGTGCAGGCGAAGGCGATCTTCACCAATACTTCGCCTGTCGGTCCGTATCGCGGCGCCGGCCGTCCCGAAGGCAACTACTACATCGAGCGCCTGCTCGACACCGCCGCTCGGGAAATGGGGATCGATCCGACGGAGATCCGCCGCCGCAACCACATCCAGCCGGAGCAGATGCCCTATAAGACGCCGGCCGGCACCGTCTATGACAGCGGAGACTTTCCCGCTGTCCTGGATGACGCGCTGACGCAGGCGGACTGGAACGGCTTCTCGCGCCGTCGCCGCGAAAGCCAGGAGCGCGGCAAGCTGCGGGGCATCGGCATCGGCCAGTATCTGGAGGTGACCGGCCCGCCGGCCAAGGAAATGGGCGGCATCCGCTTCGAGGCCGATGGCAGCGTGACGATCATCACCGGCACGCTGGACTATGGGCAGGGCCATGCCTCGGCGTTCGCGCAGGTGCTGTCCTCGCGCCTCGGCATCCCGTTCGAAAAGATCAACCTGCTGCAAGGCGATTCCGACGAACTGCTGGCCGGCGGTGGCACCGGCGGGTCGAAGTCGCTGATGGCCAGCGGCACCGCGATCATCGAGGGAGCCGAGAAAGTGCGCGAGCGCGGTATGAAGATCGCCGCCCATGCGCTGGAAGCCGCCGAAGCCGACATCGAGTTCGAGATCGTCCGTGGTCAGGGCCGCTTCCGCATCACCGGCACAGACCGCGCGGTGGGGATCATGGAACTTGCGGAGAGGTTGCGGCAGGGCGAGATCAGGCTACCCGAGGACGTGCCGCAAACGCTCTCGGTCTCCCACGTCGCCGAAGGCCCGCCCTTCGCTTTCCCGAACGGGTGCCACGTGGCGGAGGTCGAGGTCGACCCGGAGACCGGCGTCGCCCAGGTGGTCGAATATATCGCGGTGGGCGATTTCGGCACGGTCGTGAACCCGATGCTGGTCGAGGGCCAGACCCATGGCGGCATCGTACAGGGGATCGGCCAGTGCTTCCTGGAACACGTGGTCTATGACGAGTCCGGCCAGCCCGTGACCGGGTCGTACATGGACTATGCCCTGCCGCGCGCCGACAACGCGCCGTTCTTCGGCTTCTACTCGCATCCCGTGCCAGCGAAGACCAACCTGTTGGGCGCGAAGGGTTGCGGTGAGGCCGGATGCGCCGGCGCGCTGCCGGCTGTCATGAACGCGCTGGTGGATGCGCTGTCGGTCTATGGGATCACCCATATCGACATGCCGGCCACGCCGCTGGCGATCTGGCAGGCGATCGAGGCAGCCAAAGCCAAGGTCGCGTAACGACAACGGCCGCCGAGCGCGCGTTGCAGCGCGCGCTTGGCGGCTCAATGTCTGTGAATTCCACTCCTGGCTCGAGATATGGCAAAATGCGTCCGGCAGGGGGAAGCCGGATGAGCACGGATGGTGTCGTCGACGCGCCCGTACGGCGCAAACGCCGCATACGCCTGACCCGCCCGCAGCGGATCGCCGTCGCGGCGGCGATCCTGGTCCTTATCGTGATCCTCTACGAGATCGCCAGTTCCTTCATCGCCTACACGTCGGACGCGTATGTGCAATCGGACCTCATCGGCGTCGCCCCGCAGGTCACGGGGCGCATCGTCGATGTCAGTGTGATGGACAACCAGTCCGTCACCGCTGGCGATCCGATGGTCACGATCGATCCTGTTCCGTTCCGATTTGCCGCGGATCAGCACCGGGCCGAGGTCAATGAGGCAAAGGCTCAGATTGCCGCCGACCTTGATATGATCACGTCGTCCCGGGCGGAGGTCGATGCCGCCACCGCGGCGGCGACCTATGCCCACGAGAATTACCAACGCCTGCACGTGCTGGGCACGGCGCAGGACGTTTCGAGGGATGATGTGCAGAAAGCCGTGGATGAGCAACGGCAGGCCGATGCTCGTTTGCAGGCCAGCCAGGCCGTAGCGGACCGGGCACGATCGATGCTGGCGATGCATCAGGCCGCCGAGGTCTCCGCAGCCGCGGCATTGGCGACGGTCGAGTGGCAACTGGCGCGGACGAAACTCGTCGCCCCGACGGACGGAACGATCACCAACCTGACAGTACGGGTTGGAGACACCGCGCAAACCGACGTGCCTCTGATCGGCATTGTCGATGCCCATGCGTGGCGCATCACCGCCAACTTCAAACAGAGCTTCATTCGCGGCTTCAAGCCAGGGGATACGGCCTGGATCTGGCTGGATTCGCAGCCGTGGCATCTCTATCGGGCGCGCGTGCAGGGGGTGGCGCGCGGGATCAGCCGGAATCCCGTGGCGAACCGCTTGCTGCCCTATGTCGCCCCGACGACGGATTGGATCCGGTTGCAGCGGCGGTTCCCGGTGACGCTGACCTTGGTCGACCCGCCGCCTGATCTTGTATTGTACATGGGTGCTGATGCGCGGGTGCTGATACTGCCATGATCGGCATGCTGCGGCGCGCTGGGGCAGGCGGGCAGGCGATCGGCGCGGCTTTGTATCGCGATCTGCTGGACATAAGGTTGTCGGGTCCACGTGCGACCACCTGTTTCGTGACGACCGCCAGCGTCGCCGTCGCAACGACTCTGGCGATGGCGCTGCACCTGGACGACATCTGGTGGGCGGCCATCAGCGGTTTCATGGCGACCCAGGCGACCACCCCTGCGTCGCTGCGCAAAGGCGTCCTACGCATTATCGGGACAGTCGCCGGTGCGGGGGCCGTCGTCCTGTTGAGTCCCCTGCTGGTTGACGATCCGCTGCTGGTCACGCTGTTGATGTTCGTCACCAGCACGTTCGGCATCCTGGGCCTCCTGGTCAGCTCGCATGGCTACGCCTGGATGCTGGCCGCTGTGACGGTCGACATGGTGCTGATGACCGGTCTGAGCGATCCCTATTCCGTATTGGAAGTGGCGGCCTCCCGCACGGCCGAGGTCGCGGTTGGCACCGGGGCTGCCATGTTGGTCTCCCTGCTGGCCGCGTTGGATGAGACGGATCCCCCGGCCGACAGCCATCCAGGCTGGCGGCATCTGCTGGATGCGCAATGGCCTGCGACAGAGCATTCGATCCGTGCGGCCCTCGCCGTGGTGACGGTTCCCTGGGTCTGGGCATGGCTGCATGTGCCGAGCGATGCGCAGATTGCCGTGACGATTACGGCTGTGATGGCGCTTCCCGCGCTGGGAACTGATCCGCGGGCCGATCAGGAGATGATCTTGAAGCGTGGCGCCCATCGCATC
>NZ_DATJJK010000058.1:0-39042 GCF_035492295.1 Acidisoma sp. | reverse complement strand
ATCGACGGGCCGCAATCCGTGGTCTTCCAAGAGGCCGAGAACCGTCTGCATGCCCAGAAGGGCGTGCTGGCCTGGGTCTTCGGCGCGGACGAAGCCGCCTGACGTGGCTGTGGCCCCGCGCCATGCGGCGGTCCCATGAGGTGCTCGTGACCATACGCCATGCGGTGGTCCCATGAGGCGCTCGTGACCATACGCCACGCGGTGGTCACCGGGGCGACCAGCGGCATTGGCCGCTGGATCGCGCGTGGGCTGGCCGAGGCCGGATTTTCCCTTAGCCTGATTGCGCGCAACAGCGGCCGCGCCAAGGCGGCGCGGGACTGGATCCTGGCGGCCGCTCCCCGCAGCGAAATCGACCTGTTCCTGGCCGATCTTTCCCTCCTCGCCGAAACCCGCGCCGCCGGCGCCGCGATCCAGCGCAGCCAT
This sequence comes from Acidisoma sp., assembly GCF_035492295.1. GTDB lineage: Bacteria > Pseudomonadota > Alphaproteobacteria > Acetobacterales > Acetobacteraceae > Acidisoma. The sequence goes on along the minus strand of NZ_DATJJK010000058.1, from coordinate 38,619 downwards.
CCGCGCATCGCCCTCCTCGTGAACAATGCCGGGCTGCTCACGCCGCGGCGGGACGTGACGCAAGAGGGGCATGAGAAGACGATCGCCACCAACCTGCTCTCGCCGCTCGCGCTGACCGAGGCGCTCCTGCCGGCGCTCACGGCCGCCGCCCCGGCGCGCGTCGTCATGGTCGGCTCCTCGAGTTCGGATCGCGCCGTGATCGACCCCGACAATCTCGACCTCACCCACGGCTGGCGCATGAGCCGCGCCTATGCGCGTTCGAAACTCGGCCTTCTGATCATGAGCCGGAACTGGGCCGCGCGGCTTGCCGGGCGCGGCGTCACGCTCAATACCGTCCATCCCGGCTTGGTTGCCACCCGCATCGTTCGCCATGGCGGCATCGACGGGCTGGCCTGGCGGATGATGGCACCTTTCAGCCTGACACCGCAGCAGGGCGCGCAAACGCCGCTCTTCGCCTGCCTCTCGCCCGAACTCCAAGGCCGGACGGGCCTCTACCTCAAGCGCCGCCGGGAGGCGACGCCCAACCCCCGGGTTTTCGATGCGGCTCTTGCCGAACGGCTCGAATCGGCTGTCCTCGCGCGCCTGGCCTCATCAGTTCCCGGTTCCGGATAGGCGGGCGAAGAAGCGCCGGAGCGTAACCTGCAGGCTCCAGCGCCGCGCATGGCGACCGAAGGTGCCATAGGCGCCGGACGGATTTTCGGACGGCGCGAAGACCGTGGGCATCGCCTCTGTCGTCTGCTGCGGCCCGCGCTGGCCATCCACCCCCAGCCGGCGAATCACCAGTCCGGTCCAGACCGGGGCGATGCGGCTGAGCAGCGCGAAGCAGCTGACCGTGCCGCTGATGATCATTTCTGGCCGTCCCAGCCGCGCTGCCAGAAAGATCGCGCGGGCGATGACGTCTGGCTGATAGACCGGTGGCACCGGCCGGGCCGGCCAGCCCATGTGGGAGATCGCATGAGCGAAAAAGGGCGTGTTGACCGCCGGCGGGAAGACGGTGCTGACCCGCACGCGGCTGCGTTCGAAGGCGAGTTCGACGCGCAGGGCCTGGCCGAAGGCGCGCACCGCCGCCTTGGCCCCGGAATAGGAGGTCATCAGCGGCAATCCGTGGAAGACCACGCCGGAACAGACATTGACGATGGTGCCGCTGTTCCGGGGGCGCATGCGCGACAGTGCCACGCGCGTTCCGTTGACGGTACCGAGGTAGGTCACCTCCGTAACCTGGCGGAACTCGCGCTCAGGCACGTCCACGAACCGGCCATAGACGCCGTTGCCGGCGGCATTGATCCAGACCGAGACGGGGCCGAGCGCTGCTTCGAGCGTCTCGGCCGCGGCCAGCAGCGCCGCACTGTCGGTGACATCCGCGACCGCAACGGCGACCGCTACGCCCAGCGATCGCACCTCGTCGGCGGCGGCCGCAAGGCCGGGGGTGCCGCGAGCAATCAGACCGACGCGCCAGCCCGCGCGGGCGAAAATGCCGGCGGTGCAGCGCCCGATGCCGGACGAGCCGCCGGTAATGATGACGACCGGAGACGGAAGGGGCTGAGGCATCGCCTACCCCGCGCTAACCCACCGCCCGGGCGCGACGAGTCAGCCCGGGCCGCCGCAGCGCACCAGCGGGCTCGGGAAGCCTGTGCAATCCGGCAGGCGGATCTCGTTCGGCCCTATGCGCACCACGCGCAACACATTGTTGGCGGGGCAGCCGAAGCCAAGATCGACGGGCACGCCGGCGATCACCTCCGGCTTCTCCTGCGGGGGCGCCAGCATGATGATCGTCCCGTCGGGCGTACCGCGCACGCTCACGATCAGATTCTGGATGGCGGCGGGATGGGTTAGCGTCCGGTGCACCACGACGTCCTGGCTCACGGCGAAACTCGTATTCGCCTGACATTCGGCCAGGTTCATATGCGCGGGCGCGGGCAGGATGCCCCCTGCCCAGGCGCCGAAAAGCCAGGCATGAGGCGGCGCTTCCGCCGCACGGAGACTGGGTTGCGGCAGCAGGCCGGCCAGCACAGCCCCAGCCAACAGAGTCGTCACGATCCGGCACGCGGACTTCACGGGCATGGTCTTCCTCTAGGGTCTGATCGGTTCATCTTGAATCGCGGGAGCGAGTCATCTGAGCCGCGAATCAGTCCCTTATCAATAGGTTAGAGTTCGAATCACGTGTCAGATCGAAGCAAAACCGCTTCTGTCCGACACGATCACACTCGAACGGTTCGCGTCAAAGTCATCCTTTTCGATCCATTGAAGGCCCGCCGCCGCCGTGGCAAGTCCCTCTGGTCACCAGAAGGGATACCGTGCGCGATGCTCAAGCGCTTCTATGATCGCATAATCGCGCTGGCCGGGCACCGCCATGCGGCCTGGTACCTGGCAGCGGTAGCCTTCGCCGAGGCCAGCTTTTTTCCTGTTCCTCCGGACCCGCTGCTCGTCGCAATGGGCCTCGCGCGGCCGCGCCGGGTCTGGGTCTATGCGCTGATCTGCACGATTGCGAGCGTGGCGGGCGGCGCTCTCGGCTATTTCATCGGCTGGGCGCTGTTCGATCGGCTGGCCCAGCCGATCATCCATTTCTATCACATGGAACATGCCTTTCAGGCCTTCCAGGCGAAATTCGCCAAATACGGGCTCTACGTCATCCTCATCAAAGGTCTGACGCCGATCCCTTACAAAATCGTGACCATCGCCGCCGGCGCCGCGAAATTCGACTTCTGGGCTTTCATGGCGGCAAGTCTCGTCACCCGCGGCGGCCGATTCTTCCTGGTCGCCGCCATCATGCGCATTTTTGGCGAAGCAGCGCGGGACTTCATCGAGAAACGGCTGATGCTGGTGACGAGTGTGCTTGCCGTGGGCATCGTCGGCGGCTTCATCATCCTGCTCTACGTCTGACCGCGCGGCGATGGAGGCGCTCGCCACCGCCGCGCCCGCCCTACTCGCAGCCCTTCTGTTCGGCGCGAGCACACCCTTCGCCAAGGCGCTGCTCGGGCAGACCGCGCCCCTGATGCTGGCGGCGCTGCTCTATCTCGGCTCCGGTCTCGGCCTGGCCGTGGTTCTTCTGCTGCGACGGGCGCGCGGCGCCGCCGCGCTGGAAGCGTCGCTGCGCCGGGCTGACCTGCCGCGCCTGGCGGCCGTGGTGCTGCTCGGCGGCGCCCTCGGCCCTGCCCTGCTCATGTTCGGTCTGGCCCGTGTGCCCGCCGCCACCGCCTCCCTGCTGCTCAACGCCGAGGGCATCGCGACCATGGCGATCGCCTGGATCGTCTTCCGGGAGAATGCCGACCGCCGCATCCTGCTCGGTGCCCTCGCCATCCTGGCCGGCGCGGCCATCCTGTCCTGGCAGCCGGGGGCGGCCGTGCCCCTCAGCCGCGGCGCCCTGCTCATCCTCGGGGCCTGCCTGGCCTGGGGGCTGGACAATAACCTCAGCCGCTCGCTGAGTGCCGCCGATCCCGTGCAGATTTCCATGATCAAGGGCCTGGCGGCGGGGGCGACCAACCTGCTGCTCGCGCTGACGCAGCACACGCCGCTGCCCGATGCACCGGTGGTCCTGAGCGCGGCGGCGATCGGCCTGCTCGGCTACGGCGCCAGCCTGGTACTGTTCATGCGCGGCCTGCGCGCCCTCGGCGCGGCCCGCACCGGCGCCTATTTTTCCCTCGCCCCCTTTATCGGCGCCACGATCGCGGTGCTTTTCTTTGGCGATCCCCTGAGCGGACGGCTTATCCTGGCCGGACTGCTGATGGGCTTCGGCCTCTATCTGCACCTTGCCGAGCGGCATGCGCATCAGCACACGCATGAGGAGATGGAGCATGAGCACGCACATGTGCATGATGCGCATCATCAGCATGAGCACGGGCCGGGGGACCCGGCGGGCGAACCCCATAGCCACGCCCACCGGCATCAGCCATTGACCCATGCCCATGCGCATTACCCGGATATTCACCACCGGCACCGGCACAGGCACGAGCCGACAGAAGGATGAAGCGATGAAAGGGTGCAGCGCGTGGCGCTTGGCTTCTTGAAGACACGCAAGACCCCCCGCGAGGACGGGGCCCGGCAGCCCCGCCCGCCGGAGACGGCGGAACCCGCCGTGGCGGCGCGGCCGGCGCTGCTTGTGCTCGCCCATCCCGCCATTCATCGCTCGCGCGCCAATGCCGCCTTGCTGGAAACGGCGCGCCGCCGGCCGGACGTCACGGTGCACGACCTCTACCGCAAATACCCGGATTTCCTGATCGATGTCGCCGCCGAGCAGAAGAAGCTGCTCGCCCATCAGCTGATCGTGCTGCAATACCCGCTCTATTGGTATTCCTGTCCAGCCCTGCTCAAGGAATGGTTCGACGCCGTGCTGCTGCACGGCTTCGCCTTCGGGCGCACCGGCACGCAACTGCACGGCAAGACGCTGATGGTGGCGGTGACCGCGGGCGGAGACCACCATGCCTATCGGCCCGAGGGGATCAACCGCTATAGCATAGCGGAGTTTCTCCGCCCGATGGAGGCGACGGCGCATCTCTGCGGCCTGACCTGGGCGCAGCCCTTCGTTCTACATGATGCGATCCGCATCAGCGAGGACGACCGCAAGCTGGCCGCCGACGCTTATGACGCGCATCTCGAGGACGCGATTGCGCAGGTGGGCCGATGAATACCAATACCGTTCTGCTTCAGGCCCTGGTCTATCTGGCGGCGAGCGTGGTTGCCGTGCCGATCGCCAAGCGCGCGGGGCTCGGCTCCGTGCTCGGCTATCTCATCGCCGGCGCCATCATCGGCCCCTACGCGCTGCATCTGGTCGGCGACCAGGCCGATGTCATGGGCTTTGCCGAATTCGGCGTGGTCATCCTGCTCTTCCTCATCGGTCTCGAAGTGCGCCCGGCGCTGCTCTGGACCATGCGGGCGGCGATCTTCGGCCTCGGTCTGGCCCAGCTTCTGGGCATCGGCGCCTGCCTGGCGCTCGCCGCCCTGCTGCTGGGCCTGCCCTGGCAGGAGGCGGTGGCGGTTGGCGCCATCCTCGCGATGTCCTCCACCGCCATCGTGCTGCAGACGCTGGAGGAAAAGGGCCTGCGCCGCGGCGCCGTGGGCACGGCGGCCTTCGGCGTGCTGCTGTTTCAGGATCTCTCCGTGATCCCGCTTCTCGTCCTGCTGCCGTTGCTGGCGGCCATGCCGGGAGAGGCACCGGGAAGCGAAAGCGGGTTGCACGGCTGGGTGCATGCGGTGGCGGTGCTGGCCGCCGTCGCCCTCATCATCACCTTCGGCCGCTATCTGACGGCGCCGATCTTCCGCTTCATCGCCGCCGCCCGTCTGCGCGAGCTGTTCACCGCGACCGCACTGCTGCTGGTCTTCGCGGTGACCGCGCTGATGCAGGCGGTGGGCGTCTCCCCCGCCCTCGGCGCCTTCCTGGCCGGGGTGATGCTGGCCGAGAACGAATTCCGCCGCGAGCTGGAGGCGGATATCGAACCCTTCCGCGGCCTGCTGCTCGGGCTCTTCTTCATCACCGTCGGCGCCAGCCTTGATTTCGGCCTTGTCGCCGCGCATCCGGTGATCGTCCTCGGCCTCAGCATCGGACTGATGGCGATCAAGGCCGTGGCCATGACAGGGCTCGGCCGCCTGTTCCACCTCACCCTGCCCGATGCCCGCATGGTCGGCGTCTCGCTCAGCCAGGGCGGTGAATTCGCCTTCGTGCTGACGAGCTTCGTGGTCGGCGCCCATGTTCTGCCGCATCAGCTCGGCGCCCTGCTCAACGCCGTCGTTGCCGTCTCCATGGTGCTGACGCCGCTCGTCTTCCTGGCCCATGAGCGGCTGGCAACCGCCCCTTCGCGCGGCGACGGGCCGAAGCCCGAGGCGCCGAGCTTCGAGGCCGACCCGGATGTGATCGTCGCAGGCTATGGCCGCGTCGGCCAGATCGTCGGGCGCCTGGTCCGCGCCAATGGCTTCAAGACCTCGATCCTCGATATCAGCACAAGCCAGATCGAGCTGCTGCGCCGCTTCGGCCAGCGCGTGCAATATGGCGACGCCTCCCGCATCGATCTGCTGCAGGCGGCCGGCGCCGACAAGGCGAAGCTGCTCATCGTCGCCATCGACGACCGCGAGAAGGCGCTGGAAATGGTGGAGGCCGCGCGCCAGGCCTTCCCCAACCTCACCATCCTGGCCCGCGCCTGGGACCGCCGCGCGGCCTACGACCTGCTCAACCATGGTGCCGATGTGGTGGAGCGCGAGACCTTCGAGGGCGCGGTGTCCCTCGGCCGCACGGCGCTCGAAAAGCTTGGGCTGCATCCGCATCAGGCGCATCGGGCGGCGGCAATTTTCCGCCGCTACGACCGCAAGCTGTTCCACAAGCTGCGGCCGCTCTGGGGCGATGAGGAGGGCTTCGTCCTCGCCTCTCGCCAGAGCGCGCAGACCTTGGAGAAGCTGATGATGGAGGAGCGCCAGGGGCAGGATCTGTCGGACATCGACCTCGGCTGGGATACCACCTCGCTTGCCAAGGAAATGGAAACCGAGGAGCGCGAATAGGCGCTCCTCTGCCCGTCAGGCCTTGTCGGGCTCCACGGCGAGCGGCGCGGGCGGCATGTCCTCGTCCTCGGCGATCCAGGCATGGAGCAGCGTGTAGCTGACTGCGAGCACGGCGGGGCCGATGAAGAGGCCGATGAGGCCGAAGGCCCCGAGCCCACCGAGCACACCGACCAGAACCAGCACCATCGGCAGGTTCGCCTCTTTCCGGATCAGCAAGGGCCGCATCAGATTGTCGATGACGATGGCGACGATGGTAACGACGAGCAGCACCGCGCCCATCAGATACTGGCCGGAGACGAACATCCAGATATCGGCCGGGATCAGCACGATGCCGGGCCCGACCTGGGCGACGCAGAAAATGAACATCACCGCCGTCAGCACGGGTGCCAGCGGCACGCCGGCGATGACCAGGCCGATGCCGCCGACGATCGCATCCACGAGCGAGGTGAGCATGACGCCGAGGGCGACCGCCCGGATCGCCCGGCCGGCGAGGACCACCATCTGCCGCCCGCGCTCCCCGCCCAGGCGGCGGCCGAAGGCCCGCGCGACAGAGGCCCCCGCCTCGCCATGCGTGCTCATGATGGCGACGATCACGGTCGTCAGGATGAACTGCACGAGCAGCCGGCCGAAACTGCCGATGGAGCCCAGAAACCACTGCGCCGCCGAGCCGATATAGGGCGTGGCCGAAGGCAGCACCTTGCCGATGCCACTGCCCTGGAACTTCCCCCAGGCTTCCTGAAGCTTGGTGCCGATGAGGGGCACGTTCTCCACCCAGGGCGGGGGCGGCGGCAGCCGGAAGGCGACCGCGGCATGGGCCAGGCCGATCAGACTGTCGATATGGTTCAGGATGGTTGTGACGGCCAGCCAGAAGGGCACGACGAAAAGCACGACGACGATGAGCGTCATCACCGCGACCGCCAGGCCACGGCTGCCACCCATCAGCCGCTGCAGGCGGAGCAGCAGCGGCCAGACGGCGACGACGATGGTGGTGGCCCAGATCGTCGCCGGTAGAAAGGGTTTCAGCACCCAGAGGGAGCAGAACGCGAGGGCGCTGATGAAGAAGAGCATCATCATCAGCCGCGTCGGATCCGGCCGCGCGGCCTGGGGTCGCGCGACGCTGGGCCGCAGGACCTCGGGTCGCGTGCCGTCCTGAAGAACAGGCTGAGACCCCGCCCCGGGAGGGGGCGGAGTTGTCATGTCAGGCAGATCCGGCATGCCCGCGTTCCAGTGGTCAGGCCGTCACCTGAGCCTTCTCGTCGCTCAGCGCATGCGGCAGGTAGGTCACGAAATCCTTCGGCACCACCTGCCAGACATGGCCCAGCGTCTGCTCCCAGTTGTGCAGAAGCATGGCGGCGTAGCGGCTGCTCGTCTCATGCACATGGCGTTCGACGAGGCCCCGCAGGCGGCTCTCCCAATAGGCCGAAGAGACGCGCTGCCAGGTCAGCGTATCGGCGTTGATCCGGCTCTCGAGCTCGTCTTCCGGATCGTAGAGGAAGGCCATGCCGCCGGTGAAGCCGGCGCCGAAATTATCCCCGAAGCTGCCGAGGATCACGACCGTGCCACCGGTCATGTATTCGCAGCCGTTGGAGCCGCAGCCCTCGATCACCGCGGTCGCGCCCGAATTGCGGACCGCGAAGCGCTCGCCCGCCTGCCCCGCCGCGAAGAGCTGGCCGGCGGTCGCGCCATAAAGGCAGGTATTGCCGATGATGGTATTGGCGTTGCTGCGCATCTTGGAGGACGGTGCCGTGCGCACGACGATAGTGCCGCCCGACAGACCCTTGCCGACATAGTCATTCGCATCGCCGATGACTTCGAGCTTGAGGCCCTGTACCGCAAAGGCACCGAGCGACTGGCCCGCCGAACCCCGCAGGCGGACGCTGACATGGCCCGCCGGCAGCACCGTCTCGCCGAACTTGCGCACGATCGCACCCGAGAACTTCGTGCCGATGGCACGATGCGTGTTCCGGATGTTGTACTGGAGCTGCATCTTCTCGCGCCGTTCGAAGAAGGGCACGGCATCCGCAATCATCTGCGCGTCCAGCGTTTCCGGCACCTCGTTGCGGCCTTCCAGCGTGCAGTAGCGCGGATAGGGGCCCGGATCGGCCTGGGCGAGGATGGGGTTGAGATCGAGATCGTCGAGCAGCGTGCTGCCACGGCTGATCTGGTGCAGCAGATCAGTGCGGCCGATCACCTCCGTCAGGCTGCGGAAGCCGAGCGATGCCAGGATTTCGCGCACTTCCTCGGCGATGAAGGAGAAGAGGTTGATGACCTTCTCCGGCGTGCCCTCGAACTTGGCACGCAACGTCTCGTCCTGCGTGCAGACACCGACCGGGCAGGTATTGCTGTGACACTGCCGGACCATGATGCAGCCCATCGCGACGAGGCTCGCCGTCCCGATGCCGAATTCCTCGGCACCCAGCATGGCCGCGATTACGACATCGCGCCCGGTCTTGAGCCCGCCATCGGTGCGCAGTTTCACGCGGTGGCGGAGGCGGTTGAGCATCAGGACCTGATGCGCCTCCGACAGCCCCATCTCCCACGGCAGGCCGGCATATTTGATCGAGGTCAGCGGCGAGGCGCCGGTGCCGCCCGAATGGCCGGAAATGAGGATCGCATCCGCCTTTGCCTTGGCAACGCCGGCCGCGATGGTGCCGATGCCGGAACGCGAGACGAGCTTCACGCAGACCGTCGCGATCGGATTGATCTGCTTGAGATCGTAGATGAGCTGAGCCAGATCCTCGATCGAGTAGATGTCGTGATGCGGCGGCGGGCTGATCAGCATCACGCCCGGCGTCGAATGACGCAGCTTCGCGATCAGGCCGGAAACCTTGAAGCCCGGCAGCTGGCCGCCCTCCCCCGGCTTCGCACCCTGCGCGACCTTGATTTCGATCTCGCGGCAGTTGTTCAGGTAATCCGCAGTCACGCCGAAGCGGCCGGACGCAATCTGCTTGATCGCCGAGGAGGCATTGTCACCATTGGCGCGGGGCTTGAAGCGCTCGGGGTCTTCGCCGCCCTCGCCGCTATCGGACCGCGCGCCGATGCGGTTCATGGCGATGGACAGCGTCTCATGCGCCTCAGGCCCGAGCGCCCCGAGCGAAATGCCCGGCGCGATCAGCCGCTTGCGGATTTCGGTGATGCTCTCGACATCCTCGACCGGCACCGGCGAAAGACCCTCGGTGCGGAAATCGAGCAGATCGCGCAGCGCCACGGGTGGCAGCCGGCGACAGGCGGCGGAATACTTGCGATAGGTGGTGTAGCTGTCGGTCGCGACCGCGGTCTGCAGGACATGGATCAGGCTGCCGTCGAAGGCATGGGTCTCGCCGCCGCGACGCAGCTTGTAGTTGCCGCCCACGGGCAGCGACAGCACGCCCTCGGCCCAGGCCTGGCGGTGAAGCTCCAGCACCTTTCGGGCGATTCCGGAAAGCCCGATGCCCGAGATGCGAGATTGCATGCCGGGGAAGAACTCGCCCACCAGCGCGCGGGAGAGGCCGATCGCCTCGAAATTATAGCCCCCGCGATAGGAGGAGAGGACGCCGATGCCCATCTTCGCCATCGTCTTGAGCAGGCCCTTGTCGAGCGCCTTCTTGTAGCGGCCGACGGCGGCCTTCACCGCCATGTCGCCGAAGAGGCCGCGACGTTGGCGGTCGGCAATCGATTCCTGGGCAAGATAGGGGTTCACGGTCGTCGCGCCCACGCCGACGAGCACGGCGACATAATGCACGTCGAGGCATTCCGCCGTGCGGACATTCACGCTCGTGAAAGTACGGAGCGAGTTGCGCACGAGATGCGTATGCACAGCACCCGTCGCCAGGATCATCGGGATCGGCACACGGCCAGGACCCATTGCCTCATCACTGACGATCAGGTGGGCAGCACCGGCACGCACGGCCTCTTCGGCTTCCTGACGGATACGGTCGAGGCCGCGCCGCAGCCCCGCCTCGCCCGCTTCCACCGGGAAGGTCGCGTCAATCGCGACCACGGAACCACCCAATTTCTCGCGCATGGCAATGAACTCGCCGGTCGAGAGAATCGGGCTGTCGAGCTGCAGGATGTCGAACTGATGCTCGCCCTCCTCCAGCACGTTGCCGAGATTGCCGAGCCGCGTCTTGATCGACATCACCCGCGTCTCGCGCAGGCTGTCGATCGGCGGGTTCGTGACCTGGCTGAAGTTCTGGCGGAAATAGTGGTGCAGGCCGCGATAACGGTCGGACAGCACGGCAATGGGTGTGTCGTCACCCATGCTGCCGGTCGCCTCGCTCGCGTCCTCGACCATCGGCTGCAGGATCGTCTCCATCTCCTCGAGCGTCATGCCGGTGGCGAACTGGCGGCGGCGCAACTCCTCGGTGCCGAACTCCACCGGCTCGACCGTGTCGGTCTTGACCAGATCGTCGATGCGGACGATGCGCTGCGCCCATTCCCCGTAAGGGTGGCGGGCGGCGAGCTGATCCATGATCGTCGCATTCTCGTAGAAGCGCGGCTCCTCAAGATCGACCGCGATCATCTGCCCGGGGCCGACGCGGCCCTTCTCGACGATCATCGCCTCGTCGAACTTCACCATGCCGGTCTCGGAGCCCACCACCAGCATGTTGTGGCTCGTCACAGTGTAGCGCAGCGGGCGTAGGCCGTTGCGGTCCAGCCCCGCCACCACCCAGCGGCCATCGGTCGCGGTTACCGCGGCCGGCCCGTCCCAGGGTTCCATCACGGCATTGCAGTATTCGATCATGTTGCGATGGGTTTCGGGCATGAAGGAGGTCGCCCCGATCGAGGGCGGAATCATCATTGCCTTGACCATCGGCGCATCGCGGCCGGAACGGATCAGGAGCTCGAAGACATTGTCCATCGAGGCCGTGTCCGAGCCCTGGGCCTGAACCACGGGCTTGATGTCTTCCATATAGGCATCAAGCAGCTCGGAGGAGAGCCGGGTCTCGTGGCTCTTCATCCAGTTGATGTTGCCGTTGATCGTGTTGATCTCGCCATTATGCGCGAGCGAGCGGAAGGGCTGCGCGAGCTTCCAGGTCGGGAAGGTATTGGTCGAGTAGCGCTGATGGTAGATCGCGAAGCGCGAGACGAAGCGCGGATCGAGCAGATCCGGATAGAATTCCGTCAGGCTCTCGGCCAGGAACATGCCCTTGTAGACGATGGAGCGGCAGGAGAGCGAACAGAAGTAGAGATCGGAGATCTGCGCCGCGATGGTCTGCTTTTCGATGCGCCGGCGGATCACATAAAGATCGCGCTCGAATTCCTCCTCGGGCACGCCGCGCGCGTTCCACAGCATGATCTGCTCGATCTCGGGGCGGGTCGCATTCGCCTTCTCGCCGATGCAGGAGACGTTGATGGGCACCTGCCGCCAGCCATAGATTTCGTAGCCGAGAGCAAGAATCTCCGTCTCCACGATCTCGCGGCAGCGCTCCTGCGCTCCGAGATCGGTCTTCGGCATGAAAACCTGACCGACCGCGATGGGGCCGGGGCGCAGCACGGCACCGCTCCGCTCCACGGCGGCGGCAAAGAAGTCCTGCGGGATTTCGATATGGATGCCGGCGCCATCACCGGTCTTGCCGTCGGCGTCGACCGCGCCGCGATGCCATACCGCCTTCAGCGCATCGATGCCGGCCTGGACCACGTCGCGGCGTCGCTTCCCGTCCAGCGCCGCGATCATGCCGACGCCGCACGCATCATGCTCCTGGGAGAAATCGTAGGATTCGGCGAGTACCTCGCTATTGCGCGCCCAACCTTCGATGAATTCGGCGCCAGTTTCCAGCGCCTCGCCCAGCAGGCCTTCCGTCTCGATCCGGTCAGTCATGGCGTTCTCCTCATCGTGCAGCCTCGGCGGCTGCCGGCCGCCCCTTGGCAGGGGCGCTTCAATCTCAATCGATCTTCAGGCCCTGGGCGGCGAGCTTGCCCGCATCCGCCCTCAGCACCTCTTCGCCCGCCTGGCCGATCCAGGCATGGCCCGCCTCCACCATCTGATGGGTGAGCATGGGCTGCAGGCTTTGCAGCTTCTGCCCCACCGGGGTCTGGTAGAAGACGAGAATCTCCTTCATCTCATCGGCCGTGAAGGCTTGGCCGTAGAGCGCGGCAACGGCCGCGATGAATTTCGGTTCCTCGGCCCGGAGATCGGGCATCAGAACCTGATCGACCACCGGCTCGACCTTTTCCGGTGGCTGTTTGTTGTTGTTGGCGATCGACTGCACGAGCACGAGCTTGAGCCCCTGCAGGGCCGCATCCGCGACCTGCTGAATGCCGATCGCCTGGACGAGTTGGGTCGCAAGCTGCATCTGCTCGGTCGAAAGCGACGGCGAAACATCATCGGCGCGCGCGCCCGGGGCGATGAGCCCGAGGCTCGCCGCACCCGCCAAGGCCAAACGGAGCGCTGCCTTCCTCATTCCGCGGCAACGGCGACGGTCGCCGGCTGCTGAATATAATCATGCACCTGGGCGGCAGCATCCTGCCCGTCCTTGATCGCCCAGACGACGAGGCTCGCCCCGCGCACGATGTCCCCCGCCGCGAAAACGCCGGGGATCGAGGTCATGAAGCTGCGGTGGTTGATGCGCAGCGTACCCCAACGGCTGACCTCCAGCCCCTTTTCCCCGAACATCTTCGGCATGTCCTCGGGATCGAAGCCCAGCGCCTTGATGACGAGATCGGCCCCGAGGTTGAAGTGGCTGCCCGGCACCGGCTCGACCGACTGGCGGCCGGAGGTGTCGGGCAGGCCCAGATGCATGCGCACGGCGCGCACCCCGGTCACCTGCGCGTCACCCAGGAAGGCCTCGGGCGCCGAGAGCCAGACGAATTCCACGCCCTCCTCCTCGGCATTCTTCACTTCGCGCAGCGAGCCCGGCATGTTGGCGCGGTCGCGGCGGTAAAGGCACTGAACAGAGGTCGCCCCCTGCCGAACGGCGGTGCGGACGCAGTCCATCGCGGTGTCGCCGCCGCCGATGACGACAACGCGCTTGCCCTCGGCATTGAGGATGCCGCTGTCGAACTCCGGCACGCTTTCCCCCAGGCCGCGCTTGTTGGAGGCGGTGAGGTAATCGAGCGCGGGCACGATGCCGGCAAGCCCCGCACCCGGACCGCCGATATCGCGCGCCTTGTAGACGCCGGTCGCGATGATGACGGCAGCATGTTTCTGGCGCAGCTCGGCGAAGGACAGAGTGTCGTTCTCACCATTGCCGATGGCGCAGTTGAGGTGGAAATGGATGCCGCATTCCTCGAGATAGGCCCAGCGGCGGAGGACGACCTCCTTCTCCAGCTTGAAGCCGGGAATGCCGTAAATCATCAGCCCGCCCGGCCGGTCGTAGCGGTCATAGACATGGACCTGATAGCCCTGGCGGCGCAGCCGCTCGGCAGCGGCCAGTCCACCCGGGCCGGCGCCCACGATGGCGACGGTTTCCGGCCGTTCGGCGACCGGCTTCACGGGCTTCACCCAGCCGTTCTCGAAAGCGGTATCCGTAATATAGCGCTCGACGGCACCGATGGTGACGCTCTCGAATCCCTTCTCGATGACGCAATTGCCTTCGCAGAGACGGTCCTGCGGGCAGATGCGGCCGCAGATTTCGGGAAAGCTGTTCGTCGCCGACGAAACCTCATAGGCTTCGTGAAGGCGGCCCTCGGTCGTGAGGCGCAGCCAGTCCGGGATATTGTTGCCCAGCGGGCAATGGACTGAACAGAAAGGCACGCCGCATTGGCTGCAGCGGCTGGCCTGTTCAGACGCGCGGGCGGGGTCGAAACGACTGTAGATCTCGTCGAAGTCCTGAAGGCGCATGTCGACGGCACGCTTCTGGGGGATCTTCTGCGGCGTGTGCACGAACTTCAGCATGCGCTCGGCCATGGACGGTCCTCCTGCGGAGAAAGGGCGCGCACGCGAGGGCGGGCGCGGAACGAATGATCCTCTAACCTGATTTTCCGCTCATGCGAAGGAGAATCCGGGGGATAAACAGCAATACTGACCTATTTTCAGCGCATGCCAGCCATTCAGACGCCCAATTGCAAGGCCATTCGCGAAAATAAGGTCCGAATCGGACCTTTTGGCGAAAAGCAAACTCCGTCCGCCTCGCAGTGGAAGAAAACGCCGCATCAGCCCATGGGATCGCAATCAGAGAGACAACCGGCAGCAGGCCCGGTCGGCGGCTGGCTTTATATGAAGTAAAACTTTGCAGTTAAACTTCATTCTTGTATCCGATGCGCTCTCGCAAAACCGCGGCAGAGCAAGCACCTGCCAGTTCGGAGTGCCGCGAATGCCCTGGTCCTCTCTCCTGCCCTGTTTTGTTGGCGGCGCCTTGCTGGCGAACGCCCTGCCCCATCTGGTCAGCGGCCTGCTGGGCCGGCCGTTTCAGACACCCTTCGCCAAGCCGCCCGGCGCCGGCCTCTCCTCCGCGACCGTCAACGTGCTCTGGGGTATTTTCAACCTCGCGATGAGCTATCTGTTCACGCTGCGCGTGGCGGCCCTGGACCCGCGCAATATGAGCGAAGCCGCGGCGATGCTTGCCGGCATGCTGGCGATGGGATTGTTCTGTGCGCGGCATTTCGGCCGCTTCCACGGCGGCAATCTCGCGCAGCAAAGGTGACCGGTCAGCCCCACTCTCAGCCAGGCAGAGGTTGTCTGCCGACTGAGAGGGAAGCGTCCGCGCCTCGCTCTCTCAGTCTGACGAACGCTAGCGCGCGAGGGCGCCCTCGATCAGTGCAATCGTCTCGGGAATGCCGTAGAGCGCCACGAAACCGCCGAAGCGCGGCCCTTCGCTCTGGCCCAGCAGGACCTGATAGAGACAGCCGAACCAGTCCTTCAGGGCGGCAAAGGGGTGCCGCTTGCCGACCTCATAGACCGTCGTCTGGATATCCTCGGCGGAGGTGCCGGCGGCGAGGTCGCGCAACGCCGCCGCAAGGTCCGCGAGGGCTGCGCGCTCGACCTCGGAGGGATCCCGGAACTCCTTCTTCGGGCGCACGAAGTCCTGATAATAGGCGACGGCGTACCCGACGAGCTGGGCCAAAAACGGCGAGGTCTCAGGCGTCAGATCCGGCGAGTAGCGGCGAATGAAGCCCCAGAGAATCTCCGGGTTTTCAGCATTCGCGACACTCGCCAGGTTCAGCAGCATGCCGAAGCTGATGGGGCTTCCGGCATCGTTCGGCACCGGGCCGCCATGGATGAACCAGGCCGGGTTGCTTTCATCCACCATTTCCTCGCGCTGGGCCTTGGCGACATGGGCGAGATACTCGTCCACCGCGCGGGGGATGACATCGAAGAAAAGCCGCTTGGCGCGCTGCGGCTGGTTGAACATGAAGAGCGAGAGGCTCTCCTGCGGGGCGTATTTCAGCCACTCCTCGATCGAGAGGCCATTGCCCTTGGACTTCGAGATCTTCTGGCCGCGATCGTCCAGGAACAGCTCGTAGTTGAAGCCGGCCGGGGGTTCCGCGCCGAGGATGCGGCAGATGGCCCCCGAGAGCTTGATGCCCTCGATATGATCCTTGCCGGCCATCTCGTAATCGACCCCGAGCGCCGCCCAGCGCATCGCCCAATCGGCCTTCCACTGCATCTTGGCGCCGCCGCCCGTGACCGGCGTTTCGTACCAGGTGCCGTCCTCGGGGTCGCGCCAGGCGACGGTGCCGGCCTCCGCGTCCACCTTCTCGATCAGGACCTGCATGACAATGCCGGTCTTGGGATGAACGGGCAGGATGGGCGAATAGGTCGCCCGCCGCTCCGGCCCGAGCGTCGGCAGCACGACCTGCACGATATCGTCGTGCCGGCGGAGCGCCTGACGCAGCGCCGCGTCGAACTGGCCCGAACGATAGGCCTCGGTCGCCGAGATGAATTCGTAGTCGAAGCCGAAACCATCGAGGAAGGCGCGGAGCCGCGCATTGTTGTGGTGGCCGAAGCTCTCATGCGTGCCGAAGGGATCGGGCACGTCTGTCAGCGGCTTGCCGAGGAATTCGCGCAGCATGTCCCGGTTCGGCACATTGTCCGGCACCTTGCGCATTCCATCCATATCGTCCGAAAAGGCGATCAGGCGGGACGGCAGGCCCGTCAGCGCGGTAAAGGCCTGGCGCACCCAGGTCGTGCGGGCGACTTCGCCGAAGGTGCCGATATGCGGCAGGCCGGAGGGGCCATAGCCGGTTTCGAACAAGGCCACGCCCTTGCCCGATTTCTCCAGACGGGCGACGACTTTGGCCGCTTCCTCGAAGGGCCAGATTTTCGGGGCGGGCGCAGTGCGGGTGAATTGGTTCATGGCTTGTTTCACTAAGAAGGGCGCGTAATCCGGTCAATGAAGGTTGCGGTATGAGTGTGTCCCGGCCTGGTCCGGCCCTGTCCCTGCCGGAATGGCCGGCGCTTGCTGCCGGCGCCGCACGCGCGGTGCTGCTGACGGCGGATGGCGAGATGCTCGACCTCGCGGCCAAGGATGTCGCGAACGCCTTGCGCGATCTCGGGCCACCGCTGCTGGTGCATGGCCCGGCTTGCTGGCGCCGCCTCGGCCTGCCGCCGCAGCCGGCTTATGATCTGCTGGAACTCTTCGCTTTCGTGCGTCCGGCCGAGGCCGTCGTGCCGACACCGCGGGGATTGGCGACGGCGCTGGGGCTCGCTTCCCCCGGATCCTCGCTCGCCGCGGCGGCGGAAATCTTGCCCGCCATTGCCATCGCCCTTCTCAGTGAATTGCAGACGGAGGCGCTGACGGCCACGAACCGGGATGCGCCGGCGCTCGCGCTGCGCATGGGCCGTGCCGGCTGGGGCTGGGGGCCGCTGGTTGCCGAGGCGCTGGCCTCCGGCGGCGCGCCGCCACCCCCCGCGAAAGACGGCAATGCCTTCCGGGTCTGGCGCCGGCTGCCCGAATGGGAGGAAGGGGCGCCCCCGCCGCCGCCCTCCACCCTGCCCGTCTCTTCCGTCGAGGCCCGGCAACGCCTCGCCCGGTTGCGCGGCGAAGGCGCCGAGCAGCGCCAGGGCCAGGCGGATTACGCCTCCGCCGCCGCCGCCGCCTTCTCACCCCGTCTGACGGAGGGTGCGCCCCATCTCGTGCTCGCCGAGGCCGGCACCGGCACCGGCAAGACGCTCGGCTATGTCGCCCCCGCCAGCCTCTGGGCCGAGCGCAACAACGCCCCGGTCTGGATTTCGACCTTTACCCGGCATCTGCAGCGCCAGGTGGAAAGCGAGCTGGAGCGGCTGTTTCCCGACCCCGCCGAGCGCCATCGCCGTGTCGTGCTGCGCAAGGGACGGGAGAACTACCTCTGCCTGCTCAACATGGAGGATGCGGTCACGGCCGCGCTCTCGGGCATGAGCGCAAGCCTGACCATTCCGCTCGGCCTCATCGCGCGCTGGGCGGCGGTGACGAGCGACGGGGATATCCTGGGCGGCGATCTGCCGGGCTGGTTCATCGAGATTTTCGGCGCCCCGCTACTGGGCTCCCTCGCCGACCGGCGCGGCGAATGTCTTTATGCCGCCTGCAGCCACTGGAAGCGCTGCTTCGTGGAGCATGGCATCCGCCGCGCGCGGGAGGCCGATCTGGTCGTCGCCAACCACGCCCTGGTGCTGACCCAGGCCGCCTGGGGCGGCTTGGACGACAATTACGTGCCGACGCGCTACGTCTTCGACGAGGGCCACCACATCTTCGACGCAGCCGACGCCGCCTTCTCGGCGGAACTTTCGGGCCGGGAGACGGCAGAACTGCGCCGCTGGCTGCTGGGTGCGGAGGGCATGCGTTCCCGCGGCAAGGGTCTTTCCACCCGCATCGGCGATCTGGTGGCGAACCAGCCGGATCTGGTCGCACCCCTCGATGCCGCGCTGATGGCGGCGCGCGCCCTGCCTGCCCCCAGCTGGGGCAGCCGCATCGCGAACGCACCGCCTCAGCCTGAGGATGAGGCGCCCGAAGCCGAGGGGCGGGCGGTCGAGCCGCAACAGGCCAATCCGGCCGAAGCCTTCTTCAACGCCTTGCGCATCCAGATCCTCGCCCGGATCGAGGGCCGCGGATCGGAGGATGAGGCCCGTGCCGGCTTTTCCGCCGAATGCGATTTGCATCCGGTGGCCGACGAGGTGCGCGAAGCGGCCGAAGGACTGAAACGGGCGCTCGGCCGCCTCGCCGAGCCGCTGACAACGCTGCGCCAGCGTCTTCTCGCCCGTCTCGACGACGAGGCGGAGGAACTCGATGCGGGCACCCGCGCGCGCATCGAGGGCATGGGCCGGACGCTCACCCGGCGCGGCATCGAGCCGCTGAAGGCCTGGGCCGCCATGCTCGCCGATCTCATCGAACCGCAGCCTGAGGCCGGGAAATACCTCGGCCACGTGCAGTTCCTGCGCCTCGACCGCAATGGCAGCACAGTGCGGGACGTGGCGCTGCTGCGCCACTGGTTGGACCCGACGATCCCGTTCTCGACCATCGTCGCCGCCCCCGCCCACGGCCTCGTCATCACCTCGGCAACGCTGCGCGACGGCGGGGTGGAGGACCCCGAACAGGCCTGGGAAGAGGCGGAGGCGCGGGTCGGCGCCAATCACCTGCCGCTGCCCGCCATCCGGGCGAGCCTGCAAAGCCCCTTCGATTATGCCGAGCGGACGCGCGCCTTCGTCCTCACCGATGTCGATACCGGGGACCCAGCCTCGCTCGCCGCCGCCTATCGCACGCTGTTTCTCTCCTCCGGCGGCGGCGCGCTCGGGCTGTTCACCGCCATCGGCCGGCTGCGCTCCGTCCATCGCCGCATCGCCCCCGCTCTGGAGGCGGCAGGCCTGCCGCTTTACGCGCAGCATATCGACGCCATGAACAATGCGACGCTGGTGGATATCTTCCGCTCCGAGGAACACTCCTGCCTGCTCGGCACCGATGCGATGCGGGACGGGGTGGACGTGCCGGGCAGCGCCCTGCGCCTGGTTGTTTTCGAGCGCGTGCCATGGCCGCGGCCAGACATTCTGCACCGCGAGCGGCGCATCCATCTCTCGGGCGGCGCGCCCAAGGAGTTCGACGACCGCATCGCTCGCCTCCGGCTGCGCCAGGCTTTTGGCCGGCTCATCCGCCGCGCGGACGACCGCGGCGTCTTCGTGCTGCTGGACCGGCGAACGCCGACCCGGCTGCTCTCGGCCTTCCCACCCGGCGTCGCGGTGGAGCGCATCGGCCTCGCGGACGCCGCCCAGGCGACGCGGCAGTTCCTCAACCCTGAGCCGGTGCCGCATGCCGACTGACACCGCCCTCGCCCCGGCGCTCCCGCGTGTCCCCCGTGCCCGCCTGATTGTCGCCGCCATGCTGATCTCGACCTTCATGGCGGCGGTCGAAGTGACGGTGATCAGCACCGCCATGCCGACCATCGTCGCAACACTCGGCGGCTTCCGCCTCTTCTCCTGGGCTTTCGGCATCTATCTGCTGGCCCAGGCGGTGATGACGCCGCTCTACGGCCGGCTTGCCGATACTTTTGGCCGGAAGTCGGTCTATCTCGGTGGCACCGCCCTGTTCCTGGCCGGGTCGCTGTTGTGCGGCCTCGCCTGGAGCATGCCGGCGCTGATCCTGTTCCGCGCCATCCAGGGCATCGGCGGCGGCAGTCTGGCGCCGCTCGCCACCACGATCCTTGGGGACATCAGCGCACCTGAAGATCGGCCCAAGCTGATCGGCTATGTCTCCGGCATCTGGGGAATCGCCGCCGTGGTCGGCCCCCTGCTCGGCGCTTTCTTCGTTCACACTCTGGGCTGGGAATTCTGCTTCTGGGTGAATCTCCCGGTCGGCCTCGTCACCATGACCATGGTCTGGCGCTTCCTGCAGGAGGACCCGCGGCTGCGCGCTTTTGCGCCGATCGACCTTGCGGGCTGCCTGCTCCTCATCGCGGGCCTCGGCACCATGATGGCGGCGCTGGTGGGCTTCGACCGGCTTTCGACCTCCGGGCTGATCGGCTGGCTGGCGCTCGCTGCCCTGCTCCTTGGCGGCTTCGCTTGGCGGGAACGCCGGGTGCCCCATCCGCTGCTGCCGCTGCATTTGGTGCTGCGCCCGCTGCTGTTGGTGGCGAATGGTTCGGCGCTCCTCGCGGGGGCACTGCTGATCGCCGTCACCGCCTTCCTGCCGCCGCTGGTGCAGGGTGTGCTGGGCGGCAGCGCGCTCGCCTCCGGCATTCTGCTCGGCGTGCTGACGGTCGCCTGGACGGCGGCGAGCATGACCATCGGCCGCGCCGTGGGCCGGGGCCAGGACCGGATGCTGGCCGCCGCTTCGGCCTTCCTGATCCTGCTCGGCATGGCGGCCCTGGTGCCGATCGCCGCTGCGCGCAGCCTGCCCGGTCTTGACCTCATCGCGATTCCGATCGGTGCCGGGATGGGACTTCTCAGCATCGTCTTCACTGTCGCAGCACAATCGGGCGTCGCCGCGCGGGAGCGCGGGCGCTCGACCGCGCTCTTCTATTTCAGCCGGCTGATGGGCCAGGCGCTGGGGGCGGCAGCCTTTGGCGGCGTGCTCAATGCCGGGCTCGGCGACACGCACGGGCATGACCTCATGCGCGAATTGGTGGACCCCGTGCTGCGTGCCGGCTTGGCGGCCCCCGATCTCGCGACTGCCTCAGCCCGGCTGGGAGGGGCCCTGCACGGCGTTTTTCTGGTCGCGGCCGTTATCGCCGCGGTCACGCTGATCGTGGTGTTGCTGACGCCCCGCGTCGGAACCGCGCGGCGCTGAGCCCCCTGTCCGTCCACCGAGAGGCGGGGTAGGGTCGCGGACGTCAAGAAACGCCAAAACTGAACCGAGAGCTTACCATGACCTATATCGCCAATCCCGACCGCTACGACGCCATCCCGTACCGCCGTTGCGGCCGCTCCGGCATTCAGCTGCCCGCGATCTCCCTTGGCCTCTGGCACCATTTTGGCGGCACGGACGTCTTGGAGAACGGCCGCGCCATCCTGCGCCGCGCCTTCGACCGGGGCGTGACGCATTTCGACCTCGCGAATAACTACGGCCCCCCCTACGGCGCGGCGGAAGAGAATTTCGGCATCCTGCTGAAAAAGGATTTCGCTCGCTATCGCGACGAGCTGATCATCTCCTCCAAGGCCGGCTGGGACATGTGGCCCGGCCCCTACGGCATGGGTGGCAGCCGCAAATACCTCATCGCGAGCTGCGACCAGAGCCTCAAGCGCATGGGCCTCGACTATGTCGATATCTTCTATTCCCACCGGCCGGATTTCGAGACGCCGCTGGAAGAGACGATGGACGCCCTCGCCCAGCTCGTGACGCAGGGCAAGGCGCTCTATGTTGGCATCTCCTCCTACGGGCCGGATCTCACGCGCCGGGCCGCCGCCTTGCTGAAGGCACGCGGCGTGCCGCTGCTCATCCATCAGCCCTCCTATTCCATGCTCAATCGCTGGGTTGAAGGCGGGCTGCTGCCGGCGCTGGAGGAGACTGGCACGGGTTGCATCGCCTTCTCCCCCCTCGCCCAGGGCCTGCTGACCGACAAATATCTCGGCGGCATCAAGGAAGGCACCCGCGCGGCCGAGGGGCGGTATTTCGCGAAGGAACTCATCACCGAGGAGAACCTTGCCTGCGTCCGTGCCCTGAACGGAATCGCGCAGCGCCGCGGCCAGTCCCTTGCCCAGATGGCCATCGCCTGGGTGCTCAGGAATCCGGGCGTCACCAGTGCACTGATCGGCGCGCGCAACGTGGCACAGCTCGACAATGCGCTGGACGCGACCAAGAACCTCGCCTTCTCGGCCGCTGAACTGGCTGAGATCGACCAGCATGCGCGCGAAGGCGGCATCGACCTCTGGCGCGAGGTTTCCTCCTTCGAGGGGTGAGATGAACTGTCACCCCGGGGGGATTCCCTCCCCCGGGGTGACAGCGCCGGATCACGACCCAAATCTGGTCCGAACGCCCAGACAATACGGAGATCGCCCGACGTGACCGCCGAAGCCCGAGACAGCCAAGAACCGCCCTATGCCGTCGGCGCCACCGTCTCGCTGCAGGAGCGGCAATACCGAACACTGAAGAGCGGCGATATGTTCGGGGTCTTCGACCTCTCAGGCAATATCCTGCCCTATGAAGGCGGCACGGAGGGACTCTACAACCGCGACACACGGCATCTTTCGGTCTTCGAGCTTTCCATCGGCGGCGGCCGCCCGGTGCTGCTGAGCTCCACGCTGCGCGACGACAATACAGCCCTGATCTGCGATCTCTCCAATCCTGACCTCTCGCAGGACGGCCGCGTGGTGATCGAGCATGGCGCGATCCACATCCGCCGGACGCGTTTCATGATCAATGCAACCTGTTTCGAGCGCATCCAGGTCCGCAGCTTTGCGCAGGAAGCACAGCGCGTTCGTCTGGAATTCGCCTTCAATTCCGATTTCACCGATCTCTTCGAGGTACGCGGCACGCCGCGCACGCGCCACGGCACTCTGGAGGCCGCTGCGGTCGAAGCCGACCGTGTGACGCTGGGCTACCAGGGACTGGACGGGCACCGCCGCACCACGGTGCTCCGCTTCAGCCCGCAGCCTTCGGCGCTCGACGGCAGCCGCGCGCAGTTCGATCTTACGCTTCAGCCTGAACGGCAGACCCTCCTGTATGTCGAGATCGCCTGCGAAGCGGAGGGCTCGGCCCCGCCACGGGATGTGCGCGAGAACTACCTCGCCTCCCTGGTGGAGACGCGG
This sequence comes from Acidisoma sp., assembly GCF_035492295.1. Lineage (GTDB taxonomy): Bacteria > Pseudomonadota > Alphaproteobacteria > Acetobacterales > Acetobacteraceae > Acidisoma. Next base: position 15,566 of record NZ_DATJJK010000058.1, on the reverse strand, counting down.
CGCTGGATGCGCACCCGCTCGGCGCGGGCCGCCGCCATGGACAGCTCAAACGAGCTCTTCAACGAGGCGATTCGCCGCGCCGTCTCCGATCTCTACATGCTGATCACAGAAAAGCCGACCGGCCTCTATCCCTATGCCGGCATCCCCTGGTTCACCGCCGTCTTCGGACGGGATGCCCTGATCACCGCCTATGAGGCGCTGTGGCTCGACCCTGCCATCGCACGGGGCGTGCTGCGCTTCCTGGCCGCGACCCAGGCGACAACGGTCGACCCGGCAGCCGATGCCGAGCCCGGCAAGATCGTGCACGAGATGCGCAACGGCGAGATGGCGGAACTCGGCGAAGTTCCCTTCCGCCGCTATTACGGTTCGGTCGACAGCACACCGCTCTTCGTCATGCTCGCCGGCGCCTATGTCCAGCGCACGCATGACGACAATACCGTCCAGCAGCTGTGGCCGCATCTCGAAGCCGCGATGGATTGGATCGACCGGTATGGCGACCAGGACGGGGACGGTTTCGTCGAATATTTTCGGGCCGCCGGCACGGGTCTGCAGAACCAGGGCTGGAAGGACAGTGCGGATAGCATTTTCCATGCCGATGGCCGCCTTGCCGAGGGGCCGATCGCGCTCTGCGAAGTGCAGGGCTACGTCTATGCCGCGCGTCAAGCCATGGCGCTAATCGGCCGCCGCCTTGGGCATCAGGCAGTGGCCGCCGACCAGGAGCAGAAGGCGGAGACACTCCGTATCGCCTTCGAGAAAGCCTTCTGGTGCGAGGAGATCGCGACCTACGCCCTGGCACTGGACGGGCAGAAGCGGCCCTGCCGGGTGAGAAGCTCCAACCCTGGCCATCTGCTGCTTTCCGGGATCGTGGCGCCGGAGCGCGCTGCGCGCATGGCAGAGGGTTTCATGGGGCACGATTTCTTCTCGGGCTGGGGTATCCGCACCATCGCCAGCACCGAGGCACGCTATAACCCGATGGCCTATCACAACGGCTCTGTCTGGCCGCATGACAACGCGCTCATCGCCATGGGCCTCGCCCGCTACGGCCATACCGAGGCGGTTGCGAAGATCTTCGAGGGGTTGTTCTCCGCCGCCCTCTATATCGACATGCGCCGCCTGCCGGAGCTGTTCTGCGGCTTCGCGCGCCGGCGGGCGCAGGGGCCGACCTTCTACCCTGTCGCCTGCTCGCCGCAGGCCTGGGCGGCAGCGGCCCTGCCGGCGCTGCTGCAGGCGTCCCTCGGCCTCTCCATCGACCCGGAGGCCTGCGCGGTCATCTTCAGTAATCCAAGGCTGCCGCCGTTTCTCGACGAAATGGTCCTGCACAGGATCGCCATCGGCGCGGCGCAGGTGACGGTGCATATCCGCCGGATCGGAGATGAGGTGGCGCTCAACGTCGTCGAGCGCCGGGGCAGGATTCACGTCGTGGTACGGACTTAGCGGCCCGGCTTCTCAAGGGTGGCGGGCGCCGGGCCTGATCGCTTCAGATCGAAGCGTAAAAGCGATCCATCTGAAGCGGGAACCATGCCTTATCAATAAGTTAGAATGTCACGCCGCCAGCACGTAGCCCATGAAGCCGCAGGTGATGGCGACGATCAGCGGATTGATCTTGGTGGAGCAGAGCACCACCGTCGCGATCAGCGTCATGGCGAGCTGGACCCAGTTCGATTCCGCGTGCCGTGCGACGACGACACCGCCGGCGAGAATGAGGCCGACCGTGATGGGCGCGAGCCCGTCCTGGAACGCGTGCCGCACCGGCTTTTCGCCATGGCCCTTGTCCCAGACTTTGGCCAGGCCATAAACGATGAGGCCGGTCGGGATGACCATGGCGGCCGTCGCGATCAGCGCGCCCCAGATGCCGCCGGCCCGATAGCCGAGCAGGCTCACGATGAGCGTGCTGGGCCCTGGAGCGGCCTGGGCGATGGCGAAGGAATCGGTGAACTGCTGCGGCGTCAGCCAGTGATAGACACTGACCGTCTGCTGCTCGAACTGCGGGATGACCGCATTGCCGCCACCGAAGGCCATCAGCGAGGTGATGCCGAAGACCGAGCAAAGCTGAAGGGCCAGAACAAGGGTCATGATGCGCTCCCCGCCGCCTGGGCGGCGGCCTTCTTGTGGGCCCGGCGCCAGGCCCAGGCGATGCCGACGGGGGCGGTGACGGCCAGCGTCCACCACAAGGGCCAGCGCAGGATGCCGTTGAGCACGAAGGTCGTGGCGAAGAGCAACACGGGCATGATGGAGGTGAGCGTGGTCCGCCCGGTCTTCCACACCATCTGCAAGGTCATGGCGACAGCTGCCGCCGCGAAACCCGCCAGCACATGCTGCACAGCATGAGAATGCTGGAAGGCGGCATAGAGCGCCGCAATCGCCATGAGCAGCACCGTCGGCATGGCGATGAGGCCGGCGAGAGCCGCGCCGGCACCGCGCAGGCCATTGAGCTTGGTGCCGACGAAGACTGCGAGATTGACCTGGTTGGCCCCGGGCAGGATACGGCAGACCGTCATCGCACTCAGGAATTCGGCGTCGTCCATCCATTTCTTGCGGGCCACGACCATTTCGCGTGACCATGCCGAAAGACCGCCGCCGAAACTTGACAGCGAAATCTCGTTGAAGGTGCGCGCGATTTCCCAGAAAGAGACGCGCGGCCGCACCGTCTCGTCTGCGGCTGGCGGGGGCGCCTCCGTCAGGACAGCACCGCCATCCCCGGCGCCTGCCTCACTCGTGGACGAGTTCGGGGTCATGTGGCTGATCGTCCTCGTCCACCAGATGAACCGTCAGCGGGTCCGGCGGATCGTAGGTCTTGGCCTCATGCCAGTCGTCCAGAAAGGTTTCCGACAGAACCTCGACCGCCTTCGGGTCGTTGACGAAGCATCCCAGCTCGCGCCTCAGGTCGAAGGCGCTACGGTCGATGTTCATGGAGCCGATGAGGGCGTGCTGGTCATCCGCGATGAGGAGCTTGGCATGCAGCCGCAGCCCCTTCTGCTTGCGAATCTTGACACCCGTGAGCTTCATGAGGCGGAGAGATGCGAAGGTATCCAGCACGTCCCAGGTGCTGATGCCGTGCTTGCCACCGCAGAGCACCCGCACGCGCACGCCCCGCTCCTGCGCCTGGATGATGCGTTCCAGAACCACGGCGTCGACGAATTTCGGATGCTGGATCTCGAGCGAGTGCTTCGCGAGGTCGATGAACCGGCACATCAGCGCACGGGAGCCACGGTTGCTCCAGAGCAGGGCGCTGCGCTCCCGCTGGACGAAATGCTTGCGCGCCCAGTCCGCCTCGAAACAATCGGTCATCTCGGCGATGACGTTCACATCCTCGGTCACGATGCCGTAATCGCGCGTGGCGGTGAAATACTTCACGCCGAAATTATAGGTCGCGATCATGGCGATGCGCCCGTCGACCACCATCGACTTCTCATGGGTGACGGCGAAGGCCGGGCTGCTCCAGATCACGGTAATACCGCCTGCCTGCAGGCGGGCCTTCATATCGTCATTGGCGCGGCTACCCGAGGAACGGGCGGGATTGAGCATGATGCGCACCAGGACGCCGCGCTGCTGGGCCGCGATCAGCGCCTCGGCAATATCATCCGCCGTGAAGGTGAACATCTTGAGGCAGATGGTCTTTTCGGCGCCATTGATGAGATCGAGGATGGGCTGGCTACCGTCCTGGGGTTCGACGACCGCACGGGCGCTATCGATCCAGGCAATCTCGTGTTCACTGTCCATGCCCGCGCCTCTGCCGCCCCCACGCCAACCCGACGATAATCTTCTCTATATCGCTAGCCTAGCGGAACATACCGCGGCGGAAAACAGGGCTGGCCGCAATTTGCGCCTCATCCCGGCGGTTTCCCCCTTTCCGGCCCCTGGGGCGGCTCCCATCTGCCGGAAGAATAACGAAAGGAGCCCGCGCCATGCCGGACGATCTGCCGATCGGCCCTGCCGCAGGAGAGAGCGCCGGCCCGGGGCAGGCCGGCCGAAACCATAATGAGGATAAGCGCCGTCGCCGCCGGGGGCCGGAGGGCGAGGTGCGCGGCGGCCACGAGCGAGTGCCCGAGCGGCCGCTTGAACAAATGCGGCGCGATGAGCGCGAAAGCGGAAGGCGCAACCGAGGCTCAGGCTAAAGTCGCCATGGCGGAGACCCTCCGCCCGAGTCGGTGGCGAGCGAGCCGCCGATGAGCCCGCAGCCCGCTCGCCGCCGCCTCAGACGACCTTTTTGAGCGACGGCGAGGCCTTGAAGCGGACCGTCTTGCCGGCCTTGACCTTAATCGCCTCACCCGTACGTGGGTTGAGACCCTTGCGGGCCTTGGTCTTGCGCACGATGAAGGTGCCGAAGCTCGGCAGGGTGAAACGGCCGTTCTTCTTCAATTCCTTGATGATTGCCTGCATAACGTCGGTCGCGGCGCGGTTGGCGGCGACACCCGTCGTTTCGGCGGAGTCCTGAATCACCTGGGCCAAAAATGCTTTCGACATCAAAACCTCTCAAAATTCCAAGCGCTTGGTTACGAAGATCGACCTGATTGGCGCGCGATTCGTAAGACCTTAAAAGCGTCTATCAGGCTTCTTTCGCATCTTCCTCTTAGCGTCAACGGTTTTTTGAAGAAATCGGACGAGGATTGAACCGGCCACCCCGGATACACTCCCTTCGGAAGATTACTGATTGGGTCAGGAGCGCCGGAGCGGACAGGGAAACCGGAGGCCCTCTGCCGCCAAAGGTTTCCAGCTCAATAATTTACACGCAACAAAGCCTAAACGGCGAGCATCTGCCCGGGGTCAGCGCCGCTCAGCTCCCTTCGCCCCAGATCAGGCCCAGCACCCGCTCGCGCAATGCCACGAAATCGGCCCCGGCCTTGATACGGCGAATGTCCCGCTCGCCCGCCACGCGGGCGAAGGGGGCGGGAATGCGCTCCAACACCCGACCGGGCCGCGGTGACATGACCACGACCTCGGTGCCGAGATAGACCGCCTCGTCCACGCTATGGGTGATGAAGAGCACTGTCATGCCAGTGCGCTTCCAGACGGCGTGCAACTCCTCCTGCATCTTCTCGCGGGTCAGCGCATCGAGAGCGCCGAAGGGCTCGTCCATCAGCAGGATGCCGGGTTCGTTGGCGAGCGCCCGGGCAATGGCCAATCGCTGCTGCATGCCGCCCGAAAGCTGATACGGGTAGCGGTTGCGAAAATCCCAGAGCCCGACGGAGCGAAGCCAATATTCCGCCCGTTCCCGCCGTTCGGCGCGCGGCAGCCCGCGCATCGTCGGTCCAAAAGCGGCATTGGCGGCGACGGTTTTCCAGGGAAAGAGGGCCGCATGCTGGAAGACGACGCCGCGATCCGGCCCGGGCCCGGTGACGGGACGGCCCTCGACCCGCACCGTCCCGGCGGTCGGCTTGAGAAAGCCCGCAAGCGTCTGCATCAGTGTCGTCTTGCCGCAGCCCGACGGCCCGACGATACAGACGAAATCACCCCGGGCGAAGGCGAGATCGGTCGGGCTGAGGGCAAGCGTCGGATGCGCCGTCCCCGCCCCATAGGTAACGGAGACGTCCTCGAAGCGCAGGAAGGGCGCGGTCTCCTGCGCCATCTCCTCGGCCGTCAGCGGCCGGTCAAGCAACGGCCTCTTCCAGATAATGGGTGTCGATGCCCTTCTGATAGGCAGGAAGCTTCAGGGCGCGGCGGATACTTTTCTGTCCGACGAGGAATTCCGCCGTGTGCTCCAGTTCGGCGGCGAAGGCCCCGGGTTTGCCCGGGCTGCCGAGCCACTGGCTGGTCAACTGTTCGCGGAGCGGCACGAAATCATATTCCTTGAGATTTGCCGCCGCGACCTCGGTGCTGACGCCGGCCGCCTTGCCGACAATCGCCGCCGCCTCGTCCGGCTTGCTCTGATAGAGGTCGAGCGCCTTGCCATAAGCCTTCAGGATACCGGTCACCGCCATGCCGTGCGCCTTCGCGAAGGCGTTGCGGGCCACGAAAAGGTCAGCGATGACATAGCCGCGGGCGTCGAGCTCCTTGTAGGTCTCGTAGACCGCGCCGCCATCGGCCAGCAGCTCAGCCTTGGCCGGGCTCCAGACATAGGCGCCGTCGATATCCCCACGCTTCCAGGCCGCCACGATCTGCTCCGGCGGCAGGTCCAGCACGGTCACGTCCGAGAGGCTCAGCCCATTCGTCTTGAGAAAACCCATGAGGCGGAAATGGGAGGTGGAGCCGAAGGGGGTCGCGATCTTCTTGCCCTTGAAGTCGGCCGGGGCCTTGATGTTGTCCGAGGCGCGGACGGTCATCTCCTCCGCCGGGCCGATATTGTCCAGCATGGCGATGACCTTGTACGGAATGCCCTGGCTGATGCCGGCGGCGGAGGGCGATGAGCCGATACCCATGCCGATATCAAGGCTGCCGCCGACCATGCCGGCATTGATCTGCGCGCCGCTGCCCATCTCGATCCAGTTGATCTTGGCAGCCGCCATCTCCTCGAACCAGCCCTGGGCCTTGGCGATCATGGTGGGCTTGGTCTCGACGAAATAGCCGATATTGATGGTGGGGGTGGCAGCCCGGGCCCGGCGCAGGGGCAGCGCCGCCGCTAGCGCCAGTCCCGTCGCCCCCGCCATGACACGCCTGCGGCCGATGACGCTCTGTTCAACCATGCCTGTCTCCTGACCTTCCGTGGTCCGTTCAAGTCGTTTCATTTGCCGGCCCAGTGCACGATACGGCGCTGGAGCAGCAGAAGCCCGCGATCGAGGGCGATGCCCATGGCCGCAATCAACAGCACCCCGGCGATGACGTAGTCGCTGCGCAGGAACCGGCCGGCGTCGAGGATGAGCCAGCCGATACCCGAGGCTCCGGCGATCATCTCGGCCGCGATAAGGGTTGCATAAACAATGCCAATGGAGAGACGCGCACCGATGAAAATCTCGCCGAGCGCCGAGGGTAGAACGACATGGAGGAAGATCTGCGCACGGTTCGCGCCCAGAGACTGGGCCGCCCGCACCCGCTCACCCGAAACGTTGCGCACGCCATCCCGTGCCGCGATCGCCGAGACCGGCAGAGCCGCGAGGAAAAGCAGAACGATCTTTGGCGTCTCGCCGATGCCGAACCAGATGATGAGCAGCACGAGATAGGCGAGCTGCGGCAAGGGCCGCAGGAATTCGATGAAGGGGGCGGCCAGCGCGTCCAACACCTCGGACATGCCCATGGCGAGGCCGAGCAGCGTGCCCAGGATGGTGCCGAGGCCAAACCCGAGCCCCACTCGCAGCAGGCTGAGGCCGATATGGGCACCGAGGCTATAGCCCTTGTAGCCGTTGACGACGAGATCGGCAGCCCCATCCCAGAGCTCGTCCGGCGTCGGCAGCAACAGGTCGCTCACCAGCCCACCATAGGTCGCACCCGCCCAGGCGCCGACAACTGCGGCGATGCTGATGAGCGTGACGATCCAGGGACGGCGGTGCAGCAGCCCTATCATTCCCGCCCCCGCCAGTGGATGAGGCGGTGGTCGAGACGCAACAGAAGCCCGTTCAACCCCATGCCGAGAATGCCGAGCAGGATGATGCCGAGCAGGATGATGTCGTTGCGCAGGAACTGGCTCGCCGAAAAGATCATCCAGCCGAGCCCGTCGCTGCCGGCCATGAGCTCGGAGGCGACGACAGTGGAAAAAGCGGCGGCGAGCGCGATGCGCAGCCCCGTGGAAATCATCGGCAGTGCCGCGGGCAGCAGCACATGGGCGAAGATCTGTGCGCGGCTGGCGCCGAGCGACTGCGCCGCCTGGATCTTCTGCTGCGGCACGGCGGCAACCGCGGCGTAGGTGGCACTCGTCACGATCGGAAAGGCGGTCAGCGCCAGAAGGGCAACCTTGGCAAGATTGCCCGTGCCGAGCCAGAGCATGAGGAGCACAAGGAAGGAGAGCGGCGGCAGCGGGCGCAGGAACTGCACGATCCAGTCCAGCGCCGCGGTGGTCAGGCGGCTCGTCCCCATCCAGAGGCCGAGCGGCACGCCGACCGCACTGCCTACAAGAAAACCGGCCAGTGCCCGCGCGAGGGTGGCGGCGATATCCTGGCCCAAGGAAGTGCCCCGGTAGCCATGGCGGGAGATGTCGATCAGGGCTGCGACGACCTGGGCGGGGCTGGCGAGCAACCCGGCCGGCACGAGACGGAAGCTGCCCGCCGCCTGCCAGAGGGCGAGGGCCGCCAAAACCGAGAGGCAGCCGAGGCCGTAGCGGGACCAAGGCCGCATGGTCCCGCCTTCTGCCTGCCCGCTCATCGGCGCACCGATCGATTAAACATAGTGACGCAGTAGAATTTACTGATACCTCTGTCAATTCGGCATACCTGATCGTTATTGCAGTGCCCAGACCAGGGGGGAAGACCTGCCCCTCGTTTGATTGCACCCGCCTCCCGTCCTATGTGAAGCATCCTCTCCTCACGCAGATGGGACCCGGCGCATGGCCTACGACTTCGACCTCTTCGTCATCGGTGGCGGCTCGGGCGGCACGCGCTGCGCCCGGATTGCGGCCGGCCATGGCGCACGGGTGGGTGTCGCCGAGGAACGATTCTGGGGTGGTACCTGCGTCAATGTCGGCTGCGTGCCCAAGAAACTGATGGTACAGGCGGCGGAATACGGCGCCTGGGCCGAAGATGCGCGCGGCTTCGGCTGGGACATGCCCCGCGGCCATCATGACTGGCCACGCTTCATTGCCGCCAAGGACCGCGAGATCGACCGTCTGCAGGGCGTCTATCGCACGCTGCTCGGCAAAGCCGGCGTGACCACTTTCGAGGCGCGCGCAACCTTCCTGGACCCCCATACGCTGGAGATCGGCGGCAAGCGCGTGACGGCCGCCAACATCGTCATCGCCACCGGCAGCACGCCGCACAAAGCCGATATTCCGGGCGCGGAACTGGCTGGCATCACGGATGATCTCTTCTATCTGCCGCAGCGCCCGGCCCGTCTCGCGATTGTCGGTGGCGGCTACAGCGCCGTCGAATTCGCCTCGATCTTCGCAGGTCTCGGTTCCGAGGTGCACCTCATCTATCGCCAGCCCCTGCCGCTGCGCGGCTTCGACCATGAGCTGCGGCAGGCACTGGCCGAGAACCTCCTCGCACAAGGCCTGCACCTGCACCGCGGTGTCATCCCGACCCATATCGCGCTCGACGGGGTATGCGACGCGCAGCGCCGGGTCCATCTCTCGGATACGACGGAACTCGCGGTCGACTATGTCATCATGACCACCGGACGGATCCCGAATGTGGCCTCCCTCGGCCTCGACCGCGCGGGGGTCGCGCTCAATGCCCAGGGTGCGGTCGCCGTCGATGCCGGCAGCCGGACGAACGTTGCGCATGTTTATGCCATCGGCGATGTCACCGACCGGCTCAATCTCACCCCGGTTGCCATCGCCGAAGGTCATGCCCTGGCCGACACCCTTTTCGGCGGCCAGCCGCGCGAGGCGAGCCACGAGAACGTCCCCACGGCGGTCTTCTCCAGCCCTCCCCTCGCGACCGTCGGGCTTACCGAGGAGGAGGCGATCCGGCGCGGGCCGATGGACATCTACGTCACCCGTTTCACGCCGATGCGCCACACCCTCACCGGTCGGCACGGCCGCCGCGCCCTGATCAAGCTCGTGGTCGACCAGAAGAGCCAGAAAGTTCTGGGCGCCCATATGCTGGGCGAGGATGCGGCCGAGATCATGCAGGGCATCGGCATCGCCCTGCGCATGGGCGCGACCAAGCAGGATTTCGACCGCACCATCGGCATTCACCCGACAGCGGCCGAGGAATTCGTAACAATGCGCACGCGGACCCGCGTTGCGGCGGCCGCAGAAGCTGCCGAGTAGCATTTCGACCCATTTCGGCCGATAACCCCCGACCGTGCCGCGTCTTTGCATGCCGGCACAAGATCAGAGCGCGGCGCCATACAGCAGGAAACCCGGCGCCGCCCAGACGAGGAAGAGACCAATGAGCCAGACGGGCACCAACCGTCCCCTCGAGAACCGGGCCACCGATACGTGGAGCCCGGCGAGCTGGCGCAACAAGCCGGTGCGGCAGATCCCTGCCTATCCGGATGTCGAGCGGCTGGCCGGCGTCGAAAGCCGCCTGCGGCGCTATCCTCCCCTCGTCTTTGCGGGCGAGGCCCGGCGGCTGAAGGCCTCCCTTGCCGAGGTCGCGGCCGGCCGCGCCTTCGTGCTTCAGGGCGGCGACTGCGCCGAGAGCTTCGACGATTTCACCGCCAACATCATTCGTGACACCTTCCGGGTGCTGCTGCAGATGGCCGTGGTGCTGACTTTCGGCAGCAGCGTGCCTGTCGTGAAGATGGGCCGCATGGCTGGCCAGTTCGCGAAGCCGCGCAGCGCCGATAACGAAACCATCGGGTCCGAGACGCTGCCGAGCTATCGCGGCGACATCATCAACGGCCCGGCCTTCACGCCGGAAGCCCGCATCCCCGATCCGGGCCGCATGGAGACCGGCTACTTCCAGTCCGCCGGCACCCTCAACCTGCTGCGCGCTTTCGCCAATGGCGGCTATGCCGATCTGCACAGCGTCCATCGCTGGAATCTGGGCTTCGTCGAACGCAGCCCGCTCGGCGCCCGCTACCAGGACCTCGCGGCGCGGATCGACGAGACGCTGAGCTTCATGCGCGCCTGCGGCATGACGGCCGAAACCGCGCCCCAAATCCGGGAGACGGACTTCTACACCAGCCATGAGGCGCTGCTTCTGCCCTATGAGGAAGCGCTGGCCCGTGTCGATTCCACGAGTGGCGATACCTATGCCTGTTCGGCGCATTTCCTGTGGATCGGCGACCGCACCCGCCAAGTTGACGGCGCGCATGTCGAGTTCATGCGCGGCATCAAGAACCCGATCGGCCTGAAGGTCGGCCCCACGACCGAGCCCGAGGATCTGCTGCGTCTCATCGAGGCGCTGAACCCGGCGAACGAGCCCGGGCGCCTGACCCTGATCAGCCGCATGGGCGTGGAAAAGCTGGAGAGCAAATTCCCCCGCCTGCTGCGCGCGGTGCGCCAGGCCGGCGCCGAGGTTGTGTGGCTGTGCGACCCCATGCATGGCAACACGATCTCGACCAGCCATGGCCGCAAGACCCGCCGCTTCGATTCCATTCTCGGCGAGGTGCGCGGCTTCTTCGAGGCGCATGCGGCGGAAGGGACTTGGCCGGGCGGCATTCATGTCGAGATGACCGGGCAGGACGTGACGGAATGCGTGGGCGGCGCCCATCGGCTGACCGAAGCCGATCTCGGCCGCCGCTACGAATCCTTCTGCGACCCGAGGCTTAATGCCGAACAGTCGCTGGAACTCGCCTTCCTGGTGGCCGAGGAGCTGAAGGCGCGACGCCTGCCGGCCTCCGCCGCCGTCGCCGCAGAATAACGACAAGAAGGCAGGACGGACGGGATGGATACGCTGGCCGCGGACGATCTGGTGCAGACGGAGACGATTGCCGCCTACACGGATGCCTATTTCAACAAGACCAAGGAGATCGTCCGCCGCTTCGGCGACAAGACCGTGACCTATGCGGTCTTTCTCCGGCGGCCGGTGATCTCGGCGCCCAAACTGATGCTGGACTGGATGCAGGAGGTAGCGGCCGCGCGCGGCACCACCTTCGACATCGAGGTGCTGCACGAGGAGGGCGAATGGGTCGGTGCCGGCGAGCCGCTGCTCTATATCACGGGCAGCTACATCCATCTCACCGATCTCGAAACCCTGCTGCTGCAGAAGGTGGGCGCGGTTTCGGTCGCGGCGCATCATGCCTATCAGATGTGCATCGCTTTGCCCCACATCACCTTCCTCGCCATGGAAGCCCGCCACTGCGCCGGCACCGAAATGCAGGCGATGATGGCCTATGGCGCGTCGGTCGGCAGCCGGGCCGCCCAGCGCGAGGGGGCGAAAGGTTTCGTTGGCAATGCCAATGACGCGACGGCGCATTTCTTCGGCGCGGAACGCGGTCTCGGCACCATGCCGCATGCCTTGATCGGCTATGCGGGCTCCACCGTGCGGGCAGCCGAGATGTACCACGAGACTTTCCCGGGCGACAGTTTGACGGTGCTGGTCGATTATTTCGGGCGCGAGATCACCGACGGTCTCGCCGTCTGCCGCCGCTTCCCCGAGCTCGCCGCGGCCGGACGCATGTCCGTCCGGCTCGATACCCATGGCGGCCGCTTCCTCGAGACGCTCGACCCGGCAGCGAGCTATGCCGTGCTGGAACGGCGCAGCCCCGGCGCCATCCGTCGTTATCGCAGCGACGCCGAACTCCGCCATCTTGTCGGCACCGGCGTCTCGGCGGCGGCAATCTGGCGCATGCGCGAGGCGCTGGACGAGGCCGGATTCGAAAAGGTCCGCATCGTCGCCTCCTCGGGTTTCGGCGTCGACAAATGCCGCGTCATGTCGGATGCCCATGCGCCCATCGACGTCGTCGGCACGGGCAGCTTCATTCCCGACCACTGGCACGAAACCTATGCCACCGCCGACATCATCTCCTATGACGGCGAGGCCCGGGTGAAGCTCGGCCGCGAATTCCTGCTGCAGCGGCGGCGCAACGGCGAGAGCAAGAGCAGCGCCCGCAGCTGAAAGGCGAAGTTCTCCCGCCTTCATTTCCGCTTAAGAGCCTCTTCCTATCCTCCCTGCTGCAAGGCAGGGGATTGGGTTGCAATGGCCATTGGCTCGATCATGCGGAGCCGCAAGACTGCACGTTTGGCGGCGCTGGATCTTATTCGCACGAATGTCATGCTGGCGGATGCCAAGCTGAACATTACGTATATGAATCCGCCCCTCCTCACCTTCATGCGGGAGGCCGAGAAGGAGTTGAAGCGCGAACTGCCGCAGTTCTCCGTCGACAAGCTGATCGGCAGCAATATCGACATCTTTCACAAACACCCGCAGCATCAGCGCACCCTGCTCGCGACGCTCGACAAGCCCCATTTCGCGACCATCACCATCGGCCTCCGCCGCTTCGACCTGCAGGTCGTGCCGCTCAGATCGGGGTCGCGCATAACCGGCTATCTGGTGGAATGGGCGGATGCACAACAAAGACTCCTCAACCTGGACTACTCAGCCCAGATCGCCGCCTTCTCTCGCGCCCAGGCGATCATCGAATTCGCACCCGACGGCATCATCCGCCATGCCAATGCTAATTTTCTGAAAGCGATGGGTTACACGCTGGAAGAAATCGTCGGCCGCCATCACAGCATCTTCCTCGACCCCAGCGACGCGGCAAGCGAGACCTATGCCAATTTCTGGAAGGAACTTCGGCAAGGCAAATTCCAATCCGGAGAATTCCGCCGGCTGTCGCGGGACGGCAAGCGGATCTGGATTCATGGCGCCTATAATCCAATTCAGGATGAAAACGGCCGTGTCGTCAAAATCGTCAAATTCGCGCTGGACGTAACGGCCCGCATCGAAAGCGTGGAGCGCATCGGATCGGCACTCGCTGGCCTCGCCAATGGCAAGCTCAACCAACATCTGGACGCGCCCCTGCTGCCCGAGCTCGACCAGCTGCGTGTCGACCTCAACAGCGCTTTTGCCGCCCTGCAGCAAACCATGCGCAAGGTCGGCCAGAACACCCACTCCGTCAAAAGCACCAGCAGCGAGATCCTCAGCTCCACCAGCGATCTGTCGCGGCGGACCGAACAGCAGGCGGCAAGTCTGGAACAGACCGCCGCTGCGCTGGAACAGATCACCGCGACCGTCAAGAAAGCGGCCGAAGGCACCCGCCAGGCCCGCGCCATCGTCAGCGGCGCCAAGATTGAGGCTGAGAAATCTGGCGGCATCGTTCAGCAGGCCGTCAAATCCATGGACGGGATCGAAAGCTCCTCCCACAAAATCAGCCAGATCATCGGTGTCATCGACGAGATCGCCTTCCAGACCAATCTCCTCGCCCTCAATGCGGGCGTGGAGGCAGCCCGCGCCGGCGACGCCGGAAAGGGTTTCGCAGTCGTGGCGCAGGAAGTGCGCGGTCTCGCCCAGCGCTCCGCCGAGGCGGCAAAGGAGATCAAGGCGCTGATCTCGACCTCCACCCAGCAGGTCGCGGCCGGCGTCAATCTTGTCGGCCAGACCGGCCAGGCGCTCGACCGCATCATCACCCATGTCGGCGAAATCGATTCCGCCGTCACCGATATCGCGGCCAGCGCCAATGAGCAGTCCACCGCTCTTTCCGAGATCAACACGGCCGTCAGCCAGATGGATCGCGCGACGCAGCAGAATGCCGCGATGGTCGAGCAAGCGACCGCCGCCTGTCACGGCCTCGCCAATGACGCCGCCGAACTGTCCGGCCTGATCAGCGCCTTCGATGTCTCCTCCGCCCTTGGGGAGGCAGGCGCCGCACGGTCCTCCTCCGCCCGCAAAGGGGGCGCGGCCGCACGGGCCGGCACACGCAGCACGGTCGATGCATGACGTGACGCGTGACACGGCGCCTGACCCGGCACGTGACACCGCCCGGGCGGATCATCCTTCCTTGCATTCCTGACGCTTGTTACGGGCTTTGACGTCGGAGGCCGGCTGGGGCATGGGGTTCGGCATGAGCACCCGCACCCCTCGCCTCCGCTTCGCGCCCAGCCCCACAGGCTACCTGCACGTCGGCAATCTGCGCACGGCGGTGGCCAACCATCTCTTCGCTCAGCGCCATGGCGGAAGCCTGATGCTGCGCATGGACGATACGGACACCGCCCGGTCCAAGCCGGAATTCGAAACCGCGATCCAGGAGGATCTGCGCTGGCTGGGCATCGGCTGGGACGCGTTCGCCCGCCAGTCCGAGCGCATCGCGGCCTATGAGGCGGCGGCCGAGCGGCTGAAGGCGGCAGGCGTGCTCTACCCCTGTTTCGAGAGTGAAGAAGAGCTGGCCGCCAAGCGCGCCATGCGCCTGAAACGCCGCCTGCCGCCGATCTATGACCGGGCCATGCTGTCGCTGACGCCGGAACAGCGGGCGGCCGCCGAAGCCAACGGCAAAACGCCCTATTGGCGCTTCAAACTCGCGGACGGCATGATCGTCTGGAATGACCTCGTCTTCGGCAAGCGCCATGTGAAGCTCGGCAGCCTTTCGGACCCGGTGCTGATCCGCGCCGACGGCACCTTCCTCTATACGTTCACTTCGGTCGTGGACGATCTCGAATTCGGCGTCACCCACATCATTCGGGGTGAGGATCACGCGACCAATACCGGTATCCAGATCGACCTCATGCGCGCCCTGGGTGGCAGGCCGGAGACCATCTCCTTCGCGCATCTGCCGCTGCTGACGGATGCCGAGGGCGGCAAGCTTTCCAAGCGCTTCGACAGCCTCTCGGTGCGCAGCCTGCGCAAGGACGGGCTCGAGCCCGATGCCATCGTCGCCTATCTCGCCCGCCTCGGCTCCTCGGACGACATGGCGCCGCTGACGCGGCAGGAAGCGGCGGAAAGCTTCGACCTCGGCCGCATGTCCCATTCCGCGGCGGTCTTCGATCCGCGTCAGCTGCTCGGTATCAACCGCCACCTGCTCCACCGGCTGGAGTTCGCGGCCATGGCGGATCGCCTGCCCGCGGGTGCGACAGAAGAATTCTGGCTCGCCGTGCGCGGCAATCTCGATCTGCTGCGCGAGGCGCGGGACTGGTGGGAGATCGTGGCCGGCGAGAT